>JBNJDM010000050.1:0-15262 GCA_051744925.1 Thermodesulfobacteriota bacterium | reverse complement strand
AATGTACCGGTTTTTATATAAATGTATCCTATACCGAGAAGGTAAAATGAAGCTCCCACACTTCCGATTATAAGATAATTCAGTGCTGCAAGAGGACTTCTGTTTGTACCCATTCCTATGAGCGCATATCCTGTAAGTGATGATACTTCAAGAAGCACGTAAAGGTTAAAGGCATCTTCGGTTGCTGTAATTCCGGTAAGTCCTGTTATAAATAGAAGGTATAGTCCGTAAAACGGAGCCTCTTTTTTGCTGAAGCTTTGCTCTGTATATGCTCTTGATACTGGGAGATTTAAAAGAGCTGTAATCTGTATTGCTGCGATTACAAGCGCGCTTAAAGTATCTATTCTGTATGATATTCCAACAGGCGGAAGCCATCCTGCCATATAGTAACTCAGAGTTGTGCCGCCTGCAGTCTGAATAAGCATTACAACAGATGCATAAGTTGTAAATGTAAGTGCAAGCACAGAAATAATGTATGGATAATTTCTGTTAAGCCATCCAGATGCAGATGCAAAAATGGCTGCAAAAAGAGGTACTATAACAATTAAACCTGGTAACTGCTCAGTCATAATTTAAAATCCGTTAGCATTAAAATTTATCAGTTTTCGCCAGAATACCCTGAGGATATTTTTTCTCTGATTTCGTCTTCTTCAAGTGTTTCATAATTTCTGTAGACTTTTATTGCCAGTGCAAGAGCCACCCCTATTGTTGCCACAGAAACAACAATTGCTGTAAGCATCAGAACATGGGGAAGCGGGTTCATATAGTCGGCTGCATTTACACCATGTCCGCCGCCGTTATGTCCTGCATTTTTAATAATAGGAAGAGTTCCTTCAAGCTTTGCAGATGTTGATACAAAAAAAAGAATTATAGATGTTTGAAATATATTCATTCCTATTATTTTTTTTACAATATTGTTTTTGGCAATAACTCCGTATAATCCAATAAACATAAGGATTATAAAAATCCAGTAATTGTAGTTTGCTAAAATTGTGTTGTATATTTCCATAAATTATAAACCTTCGTCGTGTTTACCGGCTGAAGACAGATTATAGTATATCCAGATCATTACTGCAGAAACAGCTGCTGTAACACCTATTTCAACAATAAAAATACCGTATGATCTTGCCATTACCTTGTCAGTTCCGAGAATAGGCGCAAGGGCTTCGTAGTTTAAAAATACCTTGCCTGCAATTACGCATAATGCTCCTGCTCCTGCGTAAATAAAAACACCTGCGGCAGCAGTAACAGAAGCTGATTTTTCTGATACCCATTTTATGCCGGATGAAAGAGTTCTTGAAAGAGCAAAAATAATAACTGTGGCTCCAAGAATTACACCGCCCTGGAATCCTCCGCCGGGACTGTAATGTCCGTGTGCTACAACATAGAGTGCAAAAATCTGGATAAAAGGTATTATAAACTGACAGGTCTTTTTTATTATAAGATCATCAGGTATCCATAAAGAATCGATTTCTCTGAATACTTTTGATCTGCCCGAAGGGGTTTTTCCGCCCGGTTCAATTTTTATTGTGGCTCCGGTGGGAAGGTGCCTGAAATATTTTGATTTTTTTTCAGCAGGTTTCCGTCTGAGAAGGAAAAAGCAAGCAAGGCCTGCTGCAAAAACAACTACTGTTTCAAACATTGTGTCAAAAGTACGATAATCTGCAAGAACAGATGCTACAATGTTTGGAACATGGGAGTCTTTCATTGTATTTTTAATAAAATACGGAGATAAATGAGTGCTTGCAGGTGACTCAGGATCCCCCCAGTCAGGAAAATCCCATGACTGCCATAAAAATACGGAAAAACATAAGATTAGTATGATTTTGGCAAAAGTTTTCAATCTTTAGTCTCCCTTGATGTATGAAAAACAGCTGCAACAAAAAAAACCGTGCTTACTCCGGCACCTACAGCCGCTTCTGTAAATGCAACGTCCACAGCTCCCATAACAGCCCATACAAGGCATAAAAGAAAGCTGTATGCACTCAGCACAAGAGAAGCTCCAAGAAGGTCCTTTACTGTAAGGGCTCCAACTGCGCATATAACAACCATGAAAAGAATTATAAAATTAAGAAGAGGTGACATTTAATCATCCTTTTTTGTCCAGGGTTCCATTCCTGCCCTTATCCCTGCATCAACTATTGCGTGGGTTGCAGTAGGGCTGGTTATAAAAATAAAAACTGCTATAAATAAAAGCTTGACCGTAAGAAATACTGAATCAAGCGAAAAATCCTGCCATAAAGTATAAATTGATGCCGATGCAATAAAAAGAAGCATGCCTGTTGTGTCAAGCATACCAGCAGCATGTAGCCTTGAATAAAAATCAGGAAGCCTGATCAGTCCAACAGCTGCGCCGAACATAAATATAAGTCCGGTTACCATTAGAAATCCTGTTAAGTAAATCATTGTTCTTCTTCCTTATCGAGTCCTTTTCGTTTCTGAAAGAATCTTGATGCAGCAAGCACAGCTATGAAATTGAGCATTGCATATGCAAGCGCAATGTCTATAAGCATTTCGACTCTTTCGTACATAAAACCTATAAGAATCAGTAAAGGCACTGTTTTGCTGCCTATGGCATTAACGCCTATGATTCTGTCGAGAATTGTAGGTCCTGCAACAGCTCTGAACAATGACACAAACATAATTAAAGCTATAAACAGGGCACTGTATAAAAAAAGATTATCCATAAATTTTCTCACCAAAAATTTTTGCTGATTTTTTTTCCATAATTCCGGGAAGAGTTCCGGCTGTGGTATCATCAATTGCATGCACCCGGAATTTACCTGTTGAAGAAACTTTTACAGTTATTGTACCCGGCGTAAGTGTTATAGAGTTTGCAAAGGTAACAAGTCCTGTCGGGTTTTTTATTTTGCTTTTAAATTCAAATATCTTAGGGTTGATTGCATTTTTTATGTCAGGGCTTAAAACTATTTTTAAAATATGAAAAGAAGACATAAAGATCTCTTTTATAAGCCATGGAAAATACATTAAAAACCTTAGCCATACCGCCATAAGATCTTTTTTTAAAGGTTCGGGAAATATTATTCTTGCCGATAAAAAACTCACAAGTCCGGCAGATAAAGCCCCGAGTATAAGATGGTACAGGTCAAGCAGGCCTGAAAAAAAGATCCATACAGCAAATGTCATCAAAAATGTCAAAGCATATGCAGGAAGATATTTTTTTATATCTTTCATTTGAGCCGCCTCTTTTAAATAGTAATTTGGTAAAAAACCAGAGTTTTAGTTCAGTAACTAATATTGTTATGGTTGTTGATCTGAAACTTGATCTTCTTAAAAAATGAAAATACCAGAGCGCAGTTTAAAGTCAATTTTTTTCGGAAAAGTTCATTCCGATTTTGAAAAGTATGTTTTTAAAAAAGCTTTATAAATCTTTATTTATTCTGATGTTAACACTGTTTATTCTTGCTTTTTCAACAGTGATTTATGCCTTCGTATTTAAATAGTATATGACCGAAAACCAGAATTTTTTGTTCAGTTGCGGCAGTTCTGTTGTGGCAGATGAAAAGTTTGATTTTGAATATATCCGGGTTTTTCGAAGTTTAAATTTTGAAGCAGAATTTAGAATTTTTAAAAAGGTCAGTTTTAATTCAGCAGTTATTTAATGAAGAAAATTTTAAAATTAATTGACTCAGTTGATAAATACTTGACCCTGTTTTTGTTTATCTATAATAAGATAAAAGTTTGTTTTTTGTTAGACTCATTAATGTATCATCAGGGCTTAAATCTTTAGTTTAATATTTTAAAATGTTAACTATCAGGGATTTCCGGCTTTAATTCTGCGTTAAACTGCGTCAGGCTTACCTTGTTCAGATCCTGCGCAATTTATTCTGCATATAAGGCAGGCCTGAAATCTGTTCAGGTTAGGTTTTAATGGAAAATTAATCTTATTAATTATTCGGAGGAGAAGATGAAGAAAAAACTGTTTGGTTTTATTGCGGCCGCACTTATTGCTTTTTCCGGCTTAGCACACGCAAACAAGGTTACACTTGGAGTAGCTGCAGATCCTGTGTCTCTTGACATTCATGTTCAGCTTTCAGGTGAGATGCTTGCTTATTCCCACCTTGCATTTGATCCGCTTGTGCGCTGGACAAAGAACATGGATTTTGAACCCCGCCTTGCAGAAAGCTGGGAAAGAGTTGATGATCGTACAATGCGCTTTAACTTAAGAAAAGGCGTAAAATTCCACAGCGGAAACAGCTTTACAGCTAAAGACGTTGTATGGACAATAGACAGGCTTAAAAAAAGTCAGGATTTTAAAGGTCTTTTTGAGCCTTTTGAAGGCGCAGAAGCTGTTGATAAATATACAGTAGATATTAAAACAAAAGAGCCTTACGGTCTTGTTCTTAATATGATGACATATGTATTTCCGATGGACAGCAAATTTTATACAGGCAAAGATGAAAACGGAAAGCCCAAAGACGCTATTGTAAAAGTAGGAGAGTCTTTTGCAAATACACATCAGTCAGGTACAGGCCCTTTTTATGTTACTTATCGTCAGCAGGGTGTAAAAACTGTTTTTAAAAGATTTGACGAATACTGGGACAAAGACTGCCCCGGTAATGTAGAAGAGCTTGTAATGAATCCTATTAAAAAAGATTCAACAAGAGTGGCATCTCTTCTTTCAGGTGATGTAGATTTTATTTATCCTGTTACTCCCCAGAATTATAAAATGGTTAAAAGATCTGATGATGTAAAGCTTGTAACCATGGGCGGGTCACGTATCATAACCTTTCAGATGAACCAGAAGAGAAGGCCTGAGTTTGCAAATAAAAAAGTCCGCCAGGCAATGGTTTATGCAGTAAACAATGAAGGTATAGTAGAAAAGATTATGAAGGGTGAGGCTGTAGCAGCAGGACAGCAGGGACCTGAAGGTTTCGGCGGCTATGTTGAGGAATTAAAGCCGAGATACGACCTTGCCAAAGCAAAGCAGCTTATGAAAGAGGCTGGTTATGAAGACGGTTTTGAATGTACAATGATTGCACCCAACAACCGTTATGTTAATGATGAAAAAATAGCAGAAGCAGTTGCTGCAATGCTTTCAAAGATTAATATAAAGGTTAATCTTAAGACAATGCCAAAGGCTCAGTACTGGCCTGCATTTGACGAAAGATCTGCAGATATTCAGATGATAGGATGGCACCCTGATACCGAAGATTCAGCAAATTACTCAGAGTATCTTGTTATGTGCCCTTCAAAGGATACAGGCTACGGACAGTACAACAGCGGAATGTACTGCAATGACAAAGTTGACGAGCTTGTTATGAAGTGTCAGACAGAAACTGACCCTGATGTAAGAGATGCAATGCTTAAAGAAGTTGAAAAAACTCTTTACAATGAAGCCGCATTTATGCCTCTTCACTGGCAGAATCTTTCATGGGCAGGGAAAAACAATCTTGTGATTGAGCCTATAATAAACATGATGAACTTTCCTTACTTTGGAGAGCTTGTTGTTAAATAGCTTTTAGGTCTTTTTATTATAATAAAGCCGGCATTTAAGCCGGCTTTATATATTTTCAGGCTTTAAAAGGCAGAGATTAAAGACAGGTTGACATATGTTTGCTTTTATAATCAGAAGGATAATTCAGGCTGTTATAGTAATGCTTGTGATCAGCTTTATAGGTTTTACCATTAAAAGCCAGGTTGGAGATCCAATCCGAGGTTTGATGGGAGTTTCCGTAAAAGAGGTTGAACGAGAAGCATTAAGAGACACGCTTGGTTTGAATGATCCTTTTTTAATTCAGTATAAAAATTTTTTAAAGGATGCCGTCAGAGGCGATTTCGGTATTTCATATTTTTTTAAAAAACCTGCAACAGAGGTTATTTTAGATAAAGCCCCTGCAACAATAGAACTTGTTTTTGCAAGTGCGGTACTGATTATTATTCTTTCAATACCTCTAGGTACGTATTGTGCAATACGGCCGAAAAGCATTTTGTCGAGATGCATAATGGGACTTAGCATAGTCGGTGTATCGATTCCTGTGTTTCTAACGGCTATAATGCTTATATTTCTTTTTGCAGTAAACATGAACATTCTTCCGTCATACGGAAGGGGGGATACCGTTGAAATATTCGGCGGGCTCTGGTCAACGGGGTTTCTCACCTGGGACGGAATCAAACATCTTATACTTCCTGTAGTTTCACTTTCATCTATTATGCTTCCTTTGTTCATAAGACTTATAAGAGCTGAAATGATGGAAGTGCTTCAGACTGAATATATTAAATTTGCATGGGCAAAAGGACTTACAAGAAAAAAGATATGGTTTAAGCATGCTTTTAAAAACACTCTTCTTCCTGTTATTACAGTCGGCGGGGTTCAGCTCGGCATAATGATAGCCTATACAATTCTTACTGAAACAGTTTTTCAGTGGCAGGGAATGGGTTTTATGTTTCTTGAGGCTGTGGAAAGATCAGATACATCTCTTCTTGTTGCCTATCTTATGTTTGTGGGCGTTTTGTTTGTTGTTGTTAATACATTGGTAGATATAATTTACGGTATTATTAATCCAAAAGTCAGAATTTCGGGTACAAAATAATGAATAATTGGAAAAAATTCAAAGAGTCTTATCTTTTATACTCTTTTTTAAGGGATCCGGTTGCAATATTTAGTTTTGCTGTTTTTGCTGCGCTTATTATTATTAGTTTTTCAGCTCCGCTGACAGCTCCCCACGACCCCTATGATACAATGACTATAAGTATTATGGATTCTGAAATTCCTCCTGTATGGCAGGATGGCGGTGACCCTGAATTTGTTCTTGGAACAGATGCCCAGGGAAGAGATCTGCTTTCAACCATGATGTACGGAATGAGAGTTTCAATAATTATAGGTATAGGAGCTGTGTGTCTTCAGGCTTTTCTCGGAGTTTTAATAGGGCTTTTGTCGGGATATATCGGGGGCAGGCTGGACTCCTTTTTTATGAGGCTTGCAGATATTCAGCTTTCATTTTCCACACTTATGGTTGCGATTTTTATAAGTGCTATATTTCAGACTGTTTTCGGATCAGGGGTTTACGGTGAATATGCTGTTCCTATTCTTGTGCTGATTATCGGTCTTGCTGAATGGCCTCAGTACGCAAGAACTGTAAGAGCTTCTGTTCTCGGAGAAAAGGAAAAGGAGTATGTTGAAGCTGCAAGGGTAATCGGTCTTAGACGAAACTGGATAATGTTCCGTCATATTCTGCCCAATACCCTTTCTCCTATTTTTGTTATATCAACAATTCAGGTTGCAAATGCAGTAATGAGCGAGGCTGCACTTTCGTTTCTCGGACTTGGAATGCCTGTTACAAAGCCTTCTCTTGGCTCACTTATAAATGCAGGTTTTGAGTATATTTTCAGCGGATCATGGTGGATAACTATTTTTCCGGGGATTTTGCTTATTGTTCTGGTTCTTGTTGTAAATCTTTTAGGCGACTGGTTAAGAGACGTTTTAAATCCAAAGCTCTATAAAGGATAATTAAAAATGGAGCATCTGTTAGAAGTAAAAAATCTTGAAGTTAAGTTTGCCCTCAGATCGGGTGAGCTGACAGCTATAAATAAAGTAAGCTTTACGCTTGATAAAGGCGAAAGGCTTGGAATTGTAGGGGAAAGCGGAGCAGGCAAGTCTGTTACAGGTTTTTCAATAATAGATCTTATAAGCAGGCCCGGATATATAGCAAGTGGTGGAATCTTTTTTGAAGGCCGGGATCTGAGCAAAGCATCCCCTGATCTTATAAGACATATAAGAGGAAACAGGATCAGCATGATTTTTCAGGATCCTATGATGACTCTTAATCCTGTTTTTACAATAGGAGATCAGATGGCTGAAACTATACTTGCGCACAGAAAAGTTTCGAAAAAAGATGCGCTTGCTATAGCCGTAGAAAAATTAAGACAGGTTCATATTCCTTCTCCTGAACAAAGACTGAATCAGTATCCCCATGAATTTTCAGGCGGAATGAGACAAAGAATAATTATTGCAATTGCTCTTCTTCTTGATCCTGCTGTAATAATTGCTGATGAACCTACAACAGCACTTGATGTTACTATTCAGGCAGAAATCATGGAGCTTCTTCTGGAACTTTGTAAAAACAATGATACAGGCCTGATACTTATTACCCATGATCTTGGAGTTGTCTCCCAGGTAACCAGGAAGATAGCTGTAATGTATGCAGGAAGAATTGTAGAAACAGGATCGACTGCAAATATTGTTTCCAGTCCTCAGCATCCTTATACACAAGGTCTTATAAAAGCTCTTCCCGGCTCAAGGGGAACTGAAAGAAAGCTTCATCAGATTCCGGGAAATATGCCCAACCTGACTGAAATGCCTGAAGGCTGTGCTTTTAATCCAAGATGCGAGCTTGCTGCAGATATTTGCAGAAAAACAGTTCCCGAATTAAAGCAAAGAGGTGAGTTTAAACGATTTGTGGCTTGTCATATGGTATGATTTGTTCAGATTTTATTCAAAGGTAAATTTATGCATAAAAAAAAGCCGTTGTTAACAGTAAATAAACTGATCAAGGAATTTGATATTTCAGGCGGGTTTCTTGATCAGATAAAATTTAAAGATAAAAAATTCAAAAGAGAAAAAACTCTTGTTCATGCTTTAAATGATGTCAGTTTCAGAATAAATCAGGGTGAAATACTCTCTGTTGTTGGAGAAAGCGGTTGCGGTAAATCAACACTTGCACGAGTTGTTATGGGTCTTCATAAACCTGATTCAGGTGAGATTTATTATAAAGATCAAAGAATTGATCATCTTGATGATTCTTCAATGCTTCCTTACAGAAAAAAAATGCAGATGATTTTTCAGGATCCATATGCATCTCTTAACCCCCGAATGACAGTGAATCAGGCACTTGAAGAGCCTTTAAAATTCCATGAGCCTTCAATATCCCAGGGTGAGGTTGAAGATAAAGTCGCTTATGTCATGGAACAGGTAGGGGTAAACCCGAACTGGGGAAAACGATATCCTCATGAATTTTCAGGAGGACAAAGACAAAGAGTCAGTATAGCAAGAGCTCTTATGGTTGATCCTGAATTCATAGTTGCAGATGAGCCTGTATCAGCACTTGATGTTTCAATTCAGGCGCAGATTTTAAACCTTTTAATGGATGCAAGGGACAATTTCGGTCTTACATATATGATGATAACCCATGATCTTTCAGTGGTTGAACATATAAGTACAAGAGTGGCTGTTATGTATCTTGGTACTTTATGCGAGGTTGCTCCTGCTGACACTATTTTTGAAAATCCTCTTCATCCTTATACCCAGGCTCTTTTAAGTGCAATTCCAAAGCCGGGATCAGAAACAGGAACACATATTAAACTTAAAGGAGAGGTCCCAACGCCGATTACTCTTCCTTCGGGATGTGTTTTTCATACAAGATGTCTTTATGCAGACAAAAGATGCAAACGAGAAGTCCCAAAACTTGTGTCCTCTGATCATGGTGAACACTATACTGCTTGTCATGCAGTTGAGGAGCAAAGACTATAATCTGGATTAAGCTGTTATACAGTCCTGATACTTTAGTAAATCATTACAGCCGCCGGTTTAAAATATTTCCGGCGGCTTTTTTATTGGGACTTTGTGTGTAGTAAATATAAATATATATCAGATGGTTACATTCCCAAGCAGGAGCTTGGGAACGAGCCTGGTTGCCGGCTGTCAGTCAATTCGCAAAATACTTAATTAACCACTGAAAACACTGAATTTCACGGAAAAAAAACATTCGCCTGCTGGTTCCCAAGCTCCTGCTTGGGAAGCTATATTAACCATTATATCAGTCTCTTATGCTAAAAACCGAAGTTTAAAAACGATTGCAAATATTTTTGCAGCGAATGACTTTAAATTGCGTTGATATGGCTTTTTCAAACTAAATTATTAGTTGTTTTTTCTGAGAAATTTAAAAGCAAGGCCTCCTGCAATAAGGATCAGAATAAATATAATAACTCCTCCCTTGTACAGATCAGCAGCATCTTTTAGCTTATAAAGCTGTTTTGAAAGATAAAATCCTGCAGATATAACAACAGAAACACTTATTATGCTGGTTATAGTATCTATTATAAGAAACTTTAAAAAAGAAAAACGGGCAGCACCTGCTGTAAAAAAAAGAGGAGTTTTTAAGCCGGGCAGAAATCTGGCAAGAAGAATTCCTGCAATCCCGTTTTCAAGATAAAATTTTTCAGCCCTGTAAAGTCTTTTCCTTGTAAACATTAATTTTATAACAGGGAGTTTGTGGTGATGAGTTCTGAAAAGAGCTCCGCATCCAAAACTCAGGCAGTCTGCTGCTATTACACTTATCCATGCAAGTGGAATCATCAGCTCTAATTCACAGATTTCTTTTGCACATAAAAATCCAGCTGTAATAAGAGTAAGATCTTCCGGAGCAGGAACACCTATTCCCCGGCCTATGAGCAGAAAAGCAATACTTAAATAGGTAAAACCCGGGAAAATAATATTCATTTGAGACTTTCATTTATTATTTTTTGTAAATCTGAAGTAAGCTGCATAAAAATTTTATTTTAAAATATGAAACGATCAGTTTTTAAAGTTATATTTGCTCCAGAAAGATAGAAAACTGTTTTCAAAAGAGCGATCATTTGTATAATTTCTTGCATTGACTTTCATTTTTTCAGTTAATTCATGGTCGTTACAAAGACTTAGAACTGCGTCGGCAAATTTGTCAGCAAAATTCTCATCAGAAGAAACAATAATACCTGTTTTGTCGGAGATTATGTTTTCTGAAGGGCCTCCTTTATCTGTAATTACAACAGGAATTCCTGATGCCTGGGCTTCCATTACCACGTTTCCCATTGTATCAACAGTTGAAGGAAATACAAAAATATCAGCAGAAGCATATGCTTCTGACAGCTCTTCACCTGCCATATATCCTGTAAAAAGTACAGGAAGATCAGCCGATGAATTTTTCATTTCTTCCAGATATGGTCCGTCTCCTATAACAATAAGACAGACATCATCCCTTGTTTGTGTGATTTTTCTCATAACCGACTCAAAAATATGAAGATTTTTTTCCTTTGATACTCTGCCTACATAAAGGAGTTTTATAACAGAATCGTCAATATCATAATTTCTTTTGAAAAAACCATTCTTTTTAACGGGATTGAATTTTTCAGTATCAACTCCCCATGGATGTACAATTATTTTTTTCTCAGGAATTCCTTTTTCCACAAGTTCGTTTGCTGTTACCGAAGAAGGTGAAAATATTTTATCCATTTTATTGTAAAACCAGATCATATATTTCCATAAAAGATCTTCCAGCTGGTTGTCTCCTGTTATAGATCCCACAGTCTGGGGCAGAGATGTGTGATAAGTACCGTAAAAAGAGATATTAAGAAGATTTGAGACTGCAAGAGCTGTAAGTCCCATGGCTCCGGGAGTTTCTGCGTGTATATGTGTAAAATTTTCTTCCCAGCAGAAATTAAGAAGTTTTAAAAAAGGTGGATAATAAATTTTAAGTTCAGGATATTCAGGCATGTTAAATTCACCTATGGGAGAAAAAGGTTCAATGTTTTTCTCCTTTTTCTGATCCGGATCGCATGTAATAAGAGTCATAGGTTTTTCTGTCTGTTTTGCAGCCTGAATCTGCGATCTTACAGCAGAAGCAACACCGTTTATTTCATTAAATGTATCTGTAAATACTGCTATTTTTGTCTCCTGAAAACTTTTATCTTCAAATTTTATATTAAAATCTTCCATACATTTTATACAAAACCCCCTGTCTCTGGAAAAAAGATAATAAGCTATAAAATACGGAGACATCATCATGTAAAGTGAAGCAGAAGAGCTAACAGCAGTAAAAAGGTAGAAAAGATCAGCTTTTGTCATTTTATTTAAAAAATCGTCGGCAAATTTATGTACAATAAGGTCGGTAATATCATTAACAAATTTGTGAAGTACTTTGCCCCTTTCTTCTGAAGATTTTGAGGGGTTTTCTGCCCATTTTTTTAGTTCAGGATTATAATTTATTATCGATTTGGCTGCTTCAAGAACTTTTTGAGGAACGCCTGAACCTTTGTTATTAAAATTATTTTCCGACTTTGATGAAGCTTCTTCTTTATTGGAGTTAACCCTGTATTCATGATTGTGAGGAAGAAGAGTAGATTTTAGAAATCCTGTTATATCAGGATCATTGATCCATTCATTTATGTTAAAAGTTACATCATAAAATTGATAAAGTATGCTGTAGAGATTATGAGCCAGGGTTTCAGGTCTTGAATTCTGAGTTGTAAGCCGGGAGTATCCGGAGTTTACTTTGGTTAGAAAATCCCGGGGATTTTCAGCTTTTTTTGTTTCTGTAAAGGAATAGCCCATGTAAAGTGAAGAATGATCGTCAGATCCACTTGTAAGAACTTTTACCCAGGGATTTTTTCCTCTCGGTTTTATGGAGTATTTGTTTGAGAGTTCCTCAATTTTTTCCTTTGTAAGAGTTTTGGTTAATTTTTGTATAATCTGGTTTTGAAGATTATCTTTTGCTCCGTTTAACTCAAAATTTTTAAAAAGAAGAAGCATTCTGTGGAAATGATGATCTTCAAGTTTTCCGTTAATGCTGAACATTGGATGGGCTATTGAGTGTACTATATTTTTTTCGTTTAAATAATCGACCAGATCAAAAACATTTTGTCTTATACTGCTTATTACTTCATGATCTTTTTCAGTAATGTCGTAAACAAGAACATGAAGTTTGCACCCGTCTTCAGGAAAATATGTTGTGACTTCCTCACTTATGAAAGTATCAGGAAGATGGGCTATATCAAGACAGCCCTGAATAGTGTTGTGATCAGTTATCGTTACAAAATCCATCCCCATTTCTTTAAGATTTTTATAAATATAAAAAGGGTCTGTGTAGCTTTCAGCACAACCGATTTTTTTAAGTATCCAGGAAGCCGGTCTGTATGAATACTTTGAATGTACATGCATATCTGTTCTGGAAGTGTTATTTATTATATTTTCCATTTTTCTTTCCTTTTACAGGAACTTTTTCTGAAATTTCATAATTATTCAAATCTTATTTCAGAAGACCTGTTTTTTTACTCTGCGTATGTTTGGTTTATTGCTTAATTTTTTTTATAAATTTTTAAGAAAGCTGTTATTATAGATGTTTTTGATTTTTCAAATCTGAATATGATAAAAATACTTTAAATTCAGATATGTTTTTTTCAAGATCTTTTGCAAGCCCAAGATTAAGGTCATCTGGATGAATTCCTATTCTTACAGGGTTTATGAAAGAAGAAGAAATATTTAATCTGTTGAAAATTTTGATAAACTTTTTTCTTGCAGGCGTATCTGCCATATAGCCTGCAATGGGTAAAAAATAAAACTTTGACTTATATGAGTCAAAAACGCCTGTGTGAAATTCATAAAATCTGTAAGGAAGTTTTTTTAAGTCTTGTTTTGAAACAGCTCCTGCTGCCCATGCAGGAGGAACATAAAGTTCGGGAGGCTCAATCCCGTTTTCTTTAAACCAGTCATACGATTTTTTGATGATGTCGATAATTTCCCTGTTTGAAAGGGAAAGATGTTCTGCCTCGTTTCTTGAAATCAGTTTGCTGTGAAATTTGTGAAAAAAGCTCTCTTTTCTTTTAATAATATGCATCCATCCGTGGCCTGCAAGATTAAATCCTGATTTACTGAATTTTTTAAGCTGATTTATCTGATCCTTTGACCAGTTTTTACCAGGTACTATAAGCAAAGTTATTTCAAAAACACCCCTTTTTGTTAAAAAATCTGTAATTGTTTTTATCCTGGTCAGATTTTCCGGCATTACATCATGAACCGATACAATAGCTTTTTTTGTTTTCATATTACTCTGCCTGTTTCAAAGAACTTTTTTCTTTGGTTGAGTTCTTTGGAGGTAAATACCCGTAATCATAATAAACATCAGAAAATATGGAAAAAATATCTTCAGGTGTAAGCCCGAAGGACTTTGCATCATAATTGTGCCCGCTTTTATATTTTTTCTGTTTTTTATCTTCATTATTTAAAAATTTTTCAAAATCTTTGGACATTGTATATCCAAAATGACTGTAAAGAAGAGACACTGAAGAGTATAGCGCAGACTGCATATCTTCCATTGTAAGAACAAGCCGTCTTTTTTCTTCAATAAGAGGAATTTTTTTCTGAATGTGCGAATATGCATATCTTTGAACTTCAATCATCTGATTTTTAAATTCATTTCCTGAAATATTATTGTCAAAAATCTGGGCACCTTCTGTCATGGAGCTTATATGAGAAGGAACTGCTTTTTCAGGGTGTCTTACAGTAGCTATAATTTTTGAGTCAGGAAAAGTTTCTGACAAAGCTTCTATCATTGGAGAAAAAGAGACATTTTTTGAAAGAAGTATTTTGTCTGTCCCGTGAAAATATAAATGGCGCTGAAGACAGGTTTTGTAAAAAGCCATTATCCTGTCTTTATCATTTTCAGGTGTTTCATCGTCAAAAAAAGCCAGGTGTCCAAGCTCATCAAAAAAAGGAAAAGGAACAATCATTATAAAGCATGCATACACAGGCGCAAGAAAAAAATAGTCCTCTTCAGGATCTGTAAGCGAAACTTTGTGAATATCGTCAAGACCCTGAAATGCTTTCCTTTCTGCCGTGTGTATTAATTTTTTACCTGGTCCTCCAACAGCAGAATCGAGTTTATCAAGTATAGAAACAATTTTTCTCTGAGTTATTGAAGGAGCAAGAACAAGCTCCCAAAGAGAAATTGTTGTAAAGTTTTTTTTATCTTCGGATAAAAATCTG
Source organism: Thermodesulfobacteriota bacterium (assembly GCA_051744925.1). Lineage (GTDB taxonomy): Bacteria > Desulfobacterota > Desulfobacteria > Desulfobacterales > JACKCP01 > JACKCP01. The sequence goes on along the minus strand of JBNJDM010000050.1, from coordinate 504 downwards.
TGAAGAAAAGTTGTACCGCTTCTTGGAACTCCTAAAATAAAAACAGGCTCTTTTATTTTTACTTTTTTATAACCTTTGAAAAAGATTTCATCACATATGTATCCTATCCAGTGCAAAGTCTGAACTGTAAAAAGTACTATGCAGAATAAAAGCATTATAAAAAATCTTTTTGGAGTAAGCCTTGCCTGGGAATTTTTATCTGCTGTAAAAGTTTTTTCTGTTAATCTGAAAAAGTTTTTATAGCTTGATTTTATATTCTCTTTTAGTGAGAAAGATTTCATTTTTGTAAGACCTTAAATAAATTAAAGTATTCAATGTGATTTTATGATTGTTCTTAGTGTAATTATATTAAGTTTTTATTAAGGCTTTGTAAAGAAAGTGTAATTATATCAAAAATTTCTTAAGAAAAGAGTTTTTTAACTCCCAGGCTCCGGAATTGCCCTTTAAACAGGAAATTCACTGATATCATCCCGAATAATTTCTCAGGCTAACACAGGCAATTTA
>JBNJDM010000049.1:0-15432 GCA_051744925.1 Thermodesulfobacteriota bacterium | reverse complement strand
ACTGATTTTATAGCATGAATTGCTGTTGCATGATAGCGGTTAAAACTTTTGCCGATAAACTGAAGAGGCTGGTCAGTATATTTTCTTGAAAGAAAAATTGCCACCTGCCTTGGTCTGACAATTGCCTGCTTTCTTGATTTGGAAACAAGCTGATCAGGTGTTACGTTAAACTGTTCACAAACAAGCTTTTTTATAGAATCAATTGTAATCTGCTTTGTTTTTTCAGAAAACTCAGACAAAATCTCTTCTGCAAGCCGTAAAGTTACAGGAGTTCCAAGCAAAGCGCTTTTAAGACCTATTGTGCTTATTCCGCTTTCAATCTGCCTTATATTGTCTGTGAGTTCACTTGCCAGATAGTCTATTATATTGTCAGGAAGCTCAAAACCGCCTGATAAAGCCTTTTTCCTGGCTATTTTTCTTCTTGTTGTAAAATCAGGTTTATCAATTGCAGACATTAAGCTCGAAGAAAGCCTTGATTTAAGCTGATCATTAAGCTTTGGAATATCTTTTGGAGAATGGCTGCCTGAAAAAATTATCTTTTTATCAGCTTCCATCAGATAATCGAGTATCATTGAAAGTTCCTGCTGGGTTCTCGGCTTGCCTGAAAGAAACTGAACATCATCCATTAACAAAACATCACAATTATTTCTGTACCTGTCCTTAAACTGATTAATTTTGTCATTATGAAGGCATGATACCATCTCATTGGTAAAGTCTTCTGCAGAGACATAATAAACAGCTTCACTGGGATCACCTGAAAGAATATGATGGCCTACAGCCTGGGAAAGATGACTTTTACCAAGACCTGTGTCTGACTGAATATAAACCGAATTATATCCCATTCTGCGGCCCGAAGCCAGTGACAACGCTGCAGAATATGCAAATTCACAATTTTTCCCCACAACAAAATTATCAAGTGTAAACCCTTTTCTTAAAAACCTGCCATTTTGAAATTTCCCTGTATTAAAAGCAAAATTCATCTGATTTTGTTTTTTACCGGAAAACATATTTTTTTCACGGGCTGAAGGTTTAACTATTTTTTCAGGTTTTTCAGACTCTTTTTTTGAAGTACTTTTTACTTTTGCTGTATCATCCTCGCAGAACTTTATATCAAGACTGGCTTTGCCTGTATTTTCATATAAAACAGATTTTATAAGAAAAGAATAATTTTCAAGTATTCTTTTTTTAAAAAAGCTGTTTTTACAACCTATAACCACTTTTTCCGAATCTGTTCTGGAAATAGAAAGAGGATCTATCCACATGTTATAGGAATGCGCAGGAAGCTTATTTTTTAATATTTGTTTTATTTCAAGACCGAAATTATCCATTACTGCTCTTTTGCCAAAAAAAGGTTTAAGTTTAAGTTTTTTCAATAAATTTTTGGATATATAATTATTTATAGCAATTAAACGAATTTAACAGAAAGTATGAAGTAAACTTTAATTGAATTGTTTTGTGTCTATTTTATTAAGAGCTTTCAGTCAACATGATTAAATTCTGATTATACCCGTTTTTAACAGATTTTTAACCTTAAAGATAACATACTATAATTATTGTATATTTAAAAAAGAAATATCATTACCTCCCATTATCACTCGAAATATTTGCTTTAATAAATTTTTCCATAGAATTTAAGTAGTTTTAAGGATGACAGAAGCTGAACACAAATTCAGCTAATTATGCAATCTTTTAATTTCTCTTATTTTCTTCGATTTTCTCCGTTTTTCATTTAAGAAACTGCAATATATGACAAATTTTTTTTATATTATAATAAATTTATATTACAGATTGTAAGTTAATCCTTATTATTTTATGATTACAAAAATTAATTTCTTAAACATATTAAGCTTGAATTGAACATCCAAAGGATAAAAAAGCACCATGAACAAACCTGATATATTAATCACAATGGGAGACCCTTCCGGAATCGGACCTGAAATTATAATAAAAGCCCTGCAAAACAAAGAAATTTACAAATCCTGCAGGCCTGTTGTTGTAGGAAACCCCGGAGTTCTTGAAAAAACAAACAAAGATTTAAACTTTGGTGTAGATATAGATATTTTTCAAAAAAATATTGCAAATGAATCTAAAAACAAAATAAGCGTGATAAAATCCGGAGAGGAAATAAAAAATTTCAAATACGGATCCCCTGACAGTTCCACAGGAAAAAATGTTTTTTCATACATAAAAGATTCAATACAACTGTGTATGGAAAATAAAGCAGATGCAATAGCAACAGCTCCTATAAACAAAACCACTCTCAAAGAATCGAAAATTAATTTTGACGGCCACACTGAAATACTTGCCCATTATTCTGATACAAAAGAATATGCAATGATGATGTACGGTAAAAAACTCAGTGTTGTTCTTGTTACTATACATATACCCTTATCAGAGGTACCGTGTGCACTGACAAAAGAAAAAATATTAAAAAAAATTATTCTTACACATAATTGTCTTAAAAATAACTTCGGAATAAAAAATCCAAAAATTGCTTTATGCGGACTAAATCCCCATGCAGGAGAAAATTCACTATTCGGAAACGAAGAAAAGGATATTATTATACCGGCTGCTGAAACAGCCCAAAAAAAAGGGATAAATATTACTGAACCCTTACCACCGGATACTGTCTTTTTCTACGCAAAAAACGCTGAATTTGACGCTGTTTTATGCATGTATCACGACCAGGGGCTTATACCTTTTAAGCTTCTTCATTTTGAAGACGGAGTAAATACCACACTCGGTCTTCCTTTTCCAAGAACCTCTGTAGACCACGGAACAGCATATAATATAGCAGGACAAAATTCTGCAAATCCCCAGAGCATGATTCAGGCAATTAAACTTGCGTCTTTTCAGGCTTATAATTTAAAAAACAAAAGCTGAACTGACTTTATTTAATGGCTTTTACTCTCATCAAATTAAAATAATCTATATTACAACAGATATTTTAACAACGTCCCATGCAAATTCTGCAGCTTAATAATAAATCCCTTTATTTTTATAAAAAAAGTACTATCTTAAATTTCTGATAAATTTTAACAGATTTTAAGATAGTATTTTTGTACTTCATTTTAAATTTCAAGATAAAGCAGGTTTATGGATACTAAAACAATTACGATTAAAGGTGCCAGAGAGCACAATCTTAAAAATATAAACATTAAAATTCCAAAAGAAAAATTTGTTGTAATTACAGGTCTTTCGGGTTCAGGAAAATCTTCACTTGCTTTTGATACCTTATATGCAGAAGGCCAGAGAAGATATGTTGAGTCCCTTTCTACCTATGCAAGACAGTTTTTAGGACAGATGGACAAACCTGATGTAGATTCCATTGAAGGACTTTCTCCGTCCATTGCAATAGAACAAAAATCTGCAAGCCACAACCCGAGATCTACTGTTGGAACAGTTACTGAGATTTATGATTACCTAAGGCTCCTTTTTGCAAGAGCAGGAACACCTTTTTGTTATTCATGCGGCAGAAAAATACAGGCACAAAGCGTTGACCAGATAACAGAAAATATTAAAAATTTCCCGCTATCTTCCAAAATGATTGTTCTTGCCCCCATTGCTGCAGGGAAAAAAGGAACCCATGAAAAAATCTTTGAGTCATTAAAAAAAGAAGGTTTTGCAAGGGTAAGAATAAACAATGAAATATTTGACCTTGATGAACTCCCGAAATTATCAAAAAACAAAAAACATACAATAGATGTAGTTATTGACAGGCTTATTAATAAAGAAGGTATAGAAAAAAGACTTACAGATGCTGTTGAGCTTGCTTTAAAAATGTCTGACGGATCTGTAGTTATAAATATTGACAAGGAAAAAGACACGCTTTTCAGTGAAAAACTAGCATGTACTTACTGTAAAATAAATTATCCCGAGCTTAATCCTGCTAATTTTTCCTTTAATTCTCCCCAGGGAGCCTGTCCTGAATGCGACGGCCTGGGAAGTACCACAGAACTTGACCCAAACCTTATAGTTCCTGACAAGAAACTGTCCCTCAGACAGGGAGCAATTAAACCCTGGGCAAACAGAAACTCTTTTTACTACATAGATTTTCTTGAATCTATATGCAATTATTACAACACTGATATATACACTCCGTTTGAAAAGCTGCCTGAAAAATGCAGAAACACCCTGATATACGGTTCTACAGATATGATCCCGTTTAAGTATGAATTCAAAGGCAAAAAAACTGTTACAAAAAAAATCTATGAAGGTATTATTGAAAACCTGAAAAGAAGATACCTTGAAACAGATTCAGGTTATGCAAGAGATGAAATAAGACAATACATGAATTTCAGACCATGCTCATCATGCGGCGGAACAAGACTTAATATTGTAAGCAGATCAGTAAAAGTTCAGGACAAAACACTTCCCGAAATAACTGATCTATCCATAAAAGATGCAAAACAATTTCTGTCTGAAATAAAATTAAAAGGTAAAAATAAAAAAATTGCTGAGCCGATTCTTAAAGAAATTAATGACAGACTCGATTTTTTAACAAGCGTAGGTCTTTCATACCTTACTCTTTCAAGAACCGCATCAACACTTTCAGGTGGAGAAAGTCAGAGAATAAGACTTGCAACACAAATAGGTTCTAAACTTTCAGGAGTTTTATACGTTCTGGACGAGCCAAGCATTGGTCTCCACCAAAGAGACAATCTTAAACTTATAGATACACTCAAAAAAATGAGAGATCTTGGAAATACAGTACTTGTTGTTGAACATGATGAGGATACTATACTTTACTCTGATCATGTTATAGATATGGGACCGGGAGCTGGAGTTAACGGCGGAAAAGTTACTTTTGAAGGTACACCTGAAGAAATACTTCAGTCAGATTCAATAACCGGTCTTTACCTTTCAGGCAGAAAAAAAATAAAAGTACCTGAAAAAAGAAGAAAATCGAAACAAAGCCTTATATTAAAAGGGGCCTGCAAAAACAATCTTAAAAATGTAGATGTAAAGTTTCCTCTTAACAAATTCATATGCGTAACAGGTGTTTCAGGATCTGGAAAATCAAGCCTTGTAATCGAGACTTTGTACAAATCACTTACCAACTATTTTAACTCGGAACTTATTGAGTCACCAGGCGAATATAAAGATATAAAAGGTGCTGACAACATAAAAAAAATTATAAATATTGACCAGTCTCCAATAGGAAGAACTCCAAGATCAAATCCTGGTACATATACAGGAGTATTTACATTTATAAGAGAATTGTTTGCAAAAACCTCTGATGCCCAGGAAAAAGGTTATAAACCGGGCAGATTCAGTTTTAATGTAAAAGGTGGACGTTGTGAAGCATGCTCAGGGGATGGTGTAACAAAAATTGAAATGCATTTTCTCCCTGATATTCATGTAAAATGCGATGTTTGCAATGGTAAAAGATACAACAAAGAAACCCTTGATATAAAGTATAAAGGTAAAAATATAGCTGACGTTCTTGATTTGACTGTTAACCAGGGATATAAATTCTTTGAAAATATTCCTGCTGTTAAAAACAAGCTGCAGACTTTAAAAGATGTCGGTCTTGGATATATAAAAATCGGTCAGCAGGCCACTACTCTTTCAGGCGGCGAAGCTCAGCGTATAAAACTTTCAAGGGAGCTTTCAAAAAAAACAGGGGCAAACACGCTTTACATTCTTGATGAACCTACCACAGGTCTTCACATGGACGATATAAAACAGCTCCTTGATGTATTGGATAAACTTGTTGATGCCGGTAATACAGTAGTTGTTATTGAGCACAACCTTGATGTTATAAAATTTTCAGATCATATTATTGATCTCGGGCCTGAGGGTGGCGATGAAGGCGGTGAAATAATAGGTGAAGGAACCCCTGAGCAAATATCTGAAAATACAAAATCGTATACAGGACATTTTCTGAAAAACATACTAAACCGCTAAATTATAATACAACTTAATTCAGGATAAAAAAAAGCCGGAAAAAAATTTCCGGCTTTTTAATCTTCTTATCACTTGTTCAGAAAAGTATATACTAGCCTAAAAGCTTAGCAATAGCTTCTGCCTGAGGATGTGCATAGATAAGGATAAGTGAAATAACAAGAGCATAAATACAAAGAGATTCGATCATCGCAAGACCGATAAGCATTGTAACAGTAACCTTACCTGAAGACTCAGGGTTACGTGCAATACCTTCAACTGCTGCTTTAAGGCCTATGCCCTGGCTAATGCCGCAGAAAGATGCTGCGATTGCAATACCAAAACCAGCTGCTGTAACTGATGCGATGAAAAAACTTAGAGCTGTTGCTTCCATTTAAAAAATCCTCCTTAAAAAGTTAATTGATTACGCTTCTTCCGTTTATTCCCGAAAATATAATTAGTTGCTGAACGAAAACTGCCTTTTTTGCCCTGTTCTTCGTTAGATTCAAAATTTAATCCTCAAAATACTCTAGTATTCCTGCGGTTAAATTTTTCTTCTGCCGTAACAGAACAAAAAATTCTAGTTTTCGGGCAAATACTAAATAAAAATAACGCTTCCAAAAATTAATGTGCTTCTTCCATTGAACCTGCAAAATACATTACAGATAAAAGGAAAAAGATAAAAGCCTGCACAAATGCCACAAATATGCCCATTGCCATAATAGGCAGAGGTGCAAGAAAAAGTCCGGCAAGTGTGAGCAGGATTGTTACAACAAGTTCATGCCCCATCATGTTTCCGAAAAGACGAAAAGACAGAGATAAAACCCTTGCAAGGTGTCCTATTACTTCAATTGGAAGTATAATAGGAATAAGCCACCATACAGGACCAGTAAAATGGTTTATATAGTGTATTCCATGATATTTAACTCCGATATAATGAGTCATAAAAAACACAACAAGTGCACATGAAGCTGTTGTATTAAGACTTGCAGTCGGAGGAAAGCAACCCGGAACAAGACCCATAAGGTTACAGATAAAAACATAGATAAATATTGTGCCTACTATGGGAAAAAACCATCTTCCCTCTTCTCCGGCTGTATCTACCATAAAATTTTCTATACCGGATATAATTGCCTCAAAAACATTCTGAGCTTTACCCGGAATCATCTGAACATTTTTTGCCCCGAGATAACCTGCGCCTATAAGCAAAAGCATTACAAGCCAGGTATAAATCACATGAACATTAGCCTGAGCAAAATGTCCGAGCCCCACCATTTCAAAAGGTTTAATTAAAAACAGATATGGATGTTCCATCCTTACACAGCCTCCTTAAAAATTATTTTCTTAATCTCAAGAATGCTGGCAAGAAAAAAACTTGTAACCACTACAGACAATCCTATTATCAGACCAAGTGGAGCCACAATATTGTTTGCCAGCAATAAAAATATAATCAGTCCGCTTACAGTAAAGCGGATATAATACTTTGCTATTACACTTTGATAACCTGCAGGAGATTCCGGATTCAGAGCTTTTTTCAAAGTTCTTGATAAAAGATGAAAATTTATACTTACAATAAGACCACCTAATAAAACTCCTGCTGTAACAGAGAAAGAATAAAAACTAAATGAAACTATAAAAAAAAGAGCCAGAAGAACCCAGTTGCTTAAAGCAACAAACCTAACAATTCTTGCCTGAGGCACTTTGCTGATATTATTTCCCATTACAAATCTTTTACCTTTTTTATTAACTTTGCAATACTTCTGAAACCTGCTGCTATACCAGCTCCTAAAAATACAAACGTTAAAACAGGAGCGGTTGAAAAAACATTATCCAGCCATAATCCGAAAAAAAGCCCTATAAAAACGGAAAGTGCAAATGATATTCCTGTGCTTCCGTAGTATGCGGCTTCTTTGAGCCATTTAAAATCAGTCATCAAACCCTTCTCCGGATAAAAGTTCGCCTATCATATATATATTTTCAAGTCAACGGAAAAGACCTTTTAAACCTGCTTAATCAGTCGACTTCCACTACTCCGTTATCATCAGAGCCTGCAACTTCACCAATAATTTCAGCCCTGACTCCGGCATCATTTATCAGATTTATAATACTTTTGGCATCTCTTCTTTTTACAGTTAAAATAAGACCGCCAGAAGTCTGGGGGTCAAAAACAAGATCTTCAGTAAATTTTTCAGGACTTTTTTTAAAAAAAAGACTGTTTTTGCAATACTCTTTATTCCTGTACGCACCTTCGGGGATAAGTCCCATATCTGCATACTCTTTTACATTTTTTATAAAGGGAAGAGAAGGCGAATCAAGAAGAAACTTCTTTTTTGACCCCTTTGCCATCTCCATAAGGTGACCTCCCAGTCCAAAACCTGTAACATCAGTCAAAGCATTAATTTTAAAACGGGGCACAATTTCCAGAATATATTTATTAAGATCAGTCATGACTTTGATCATTTCATCAATACTGATCTGGTCAGCAATTTTTCCTTTCAAAGCAGTAGCAATAATTCCTGTACCAAGGGATTTTGTTAAAATAATTACGTCATCAGACTGTGCACCTGAATTCAATATTATTTTTGAAGGATCTGCAAGTCCGGTTACAGAAAGACCGTATTTAAATTCAGAATCTTCAACACTGTGACCTCCCAGAAGTACTGCCCCTGATTCGTCAATCTTGTCTCTTCCGCCTTTTAAAGTCTCTTCAAGCACTTCAGTTGGAAAAACATCCACAGGAAAACATACTATATTCATTGCAGTTAAAGGCTTTGCGCCCATTGCATAAACATCACTAAGAGAATTCGATGCTGCAATCTGTCCGAATACATAAGGGTCATCCACAACAGGAGTTAAAAAATCAAGGGTCTGGACAAGAGCCTGATTATCAGAAAGCTTGTAAACTCCTGCATCTTCAGAATTTTCAAATCCTGCAACAATATTTTCATTGTTACTAAGGGGAAAATTATTAACTATTCCGGCCAGAACCTCCGGCCCTATTTTAGCTGCTCAGCCTGAAGCCTTTACGCTTTCTGTAAGCCCCGGAATCTGTTTTACCTTTTTACAACTCATTTTTTTTCCCGTAATATTTTAATGCATAATCCGGAAACAGCTTTGCTGCTTCTTCAAAAGGTATAAAGCCCATAAAAGCTCTTTTTTTCATCATTTTGACACGTCTGGGTAAAGTTAAAATACCTTTATAAAAAGGAACACAAAAGACTGAATCGTCTTTATCCCAAAATCTGTTATTAACCCCTAAATGCCTTGTGCCAAAAGCAAGATGAATAATAAATAATAAATTTTCAAAAACAAAACCGGCTTTTTTTATATTCATAGCAAGCTATACCCAGCTCCATTCAGTTTTTTATTTAAACAAAAGGCTGTTGTTTTTCTCACAAAGTCACCAAGACACAAAGATGCATTATTTTTACTCTTAGCTTTACCCGGAATTTTTTGGGGTCGATCCCATAATTTTACCTTGCCTCTGTGCCCCCGTGAGATTAAAATAGATCTGAATCGTTACACATTTTTTTAATAGTTCAGAATTAATAAAACTAAAACTCTATATCAGAGATGAAGCCACCCGGCAACAGAAGCCTGCCTTCCTGTAACTTTTTTGTTTCTGTATGAAAAGTATTTGTCATTATTGCATTTAGTGCAGTGCTTATCCACCCAGATATTTTTTTTCTTAAGCCCGGCTGATACTAGCTGAAAAACAGAAATAGCTTTAAAATCAAAATTATATTCCCCTACCCTGTAATCCCAGAACTCTTCGGGGATCTCTTTTCTGTATTTTTTGAATTCTGCACAGCATGACCCGAGAGCAGGACCTACAGCAGCTTTGATATTTCCGGGGACGCAACTGTATTTTTCAATCATTTTATCTACTGCCCTGCATATTACGTTTTGCACACTGCCTCTCCAACCACTGTGAACTACAGCACAAACCCTTTTTTCTTCATCTGTAAGAATAACAGGCTGGCAGTCAGCAGTTTTTACCATAATAAGCTGTCCGGGGTTATCAGTAATTATAATATCGGCGTCCGGACTGTTCATGCAATGTTCGCCATAAGCACCGTCAAAAGGCTTTGGAATAAATGAATCAACTCCGTGAACCTGATGGACTGAAACCATTTTCCCAAAACCGAATTCATCTAGTATCAGCTTCCTGTTGGTTATTACGTCACTTTCTGCATCTCCAACATCGAATGAAACGTTCAAAAAATCGAAAGGCTCTTTACTTATGCCGCCCTGCCTTGAAAAAAAACCGTGGCTGAAGCCTTTTATATCTTCAAAAACAGGAGACTTAATATATATCAGTCCGGCTTGGTTTTTATCTAAGCTTGTATGCATCGCTGATTCTTTCCTCAAGTGAGGGTATTTGTGATCTGTACTCTATCATTTCCATAAAATCGAGCTCAGCTATGCCTGCCTGAACCTGATTATCTGCATGACACATTACTCTGCCTTTTGGAGCAATTATCATTGAAGATCCTGAATACTCCTTGTCATCTTCTCCAACTCTGTTGCATCCTATGACAAAAAGCTGATCCTCAACAGCTCTTGCCTGAAGAAGAATTTCCCAGTGAGCCTGCCTTGCCTTAGGCCATTGTGCAGATACAATAAATATATCAGCTTTCATATCTGCAAGGGCTCTTCCAAGTTCAGGAAACCTTAAGTCATAACAAATCATAAGACCAAGCCTTCCTACAGATGTATGTGCAACAACAACACTGTTGCCTCTTGAAAACTTTTTGTGTTCTCCCCCGTGAGAAAACAGGTGAATTTTTCTGTATTCAGCAGCAACTTTGCCGTCTTTTTCTATAACATATAAAGTATTATATATTTTACCATTTTCTGCTTCAGGAAGAGAACCTGCAAGAACCATGGAATTCTTTTCAGCAAGATCAGATATTTTTTCCAGAAATCCAGGTGTTTTTTCAGCATGCTCCTCAAGAGCAATATAGTCAAAACCGCAGCTGAACATTTCAGGGAGAACAGCTATTTCAGCTCCCTGCTTCTTTAATTCCACAACACCTTTTTCAACCTCATTAAAATTATGCTCAAAATCGCCGTGAACAACATCAAATTGTACAAAACCGGCTTTAATCTTGTTTATATCCTTCATCATTTAAACGTCTCCTTATAACTTGTCCGAGTAAAACTGTTTAAAAAAATTCTTAAATTAAACCCTGCCTTAACTAACAATAATTCCAGGTTAAATCATGCTCTTGCAAAAGTTATTGCATCAACAGATTCTGCACCGTTTTTTAAAAGTTCTTTAGCACACTTATCAAGTGTTGTTCCTGTTGTCATAACATCATCTACAATTAATATTTTTCTGCTTTTTACTGATAAAGGTTGTTTTACTTTAAAGACATTTTCAAGATTTTTCTTTCTTAAATTATGATCAAGTTCAGTCTGGGACTCAGTTTTTTTTGTTTTAAGTAAAATATCGCTTCTTACCTCAGGAAAAAACAAACCATACTTTTGTGCAAGACCGGAAGCTTCACACGCCATCAGATAAGTCTGATTATATCCCCTTTTTCTCAGGCCTGAGCTGTGCATAGGGACAGGAATAACAATATCCGGCGGATTTTGCATATAAAGATCAAGAAAGGCTTTTAATATAAAATAAGATGCTTTTTTTATTAGATATACTTTGTCATTGTACTTTAACATATGCACAATGTCTACAACAGAATCCCGGAACAAAAAGCATGAACGGATTTTATCAAGACTCGACTTTTTTGTTAAACAGTCCTCACACAAAGCGTTTTCAAAGTCATGGATATTTAAAAGTCTTCCGCACCTTGTGCATACAGGTCCTGAAAAAGTTTTATATTTTTTTATACATCTTTTGCAAAGCTGATTATAAAAAACCTGTTCAAATTCAGGATTAAAATTTCTGTCCGGGTTAATCCTTTTTTGAGGTTCAAAAAACTTTTGACAAACAATGCAAATATCAGGATAAATTAAATTAATCATGGCTGTAATTTTTATGTCAGTTATGCTATTATTCTAAGTTAATTAGTTAATAATATAATTTCCTTAAAACGGAGTCAGGCTAAATGATAGACATCTATAAAATGAGAGTTCTTATTGTAGACGATATGGAAAACATGTGCAAATCAATCCGCAACATGATGAAGATTCTGAATTTCGGAGGATCTTTTAATATCTGCTACAATGGAGAAATGGCTCTGAAAGCTATGCAGGAAAAAGAATTTGATTTTGCAATTATGGACTGGAATATGCCCAAAATGAAAGGGATAGAACTCCTCTATAACATCAGAAACGACAAAAAATTCAGGGACATGCCAGTAATAATGATTACTGCAGAATCAAACAAAGAGATTGTTGCAGAAGCTGCAGAGTCCGATATCGATGCATATATACTTAAACCCCTTACTGTAAAGTCCCTTGAAAACAAAGTAAAAACAGTTATTGATAAATATAACAACCCTCCTGAGTTTATAAAACTTTTGAAAAAATCAAGAGAACTTGAAGAAAGCGGTGATCTTGACGGGGCAATTGAAGAAGCAAAAAAGGCTGTAAAAGCAGAACCTAAATCTTCAAGGCCTATAAGGGTTCTGGGATCTTATTTTTATGAAAAAAATGATCTTTCAAATGCTGAAAAATGCTTTCTCAGAGCTGCCAAAATGAACCGTCTTGATGTTTTTGCATACCACCACCTCGGAGAGATATATCTTAAGAAAAATGATATAGATAAAGCAGGCAAGTTTTTTGAAAAAGCAATGAAAATAAGTCCGCGTCATTATTCAAGGGCTTTTAATTTTGCAAAAATTCTTTTGGCAAACAACAATTATGAAAAGGCAAGGCCTTTATTCAACAAAGTTTTTGAGCTTTCGGATGAACCTGAAAGGGAAAAAGAAGAAACAGCCTATTTATATTATAAATACAACTATTTTGAAAATGCTCTTGAACTTTTCGAAGAACTGCAGACTTCAAATCCTGAACGTCTCGACATACTTCTTACAATCGCTGAGATATACAATAATTTCAAGCAACCTAAAAAAGTAATTGACTACGCCATAAAAGCAGTAAAAATCGAACCGGATAATTTCAAAGCCAACCTTCTTCTTGCAAAATCGTATATGAATATAAAACAGGTTATGAGAGCAGATGAAATACTGAGAAAACTTACAAAAATTGCCCCTGAAAATGAAGAGGTTAAAAAACTTCTCCAGGAAAATGCATGATCCTAAAAAATAAAAACAGCTCAAATAAGGTCAAACTCAGTTTTAAAAAAAGGCGGGTATTATATGGTTAAGCAGATAAACATTCTCGATTTTATAAAAAAAATTATTGAAATTTCAAACAATGAATCAACATCAAATTTTGAAAAGCTTCACGAAATAATAAATTTTCTTACTCAAATCACAGAAACCTCCAAAGGCTCAATAATGATCAAAAAAGACAGGCTAAACATGGAGGTTGCAGCGTCCACCAATCCGGACATTGTAGGCATAAAACAGCCTTTGAACGGAGAAAGCCCTTCCTGCTGGGTATTTAAAAACAAAATGCCTTTATATATTGATAAAAATCAAAGTTTTGATGGTCAGTGCTGTGAAAAAAGCAGCTATGACAAGCAGGCATTTCTTATAATTCCGGTTATAAGGGAAAATGAAGTAATAGGGGTTATAAATCTTACAGAAAAAAAAGATTCAGACTGTTTTTCAGACGAAGAAAGAGGAGTTCTTCTTGATCTTGCAGGGATTATAATAAGCCAGATTGAAACATTCAGACTTACTGAAGAACTGCAGCAAAACCAGAAGATACTTTCACAAAACAATAAGAAACTTAAAAAACTTGAAAAAATAAGAAACGAATTTTTCCAGATGATGGTTCATGATCTAAAAGGCCCTGTTTCAGAAGTTATAGCCAACCTTGACATACTTTCATACACTGTCACTGATGAAAATATGGAATATGTCAAATCTGCACAGGCAGGATGCGACAATATGTACTCTATGATCTCAAATCTTTTGGATATTACAAGACTTGAAGAAGGATCTTTAAACCTTATCAATGAAAAAATTCCTGTTCAGGAAATTATAAATGAGGCTTCATCAAGACTTTTTGCAACAGCAAAAAATAAATCTATTGAAATACTTGATGAGTCCGGACCCAAAGAGACTGCATACATCTGGGGAGACAAAGGTATTTTACTAAGAGTTCTTCAGAATATCATAATGAATGCAATAATTCACAGCGATACCAAAGACAGTATTTATACAGGTTTTGAAAAAGATAATGGTAATATTGTTTTTTATGTAAAAGATAACGGCAAAGGCGTGCCTGCGGAAGAACAGAAAGAAATATTTGAAAAGTATTTCCATTCAAGGGACAAAAAAGCATCTTCAACCGGACTCGGTCTTTCTTTCTGCAAACTTGCTGTTGAAGCCCACAAAGGAAGAATCTGGGTTGAAAGCGACGGAAAAAACGGTTCTTCCTTTAAATTTATGATACCTGAAATTATTGAACCTGAAGAGGATATCGAACTTGACTTTAAAGATTGATACACACAATAAAATAAATCAAACCCTGTGCGGTGAACCGGAATTTTGTGAAAACGGTAAAAGCCTTGTAAAACTTGAACTTACTCAGGATATGGCAGCAGATGATAAAGGGCTTGTTCACGGAGGCTTTATATTCGGGCTTGCAGATTATGCAGCAATGATTGCTGTAAATCATCCAAATGTTGTTCTTCAGTCTGCTTCAGCTAAATTTTTAAAACCGTCTTCTGTGGGAGAAACCGTAACAGCTGAAGCAGAAATTATACACACAGAAAAAAACAGGCACAAAGTTTCTGTTTCAGTACATTCT
The DNA here is from genome assembly GCA_051744925.1 of Thermodesulfobacteriota bacterium. GTDB lineage: Bacteria > Desulfobacterota > Desulfobacteria > Desulfobacterales > JACKCP01 > JACKCP01. The sequence goes on along the minus strand of JBNJDM010000049.1, from coordinate 696 downwards.
GATAAGGACACAATTTTTGAAGGAGAGTTTTCAGCTGTTGTTCTGAAAAATCATGTTCTTGGTAATTAAAAACATTATTTTTTCTTTTTAACCCTTCTAACAACTTTTTTCTTTTTTTTAGGCTTTTGTCTTGATTCAGGATTTTTCTGATCATCCTGCTGATAATCACATGTCGCTCTGGGGCATTTTAACCCTTTACTTCCATCAGGCATTACAGTTTCTACAAGAAAAGGATTTTTGCATACAGGACACGGATAATGAAAAGGTTTTGCCCAGCTTATAAAATGACACAAATTATTTGTGCATTGATAATATGTTTTCCCTTTACCAGTTACATTTTCAACAACCTTACCGTCATTGCATACAGGACAAGTCATTGCAAGGTCCTGCTCAAACCTTGATACTCTTTGTTCTATTTCTTCATCTGTTAAATCATTTATATCTGCTTCTTTGTTTACATCTTCAGATTGAGACTGTGGTTCTTCAGCTTCAGGAATTTTCTCCTGATCTTTTACATCAGACTCTTTGACTTCAGGTTCGTCAGGTACAGACTCAGGTTCAGTTTTTTCTTCTGCCTGAACAGGTTCTTCCCGTACTTCTTCTTTCTCAGGTTCATCCAAAACCGGTTCTTCAGCTGCTGGCTGTTTATCAGGATGAATCTCTTCGTCAGGCAATTCTTTTTCGTCATCAATTACT
>JBNJDM010000048.1:0-15917 GCA_051744925.1 Thermodesulfobacteriota bacterium | reverse complement strand
TTTGATTTTATTTCACTGCTTCCTGCATATATGCCTGCTCTTTCTATAATATTTTTAAGTTCTCTTATATTTCCGGGCCAGAAATAGTTTTCAAGCATTTCAAATGCAGACTTGGATATAGAAGATGAATCTGTTAGTTTTTTCATAAAATAAAGACTCAGGTCTTTTATATCTTCTTTTCTTTTTCTTAAAGGAGGCAGATTAATCATGATTACAGAAAGCCTGTAAAAAAGGTCATTTCTCAGCTTTTTCTCTTTTATTAAAAGTTCAGGATCTTTATTAGCCGCAGCAATAACCCTTACATCGGTTGTAATGGTTTTTTCACTTCCAAGCGGAGTTACTTCCTTGTTTTCAAGCACACGTAAAAGCTTTGCCTGTGTGTCTATAGGCATATCTCCGATTTCATCAAGGAATATTGTTCCTTTGTCTGCAAGTACAAATTTACCTTTTTTATCTGTGTCAGCACCTGTGAAAGCACCTTTTGAATAACCGAAAAGTTCTGCTTCAACAAGATTTTCAGGTATTGCAGAGCAGTTAAGTTTAACAAAAGGAAAGCTGCTTCTTTTGCTGTTTGAAAATATAGCATCAGCAACAAGTTCCTTGCCTGTTCCGCTTTCTCCTGTAATAAAAACAGGAACATCTGTTGGTGCGGCTTTAAGAGCTTTTTTAAGCTCTGATTTCATAATGCCGGAATTTGTTATAATATCTGGAAAGTATTTTGCCTTTTCTTCGGATTCAAGCATGTTTTCTATGCGGGTAAAAGCGGTTTGTATATCTTTTAACTGATCCTTTTCATACCTGCTTTTTTTTTCTTCTTTTAAATATAGATCTTTTTTCTTTAATTTTTCGGCAAGTTTTTCAGCAGGAGAAAATATAAGTTTTAAAATATAAAAAGAAAATAGCCCTGTTAAAAGACCGGAAATAATTCCTGCTGAATATAAAAAAAGAGACCCTTTTTCAAAAAAAGAGCCTGTGACAGTAGATAAAAAAACTATAAGACCGAAAACAAAGGGGATTAAAAAATATATATTAAGATGAATTTTAATGTTTATATCAGGCTTCATTTATTTGACCATTTTTGTAAGATCCCACATAGGAAGAAAAATCGCCAGGGCAAAAAATCCCACAACTCCTGCAAGTGCAAGTGTAAGAAAAGGTCCCAGTGCATCAGAAAGCTGTTTAGTGGTATATTCAACTTCAGAGTCGTAGTGATTTGAAACTTCTGCAAGCATTTTATCAAGCTCACCCGATTCTTCGCCTATGGATATCATATTAATAACCATGGGAGGAAAATATTTTGCATTTTTAAGAGGTTCAGATATTCCTCTTCCCTCTTTGAGCTGTTCTCTGATTTTGTTGAACTGTCTTGTTATGGCGGCATTTCCTATTGTATCGCTTAAAATTTCTATTGCTTCAAGTACAGGAACACCACTCATCTGGAGTATTGAAAATATGCTTGCAAATCTCGACATGGATGCTTTTTTAACCAGCACACCTATTACAGGAATTCTGAGAAGCAGGCTGTCTTTTATAAATTGTCCCTGGTCTGTTTTTAAGTATTTTGAAAGAATAAATCCGCCTGCTGCAAGAAATACAAGTATAAAAAGCCAGTATGAAGAAATGAAATTATAAAGAAAAAGACATATTTTTGTTGGAAGAGGAATGTCTATGCCTGCATTTTCAAAGATTGTGACAAATTTTGGAATAACAAACATAAGAAGAACAAAAAAAGCAACTCCGAGAAAACACAAAACAATTATCGGATAGGTCATAGCAGATTTTACATCCGATTTAACCTTTTCTTCATGTTCAATTATATAAATCAGCCTTTCAAGTACTCCTGTAAGAGAACCTGATGATTCGCCGGCCTTGAGCATGCTGCAGTAAAGTTCTGAAAATATTTTGTCATGCTTGTTAAAAGCTTTGTAAAGACTTATTCCTTCTCTTATGTCTCTTCCTATGGTGATAACAGTTTTTTTAAGCTTGGGATTTTCAGTCTGATTTTCAAGGGTTTCAAAAATCTGAACTATTGGAACACCTGCAGAAAGCATTGTTTTAAACTGTTTAGTAAAGAGTATAAGGTCTCTTGATTTAACAGTTGTGAAAAAAAGGTTTATTGTTTCACTAAGGCCTTCATCATCTTTTGTTCCGCCTTTTTTTACCTCTCCTGGAATATAGCCTTTCCGGGCAATAAGGTTTTTTGCTTCTTCAGCAGAATCTGCTTCTACTTCACCTGAAACGCTGTTTCCGTTTTCAGTTATTCCTGTATATGAGAATTTAGCCATATCAGTTCATTACTCCTGAGGCTGCTTCTTCTATTGTGGTAAGACCTTTGGCTGCTTTTTCAGCTGCATCTTCTTTTAAAGTTCTTAATTTATTGTTTTTTATTGTCTCTTTTGCAATCTGCCTTGAAGAAAATCTTTTTAAAATCATATCCTGAATATCATCATCAATTTCAAGGACTTCATATATGCCTATACGTCCTTTGTATCCTGTATTAAAGCAGTAGTTGCATCCTTTTCCCTTTTTAAAATCAGGATTTTGATAGTTTTCAAGACCCATGAATTTTAAAGCCTGTGCAGGCGGGGTGTAAGACTCGGCGCAATAAGGACATACTTTTCTTACAAGCCTCTGTGCAATGGAAACAACCATGACAGAGGCAACAAGGAAAGGTTCAATACCCATATCAATAAATCTTGTGATAGCTCCTGCAGAATCATTGGTATGAACAGTTGAAAATACAAGATGTCCGGTAAGAGCAGCCTGGGTTGAAACCTGTGCTGTTTCACTGTCTCTTATCTCACCTACCATTATTACGTCGGGATCCTGACGAAGAATAGATTTGAGTCCGCTGGCAAAAGTCATGCCTGCTTTTCTGTTAAGCTGCGCCTGTCTTATTTTTTCAATTCTGTATTCCACAGGATCTTCCAGGGTAATAATGTTTATGTCAGGTTGATTTATTCTGTGGAGCAAAGAAAAAAGGGTTGTACTTTTTCCGCTGCCTGTAGGTCCTGTGGCAAGTATCATTCCGTAAGGTTTTTTTACAGCTCTGGCAAGTTTTTCCTGCTCATCGGGGTGAAGACCTATCTGATCAAGTGTGAAAATCCCTGCTGAAGTGTCAAGAAGTCTCATTACAAGGTTTTCACCGTAAATGGTCGGGATAGTTGATACTCTTATATTAATCTCTTTTTTATCTATTTTAACAGAAAATCTTCCGTCCTGTGGAATTCTTGATACTGAAATATCAAGATTAGCAAGAATTTTAAGTCTTGAAACAATGGAAAGAAACATTGCTTTGGGCGGGCCCGGCACTTCCTGGAGTTTACCGTCAATTCTGAATCTTACCTGAACATATCTTTTTTCAGGGCTTATATGAACATCACTTGCTCCCTGTTTGACAGCCTGGGATAAAAGAGCATTTACAAGTCTAACTACAGGGGCTTCCTCAGCCATGTGCTGGAGAGATGATATTTCAGCTTCATCTGAATAATTTTCATCTGAGTCTGATTCATAATCCATTTCATCTGCTGCTGCACGGCCCTCTTCAATAAGTTCTTCTTCGACTTCTGAACCGTAAACAATGCTGAAAAGGTGATTAAATTCCTGTTCTGTACATATTATCGTCTCGATTTCCATATCGGTTTCAACTTCTATGGAATCGACTGCTCTAATATCAAGCGGGTCGGTCATAGCTACCTGGAGCAGGTTCATGCTTTTTTTTAAGGGAACAGCAATATATTTTCTTGCGGAATTTTTATCAAGAATTGATGACAGATCAGAATTTACAGGATAATCTTTTGAGTTGTATTTTTTTATACCTGCTTGTCTGGAAATAAGCTCAACAATCATTGATTCGCTTACAACACCTTCACGAATTAAAAACTGGCCAAGCTTTAATCCTGATTTTTTCTGGGAGTTTATATATTTTGTTAAAGATTCTTCAGTTAAGTACCCGGCATCAATGAGCATTTCACCGAGTCTTTTTCTGGTTCTTTGTGCAGTTGCCATATTTTGCCTTTTGTTTATTCTTTTGTCTCTGAGTTTGTATCCCTCGACTTAAGAATATGAGGTGTTATGAAAATAAGTATTTCTTCATAATCATTACTTTTTTCCGAGCCTTTGAAAAGATATCCGATTAAAGGAATATCCTTTAACAAGGGTACTCCGTATTCTGATCTGTTTTCAGTCTGTTTGTTAAGCCCGCCGATAACTGTTGTTTCACCGTTAAAAAGCATCATATCTGTTTCAGCTTTTTTTGTTATAACAGTCGGGTTTCCCTGGGAAACTGAAGCATTTGTCCAGTCAAGCTCATCTTTGTTTGTTTTAATCTGAACTCTTAGTGTTGAATCATCAATTACATGGGGAATTACTTCAAGTTTTAAAACAGCTTTTTTCCATTCAATATTTACTTCTCCGTCTTCTACTGACTGATAAGGTACATCCCTGCCGCTTTCTATTATTGCAGCAGAATTATCAAGGGTTGAAATAGAAGGTCTTGAAAGAATATTCAGCATTCCTTCTTCTTCAAGAGCTGTGAGCTGGGCTGAAATAAGGCTTTGTCCGAGATCTTCATAAATATATCCAAGAGACAGACCTTGTGCACCAGTTTCTGCAGGAAAATTTGATCCCCAGCCGCCTTCAGGGTTAACAGGAGCAGGAGCCATGTCTGAATCAAACAAAGGTGAACTCGGGTCTATATTCCCGCCTTTGATGTAGTGTTTGCTGTTTGCTTTTTGTACACCGCCCCACTGCACACCAAGAGCCCTTGCAGTCTCTTTGGATGTTTCTACAATCTGAGCTTCAATAAGTATCTGTTTTACTGGAATATCTGTCTGGTTTATAAGTTTTTTGCACTGTTCAATATCTTCCTGTGATGCATGAACAATAATTGCGTTATTTTTTTTGTCTACTGCAACACTTTTCTGTGAGGTATCTTCTCTGGAATTGTTTTTGCTGATAAACGGTTTTATGAGTTCAGAAGTACTTTCTGCATCTGAATATTTAAGAAAAAATACTTTTGTTATTATATTCTGCTGTTTTAAGTTATCTCTTTTTAATTTCTGATCAAGGAACTGGTTTTCAATTTCAAAATCGTTTTTCATGTCTTCGATAGTTTTTATTCTGATTGTATTTCCGATCAGATCGTATGTAAGGCCGTGGGTTCTTAATATACTTGCAAAAACTTCCTTCCACGGAGTATCTTCTGCATAAATATTGGCTTTGCCCGAAACCTGCTGGCTTATTATAATATTTCTTTGTGCCCCTTTTGACAGAGCCCTGAGAAGGGTTGAAACATCAACATTTCTCATTTTCATTGTAACCCGAGTATCAGGAAGATCTTCCATTCCTGAAAGTGCCTGGGTATCTGTTCCCCCCGGTATGAAAAGGGGTTTTGCCTGTGATGTTTCAGTATCTTCTTCAGCAGATTTTTTCTCTATTACTGAATCTTTTTCAGAATAATCAGGTTCAGCAGGAGAATAACCTCTTGAGTTTTCAGCTTTTGCTTTCCAGTCTTTAAAAAAAGTATCCTTATTTTCTTCTTTTTTTGAAGCGCATGAAGAAAAAGCAAAAATTAAAACCAGAATAAAAACAATAAGTTTTGTTTTATAAGCTGTATTGGCAGTTATCATTTTTCAACCTTAGTTTTTGTTTCTTCGTTATAAATTACTATATTTTTTGATCCGTCAGACAAAGTAACATAGGCTGGTAAGATCTCTTTTAAAATATATCTGGTATCTTCAATTTTTTCATTTATTTTGTACTCCACGTCATTTATTACAGCCAGTCTGGTCTGGTTAATCTGAATATAACCAAGGTATGTGAATAAGGCTTCAGGTGAAGGACCTTCATCTTTTTCAGACTGACCTCTGTTTTTTATTGTTTCCAGTTGTGAAAAACTTATAAAAGGATCTTTGTTCCATTTTTCCGTGCTTTTTGAGATTATAAACTTCTCTTTGCTGCTTAGATTAACTGAAGCAACCTTTTGAGCTGTTTCAGTTGTGAATTTTGTAAGCTCTTGTTCAATCTGCGAGTCTGTTTCAGGCACCTGCGAAACAGAAGTATTATCTCCGGTCATATTTTTAATGCCGAGTTCCCATATCCCCCAGATTAATGAAAGTCCTGCTATGACAAGTATTATTTTTTCTCTTAAACTCATTTTTATTTATCCATATTAAGCCAGAGCTTTATAAAATATATTTTTTCTTTTCCCTGGGTTATTTCGATTGAATCTATATCTGTAATTTTTTTTTCAGCTTCAAAAACAGAAATAAGTTCGGAAAAATTTATAAAATCTCCTGTAAATTGGAGTCTTAGCTGAAATTCTTTTTTTCCGCTTCCTGCAGAGTTGATATCAGGTGAGCATACAAGCAGCTTCATACCTGTTCTTGATGCTATTTTCCGGAATGAATCAGGAAGCATAAGTATATTGTTATGATTTAAAAATTTTTCAAACTTTGTTTTTTCAAGATCTTTAATTTTATTATCAATTTCTTTTTCAGTTACCATAAGTCTTGAGTATGCAGGATGCAGAATTTCCTGCTTTTTTATTCTGATATTTATTTCTGAAATCTCTTTTTTCAAATTTTTAGCCTGTTTATTTGCAGGGTATATGAATAAAAATATAAATATAGAAACTGCAGCAGCAACTAAAGTAAAATAAACGGCGGTTTTCTTTTTCTGTTTTTGTATTTCCCTGTTTTTCTTCATAAAAAACCTAAATTTTAATTAATGCTGAAAATCTGATAATATTTTTGTTATTAAAAGATATTTTTTCCTGAGAATTTACAGAAACATTTGAAAACATTTCTGATGAACTTAAATTCAGTACATAATCTGCAAGTCTTGAATCTAGAGTATATTCAGGGCCTGTAACATATCCTGAAAAGGTTATTTGTCTGTTTGTTTGATCAAGATTAAGTTTAAAATCCTTAATTTTTATGTTGTCTGAGCCTGCTTTAACAAATTCATTTATAAGAACTCCGGGTTCAAGTATTTTAGCCTTTTTTTTGAGAAGTTCTTTGTTTGCAAGAAGCTTTGATGCTGTTTCACTTAATATTGCTGAGTTAAGCTCAGGACTATACTGGTTTATATCTTTTGTAAGCCCTTCTTTTTTATTTTTCAGCTTGTTTACATTTTTAACCTGCGCAGAGTATATGACTGAACAGATTGCAAGAACAACTACACCTGTTGCTAAAACAGATTTATTTAAAAAAGAGATTATTTTTGATGCTTTTTCATGTCTGTGGGTAAACAAAATGTTCGGGGTATGCTCATTTGAGCAGTAAAGAGTGCCCAGACCTGTAATAAAATCATTGTTTTTGCAGATGCTGTTGCCGTGGCTAAGGCAAAGATCGTCATCTAAAATGTCCTGTGATGAAAAAACACTTATTCCTGTATATTCAGAGATAAGATCTGTAAGAGGTGCATATCCTGAAATTTCTCCGTTTACAATTACTGCATCTATTGTTTCAGGTTCCACCTGGTTTTTGAAGTAATCTATTGTTCTTTCGATCTGTCTTGCCATTCTGTCTGCTGAAGGCTCTATTCCTGAGTCTATATTGTTGTATTCCCGGATTTTATTGTGGTCGACAGTTTCTTTGATGTGATCAATTATGGTTTGTGTCAGCTCTTCGGTGCTCTGCCATTTAAGGTCTTCATCCTCATTTTCTATTGCGTGTCGCATAAGTGATTCTGCAAGGCTTGTAATTCCGCTTTTAGTCTGCCTGACAAGTTTTAGAAAATTGTTTGTATATATATATATTTCCAGGGAATCCTTTTTCGGATTTACAAAACATATATTTTTATTAAATATATTAATCTCTTTATTTTTAAGAATTGTCTGTACAGTAAAGGGGACAGAAGTTATTCCGATTACTTTACATCCTGAATCTTCAAAACAATGCTTTAAGTTATAAATCAGCTTCTTTTCGGCTATATAAGCGCACACACCTTCTTTACTGATTCCCCGTTCTGTAATATGCTCAATTTTTTCAAAATCGAGAAAATAATTTTTTGTGTCAAAATCGAGTTCTTTTTTTAAAGTCCAGTATACAGCATTTTCCGACGCACTTTCTTTGGTTTTCGGAATCATAATGTATCTTGTTTCGATTTCGTCGTAGGGAAGTGCTATCCAGGCACTGGAGGAAAGTTCTTTTGGTATTTTCTTCAGGCATTCAAAAACGAATTTGCCGAAATTTTCCGATAAATATGAAGTGTTTTCAGGATATTGAAATCTTTGAAATTTATTTATAATCGGCTTTTTTTTTGTGTCGGGATCGGGGATTACAAAAGTAAGATTTCTTTTGCCGATTATTACGCCCAGGTGCTTTTTCTTTTTAGAAAAAGGGATTATTTTTTTATCGGTTTTAAATAAATAATCTGTTAGATTAATCCTGTTTTTTAATGCAGAGAAAAAATTCTGCTTCTTTTTCATTGAGTCACCTGAAATATATATTAGTCTGATCTGACAAAGAGTTATAAACTATTGTTTTGTCCGAGTAATGTCAAGTTAAAGCTGTGACGGTTTTAAAATCTACACATGCTTTGAGTTTCTTTTACCATAGCAGTTTTAAGTTTTTTTGAGTTTACATTATTTAATGTATTATTGTAAAAACTTTTTTAACATTATTAAATATAACATTGTTCAGCAAGTTTTCTGAAAGGGGTTTTTATGAGTTACGGCATAGGAATTGATACAGGAGGTACTTTTACAGATGCTGTATTGGTAAATCTTGAAACAAATAAAGTTGAAGCTTTTGCTAAAGTTCCAACAACACATTATGATCTTAAAGAGGGTATAGAAAAATCTCTGGAAAAACTGTTTTCAGGCATTGAAATTTCAAAGTCGGATATATCAAAAGTTGGAGTCTCAAGCACTCTAGCAACAAATGCTGTTGTAGAAAATAAAGGCGGTGATGTTGCTCTTTTTATAATAGGAATTGAAGATCATCTTGAAGTTCCTGCTGCAGGTTTTAAATTTATTGAAGGCGGCCATGATATTAAGGGTAATGAAGTACAAAAACTTGATATTGAATCAATAGTCAGCGGAGTCGAGTTTTTCAGAGGAAATGTAGATTCTTATGCAGTTGTTTCGGCAATGAGTTTTGCAAACTCCTCACATGAGCTTGTAGCAAAAAAAGCTATAAATATGGTTGATCCCAAACCTGTTTATGTATCTTCTCAGGTAAGTTCAGTTCCCGGAATAGAGGAAAGAGCTACTACCACAGTTTTAAATGCCAGGCTTATGCCTGTTATGGATAATTTTATTAACGGACTTAAGCAAAGTATACTAAAATATATAAAAGAAGATGCTTTGAAAATTATCAATGGTGAAGGCGGTTTTCTTAATTTTGAGGAAGCAGTTGAAAAATCTGTCCATACCTTCGGAAGCGGTCCTGCTTCAACAGCTTTTTACGGAGCTGTAAATGCAGAAAACGCTGTAGTAATAGATATAGGCGGGACTACTACAGATATTTTGCTTGTTGAGGATTTTACCCCTGTTACAGACAGCAGAAGCAAAATAGGAGCATTTGAAACCCATGTAAAATCGGTGAGAATGAAGACAATAGGTCTTGGGGGAGACAGCAGGGTTGGCTTTGACAACAGAAAAAATATTACTGTTGGTACAGACAGAGTTGAGCCTTTGTGTTTTTCAAAAGATGTTCCGTCTCCTGGTTCATGGCTGGATCTGCCTGTTCAGGATTCTGTTTTTTATCTGAGAAGTAATCCTTCAGATGATCCGCGTGGTTTTTGTGAACTTTTCAAAGGAAAAAAATACCCCGGTATGAATGATTTTTACAAATCAGCAGGTAAAGGTGAGCGTACCAACGAAACTGTAAAGGATTTTGTAAAAAAAGGAGTTTTCGGAGCTTTTGGTTTTACCCCCACAGATGCTCTGGCTGTTCTTGGAAAAATTGATGCACCATGCAGTGAAAAATCTGTTGAAGCTTCAAAGATTTTATCCGAGCATTATAATACTGATTACAAAGATTTTTGTGAATATATTATTCAGAGAGTAGAAAACAGTATTGCAGAGGCGGTCATAGATTTTCTTGCAAGGTATTCATCAGGAAAAAGCATAGGAGATGTTTTCCCTGACTGGAAGAATAATAAATATCTGGATATCAGGTTTAGCTCAAAATTTCCTGTTATAGGCTCAGGCGCAGCTGCAAAGTATTTTCTTGAAGGTGTTTCACAAAAGCTTGGAGCAAAACTGATTCTGCCTGAATATTATGAGATTGGAAATGCTCTTGGAGCTTTGAGGATAGTAACTGAGAGATAAATCTTTAGAATATCAGGTAGTTAGTTGCTGAACGAAAACTGCCTTTTTTGCCCGGTTCTGCGTTAGAATCAAAATTTAATCCTCAAAATACTTCAGTATTCCTGCGGTTAAATTTTTCATCTGCCTTGAACCGAACAAAAAATTCTAGTTTTCGGCCAAATACTAGTTAAATTTATAAGACATAGCCCGGGATTAAAAACAGGTTTAAATAAGATGTAGGTAGAGACGCGATTTATCTCGTCTTTCGACATTTATAAGCCTGATAGGATTTCGGCTGGTTCCCAAGCCTCTGCTCTGCCCTTTACTCACAACTTATTTGCCGCGAATTACGCTAATAAACGCTAATAAAATCGCTTTTTCAAGAAAAAGCCCGGCAGTATAAAATTGTGTGTTTCCCCTGAAAGGGGAAGGTCGTATAGCCGGTGGTTTTAACCACCGGACTGATTATTTATTTTCATAGTCCTGAAAGGACGGCGTATTAATAATGATTTCGGATTTAACTGTTTCCCGGATTTTCAGGGCTTTGTAAAAAGCCCCATTAGCGTAAATTAGTGACATTCGCGGCAAGAAAGTATAGCTTTGTTTTTGGCAGATCCAACCATTTAAAAGCTTCACTGAGATTTACAAAAAAAATCTTTTATTCAAACTCATCAAAATCGGGATGATTTGAAATAGACCTTACAAACATCTCTGTTCTTTCTGTAAGCTGCCTTTTCATTTCCAGGCAAAGAGATTTTAATATTTTGTAACCTATTTCAGGATTTTCAGCCAGAGCTGCAGAAAACTCATGAGCATTTACTATAAGCAGTTCTGCTGTCTCAGCTGCATTTGCATCCATTGTATAGTCCTGGATTCCCATTATTGCAGCAGTACCAAGGGTATCTCCGCTTTTTAAAGTATCTACTGTTACAGTCATTTCAGAGGTAATTCTTTGTTCAAGCAAAATTTTGCCTGAAATAAGAAAATATACATGCTCTGCTGGTTCACCCTCCCTGAATATAATTGAGTCTGCTTCAAATTCTGCAGGATGGCCATTAATGTTTATTTTTTCAAGTTCTGAATCTGTAAGTTCAGAAAAAATTTTAAATTTTTTAAGATCATCTGTTGAAATCATATAAAAATTCCTGTCTGTTTCAGTTTGATGCGATTAAAAAAATAATAATTACAAAAACAATTGCTGCAGCTGCGTTAAGACCTGTAGGATACGCAGATTTGCTTTCGTATTTATCGGTTTTGCTGATTATATTCTCTTTTTCTGTGCTTGCCGGCAGAAAAATTTTAAGAAAAATTTTAGTTATGTCGGTGCTAAGATTAAGAGCTCTTTTTGATACAAAAGGTATTAAAGTTTTAATAAAGATTTTGTCAAAATATGTATTTGCTGAATTAAGTGTTTTATCGAAAAAAGAGTAAAAAAGCCCGCCTGTTTTAATATAAACAGTGTCTGTATCAAGAAGTCTTCCTTCTGATTCCTTTGGAATGAGACCGTATTTTGTTAAAATCATAAAGCCGAATACTGCAAAGAAAAGAAGCTGAAGCTTTGGAATAAGTATTGAAATTTCAAAAAATTTGACACTTTCCATGGTGTAGGGAAGCATTGAATACAGCAATTCAGGGCTTGTGCCGACTATTATGGATACAGCAGAAACAGTAAACATGGCAAAAAGCATGTTCCCCGGAGCTTCTCCTTTTCCTTTTACACTGCTTTCTCCGAAGAATATACCGTATACAAATCTTGCACCAGCAGCAACAAAAACACCTGCTGAACCGAATTCAAGCATAAGCCATGCAGTTTTCATGTGTGCTTCTTCTACAGCAAGTATAATTAAGGATTTACTCGCATATCCGCAGAAAAAAGGAAATGATACGCTTAAAGCACCAATTATGGCAAACATTGTTGTATAAGGCATTTCTTTGTAAAGCCCGCCGAGTTCAGTAAACTTTCTTTTTCCTGTTTGATAAATAACAGCTCCTGCAGCCATAAATAAAAGAGCCTTGTATAAAATATGGGAAAATGCATGAGCCGCGGCTCCGTTAACCGCAAGTTCTGTTCCGATTCCTAAGGCAACAAGCATGAATCCGACCTGATTAATAAGGCAATAAGCAAGGGTTCTTCTTATATCGTTTTCAATTAATGCGTAAACTAGGGGAAGTGTAGCCATTATAAGACCGGCATAAACTAAAAGTTCAGTACCTGCAAAAGTTCTTGCAAAAAGATAAACAGCACTTTTTGTTGTAAAAGCACTTAAAAATACAGCACCTTCAGGACTTGCTTCGGGATAAGCGTCTTTAAGCCATGCATGAACAGGAAATACAGCTGCGTTAACTGCAATTCCGATAAATATCAGACTTCCTTCCAGATTGCTTAAACTCATTGGAACAATTTCATAGGAGCCTGTTTTCATAACATGGATAATAATTCCTCCCAAAAGGAACAAGCCTCCGGCAATATGAATCATTATATAAATAAAACCTGATTTCAGAGCTTTTTTTGTTTTTCCGTCAAGAACAAGAAAAGTTGAGGCAACTGCCATTATTTCCCAGAAAATGTAGAGAGTAAAAAAATCTCCGGCAAATACAACACCGAGTCCGCCGCCTGCATAAACAAGGCCTGAGGAAATTTTAAGACTGCTGTTTGAATGAATTGAATATAAAAGGCCTGCAAAAGTAATAATTGAAAAAATTACTGCAAATACCTTTGAAAGGCTGTCTACTTTACCAAAAATCATATCTCCGGTAAATCCCGAAGAAAGGACCCAGCCTGTCATATTCGGAGTGCAGAAAACAGTAATTAATGTAAAAACAGCAGCGAATAAATATATTGTTTTTTTCAGATTTTTTTCAAATATTGGAGCAATAATTCCTGCAAAAATTAAAATCAGTGCAGGAGGTATTCCGTTTCCTAGTATTGCCTGATATGCATTCATAAAAAATACCGTCTCATTTTAATAGTAATTAATTTCATCTGACTGACTTATTTATAATTTATATATGTATAGCTTCTGAATTTATAATCGCCATACCTGAAATAAGATCAGTCATGTTTTAAGGTTTAAACAAAACTGCTTTAAGTATAAAAGACAGCAAAGCAAGTAATGCAATAAAAATTATGCCAGCAAAAGCTTCAAAAAGATGTATTTCACCAAGTTTGAAATGATGGTGCCTGTGAATTAAAAAATCTGATGCAACAAGGCCTGCAAGGCATAATAAAAAAATGCCTGAAACCTTTTTTTGAAAACTTATCCATATCTTTTTTGTTTTTGTTCCGGCCATTTATATTATCCTCCGTAAATCGAATTAACAAACATATCCGCAAGTGTATTGAATATAAACGGATAGAAAAAGAGCACAACAGATATTCCTGCTGTTAAAACAAGAGGAACTACGCAGAACATGGGAGCTTCATCAATGCTTTCTTTAAAATCCGACTCGCCTGAAAAGAAAAATGCATTGTAAACAATTGGGAAAAAATAAGCTGCATTTAAAACTGAACTTACAAGCAGCACTACTAAAAAAGCAGTATTTCCTGACTGTATTGTGCCCTCAAGTAAAGACCATTTGCTCAAAAATCCACCGCACGGCGGCAGTCCGATAACAGAAAGGGCACCTATAAAAAAGGCTCCCAGAGTTACAGGCATCTGGCGCCCTATCCCTTTCATCTGACTTATGTATTTTTTCCCTGTGTTCACAAAAATTGCGCCTGCACAGAAAAAAAGAGTTATTTTACCAAAAGCATGCATAGCTATGTGAAGGATACCACCTTTGATTCCACCAGGAGTTAAAAGAGCAACTCCAAGTACTATGTATGAAAGCTGGCCTATTGTGGAAAATGCAAGTCTTCGTTTAAGCTCATCCTGTGAAAGAGCAATTAAGGATGAAACTATGATTGTAAATGATGCAATCCAGGCAAGAATTACTCCTGCATCAAGATGTGCAAGAAGCTTTACTCCGAAAACTCCTGTTACAACCCTTACTACACAGAAAACCCCTACTTTAACAACAGCAACAGCATGTAACAGTGCTGAAACAGGGGTAGGTGCAACCATTGCTGCTGGAAGCCATGAATGAAGCGGCATGATCCCGGATTTTGCAAACCCGAATACAAGCATTAAAAGTAAGACAACAATTTCAGTTTTTGAAAAATCGCCGCTTGCCATGATTCCCTGAACTGTAAAATCGAGTGTTCCTGTTTTCATCTGAATCCAGATCATTGCAGGAAGAACAAGTCCTATTGATCCGAATAAAAGAAATCCAAGGTATTTTCTTGAAGATATTTTCGATTTTTCGTCCTGATGATGAGCAACCAGAGGATATGTAGATAAAGAAAGAATTTCATAGAAAATATAAAGAGTAAAAAGGTTTGCTGAAAATGCAGCTCCTATTGTTGCTGAAAGCGAAAGTGCAAAAAAAGCAAAATATCTTGTCTGGGAATGTTCTTTCAGTGTTCTCATATAGCCAATGGAATAAGCGCTTGTGACAATCCAGAGAAATCCTGCAACAACAGCAAAGAAAATTCCCACAGAATCTATCTTAAAAGCAAACGGTATCCCGGGAAGGATTTCAGCCATTGTAAAATAAATCTCTTTGCCTGAAAGAATTACAGGAACCATTGAGGCGATAAGAAGAAACTTTACTGCAGCTGCAGCAAAAGTCCAGCTTTCACGCACGTTTGGATTTTTGCCTGAAGATATAATCGCAGGCACTGCAAAAGCGGAAACAAGTACTGCTGCAAGAGGTTTTATACTTAAAATCAGACTCATTTTATAAATTCAATCCCTTAAATTATAATTGATATATAGTTTTCAACAATTTTTCCTGTCATAAAACCAAGGGCTATTATAAACCCGAGACTTGCAATAAGAGGAATAACAACATTTAAAGAGGCCTCAGTAATTACAGAGCCATGCCCTGAACCGTTTTCTTCATGATGATGCTCACCTGTAAAAAATCCTTTTTCAAAAATTCTGAAAAATATAACAGCATTTATAAAACTGCTGAAAAGAAGAGCTCCTGCAAAAAGATACTGATCAGCAGCAAAAGCACCTTTTAAAAGATACCATTTACTGAAAAATCCGCAGGTCGGGGGAATACCTATTACGGCAAGAGCACCGCCGACAAAACCTATTGCAGTAAAAGGCATTTTTGTAAAAATACCGTTCATATTTCTTATGTCATCTTCATAAAGTTTGGTTGTAATAGCACCGGCAGCAATAAAAAGACAAAGAGTCATAGCAGTATCATTTATAATATGTATAATTGCACCGGTCATTGCATCCGGAGTTCCAGTAAAAAAACCGCCGACCATATAACCGACTTCCATAATTATAATGTATGAAAGAATCTTTTTTAATTTTGTATGATAGAGTGCTTTAAAAGCAGCTGCGATTATTGAGACTGCTGCAAAATTAACAAGAAACCAGGACATATTGAAGCTTTCTATGGCAAGGTCTGTTCCGAAAATCGATATTCCCAGTCTTACAATTACATAAATCATTACTTTGGTTGTAAGAGGTGCAATAATTCCTGTTGATGCGTTGGGCGCATTTGAATATGCCGAAGGAAGCCATCCGTGCATAGGAAAAAATGCAGCTTTTGTCAGTATACCTGCAACACAAAGAGCAAAAGCCATAATTATTGT
>JBNJDM010000047.1:0-16884 GCA_051744925.1 Thermodesulfobacteriota bacterium | reverse complement strand
AGAGACTGTATAGACTTGTGCTGTGAAATAACAGGCAATAAAGTTTCTCCGGATATACTTGATAAGGTGTTCACTGATTTTTGTATTGGTAAATAAAAACTAAAGCTTTTATGCATGCTCAACAAGAGTTTTTAATAGGTTTTTTTCTTTTTGAGTAACATTTATAAATTTTATCCCGAATCCGGGTAATATCAATTTTCTGCTGGGCATATATGTATTTGACCAGATAACTTTTGCATCAACCCAGTCTGAATTTTCTGTTTTTATGGTTTTAAATCTGATTTTAATTTTATCATCAGCTTTTATTTTTAATTGTGAAACAATAAATGCTCCCATTAAACTTATATCTTTAGTTTCCCCTGTAAGAGAGTTTTCCTGGTTAATTTCTGTTTGTATTTCTACAGGTATGTTTTTTACAGTTCTATGGTGATTTCTTTTGTGTGTAAAATTACTGTTTTCCGATATTTTAAAATTACCGTAAAAATTTTGGTTTTCTTTGGTATCTGAATTATTGTTTTTAGAAAATCTTATAAAAACCCAGAAAAGAAATCCGATTAATAAGAGCCCCGCTATCAGACTCAATAATATAGATGCAGACATAGATTTTCCATTAATTAAGTTTTTTAAATAATCTTAAAATATCAGAATTATATAAAAATATCTATAATTTAGTATTTTTTGAAATTATGTTGGATCACAAAAGAAAATTTTAAATTTGATAATTAGCTTTTAAAATAACGTTCAGTTATAAAAAAAGATTGTTTCACGTGAAACATACAACAGTCTTGAAGAAAATTTGAGTCTCTGGTAAAAGCAGTTAAGTTTTATATTAATTATACAAGGAGTTAAAGTTGGATCTTAAACCATATTTTAATGCATATGAAGAACTGGCAAAATCTGTTGAAAAGGCTTTTAGTCAGATAGCTGCTGAATTTCCAAAGGAAGTTAATTGCAGGCCGGGATGTGCTGACTGCTGCTATGCCCTGTTTGATGTAACTTTGATAGAAGCTGTTTATATAAGCAAAAAGTTCAGAGAAAATTTTTCCGGAATTGAAAGAGAAAATATTCTTGACAGAGCTAACAAGGCAGACAGAGAAATATTCAGAATAAAAAGACAAGCTGCCAAAGAACAGAATAAAGGCGAAAGTGAAATAGATATAATTGGTAAAATGGCAATGGAAAGGGTAAAATGCCCTCTTCTTAATGATGAAAATAAGTGCGAGCTTTATGAATACAGGCCTTTAAACTGCAGAGTTTACGGAGTGCCCACAGAAACAGCAGGTGCCAGTCATATTTGCGGCAGAACAGGTTTTGTTCAGGGAGAGCAATACCCCACAATAAAAATGGATAAGCTTTACGGTTATCTATATAAAATTTCCAACGATTTTGTAGATAGTCTTAATACAAAATATACAAAAATGGGTGATATGCTCATGCCTGTTTCCATGGCTCTTATAACAGAGTTTGATGAAGATTATCTCGGTATAGAAAAAAATGAGGGTGAAGAAAAAAAGGAAGAATAAAAAAGAAAATTTATAATAAAGTAAAGATTAGCTGTTTTAATTTTCTCAGGTAAAAAGATTACCTGAGAAAGTTAAAGGCTGTCAGCGTTAAATTCAGAGATTATTTTTTAAAAATGAATTTACCGCCAATATGACCAGCAATACCTGCAGCACCGAGTAGAACTATATGAAGAAGAAGAAAAACGGCTCCTCCTGCTTCGGGTGAAAAGCTTTTCCATAAAGATAAAAAAGCGCTTATAATAGCAACAGCTGCAGCAGAATAAATCTTTGCCTTAAAAATACCTGTTAATGCTTTTTTATATCTGTATATCCATTCTATATATCCGGTGTAAAGAACAACAGGAATAAAGAGAAATACAAGGGTAATATTATAGTAAGCAGCATTAATAAGGGATTCATTATTAAATAAAGATCCTACAAGAAGCAGAAATACAGCTACAGGAATAACACCATTGGGAATATGCACAGCAATAGGATGCAGGTGATGATCAATTATTGCTTTATCAATTTTATCCTTTAATGTATTAAAATCAGTCTGTGTGCTTTTTTCTCCGGTTGATTCATCAAAAGAAGATGTGTTTTCTTGTGTTTCCTGCTGTTCCTGAGCTTTTTCTTCTGAAGAAGATTCGTCGTTGCTTATAAGAACAAATGCGGATTTGTCTGCGCCGCATACAGGGCAGGTTTCGGGTGGTTCTTCACCCTCATGAATATAACCGCAGACATTGCATTCCCATTTTTTCATGCTATGACTCCTTTGGAATTTTTAAGTTGTAGAAAAGTAATTAGTTTTGTTTAACAATAAGAGGATAATAATTCAAAGAAAAAATGAAAGAAATTATAACAGCATTTTACAACAACTATATATTTGATAATTTTACAAGCAATGAGCTATGGCAGCTTGCAGGAGAAATGGAAAAAGAGTCTTATGTTTCAGGAGAAAAAATATTTAATGCCGGAGAAAAAGCGGTGAATATATATATTCTTGTTGAAGGACATTTTATGATTCATTTTCCTGACAAGAGATCTTTTACCCTCATGAATCCCGGCGATATAATAGGGACAGAGCCTTTTCTGGAAAAACAGATGTATTTAACAACAAGTACATGCCTTTCTGAAAAAGGTGTATGCGGAATACTTACAGGACAGACTCTTGTAAATATAGAAAAAAGATATGCCTCGATAAATTCAAAGCTTAAAAAATTAAAAACCGAATTTTTATCAAAAACAAAATATTTTTAAGAGAAAGAATATGGATTTTAACCCGTTTATATTTGCAGCATACGGAATAACAATAGTTTTTTCAGGACTTGCCTTTTTAGCATTCCTTATTTCAAATATTCATTATATATTTTCTCTTTTCGGAAAAAAAAATTTAAAAAAGAAAATAGCCCGGATAAGAAATAAAAAAACACCTCCGCTTACTAATGAACTAAAAGCTGATACTTTTAAATTTATCCTGCTCACAAATAATGGAAACGAATCTTTTTTTCTTCCTGAATTAATAGATAAAGGTTTAAAAAGAGGTATAGAAAATCCGTGGAAACTGGTAGATGTACTGATAAAAAAGAATATATTAAAACCTGATGACACAGGCAGATTCATGTGGAATAAAGAATCAGTATGCTACAAGAAAATAAATATCAACAGATAAAGGTTTATAAAATTGGACAGTATTTTATTGTCATTTATTGAAAATACAGGGTTTTATTTTTTAACATTCAAACATTGCATAATGCTTCTTATTGCATTCTTTTTTTTATATCTTGGAATAGCAAAAAAGTATGAACCACTCCTTCTTGTTCCTATAGCTTTTGGTATGGTTATTGGAAATATTCCTTCACCTGAACTTATGGGGCTTGGAGTGTACAATGAAGGAAGCGTTTTTTACTATCTTTATCAGGGTGTTTCAAAGGGAATTTATCCTCCTTTGATATTTCTGGGGATAGGCGCGATGTCGGATTTTTCTTACATAATTTCCAGGCCAATTCTTATTTTACTTGGAGCAGCAGCCCAGGCAGGTATTTTTATAACATTTATCGGTGCATATCTTCTTGGATTTTCACCTGCAGAATCTGCTTCTATAGGAATAATTGGAGGAGCAGACGGTCCTACTGCAATATTTTTGACATCAAAACTGGCACCGGATCTTATAGGCCCTATAGCAGTGGCCGCATATTCATACATGGCTCTTGTTCCGGTTATTCAGCCACCTGTTATGAATCTTTTTACTTCAAGAAAAGAAAGACTCATAACAATGAAATCCGACTTAAGAGAGGTTTCAAAAAAGGAGAAAATTATTTTTCCTGTGGCAGGAACAGTTTTATGCTGTTTAATTGCTCCCGGCGCCCTTCCTTTGCTTGGAATGCTTTTTCTGGGAAATCTTCTAATGCAGGCTGAAGTTACAAACAGACTTGCTGAAGCAGCCAAAGGACCTCTTATAGATATTGTTACAATCCTTCTTGGAATAAGTGTTGGAGCCAGTACACAGGCAGATGTGTTTTTAACAGGAAAGTCTGTTCTAATTTTTGTTATAGGGGTGATTGCTTTTGCTGTTGCAACAATGTGCGGAATTTTGTTTGCAAAATTTATGAATTTGTTTTTAAAAGAAAAGATAAATCCATTGATAGGTGCTGCAGGTGTATCTGCTGTACCTGACTCGGCAAGAGTTGTTCAGATGGTGGCATCAAAGGAGAATCCCGGGAATTATCTTCTTATGCATGCTATGGCGCCTAATATTTCAGGAGTAATAGGTTCTGCTATTGCAGCAGGAGTAATGTGGAGTATACTCGGAATTTATTAAAAGGTAACAGGGCGAAAAACAGAGTTTTTGCTCAGCAAATAATTAAATACTGGAGGCTTTATGATTAAGGAAAGAATAGAAGATAATATTCTTATTGCTACACTTACAGACGGAAAAACAAACGCAATCGATTTTGACACTTTAAAGCAGTTAAATGAGTGTGTTGAAAAGGTAAACAACCAGGAAGAGCTTAAGGGTCTGGTTCTGACCGGAGAAGGAAAATTTTTTTCAAGCGGGTTTCACCTTCCTATGTTTCTCGGTTTTAAAGATCTTGACGAGGTTGTGGATTTTTTTAACCAGGAAGAAGAATTCCTTGTAAATTATTTCATGTGTAAAAAACCGGTTGTATGTGCAATGAACGGACATTCAGCAGCAGCAGGTCTTATTTTTGCGATGGCTTCAGATTATAGAATTGTAACAGATCATCCTAAGGTAAAACTTGGAATGAGTGAAATTAAAATTGGTCTTCCTCTTTCGATAGCTCAGTCACAGATAATGAGATTTGGACTTGATTCAGACAAAAAGTTCAGAGATATTATGTATTTTGGAGATATGTACAGTCCTGATAAATCAAAAGAGCTTGGAATTGTTGATGAAGTAGTCGGAGCAGATGATCTGATAAAAAGAGCAAAAGATATTGTTTCTTTATGGATTGATACACCCGGACGCCCTTTTATTAAATTAAAAGAGCCAATGAAAAAAGAGTATGCAGAAAAAATTCAAAGAAAGCTTAAAGAGGAAAACTGGCAGGAAGGAATGAACTGCTTTTTTGAAAAAAGCGTAAGAGATATTCTTACTCTTGTACAGGCAGGTCTTGAAAAATAGTTTATCAAAAAAAGGTATCAATAAACAAGTGGATGCTTTTCTCCTTGTTTATTGATACAAAAATCTAAAAAAATTTATTTATTCAGCTTAAAAAAGATAGATCTCACGGAGATAAAAAGAACCTCTGTGAGATGCAAAAAAAAAGAATGAATAATTACTCATTATTTCGAAATATATTACAGCCTGGCTGTATATTTAAACTAAATCTGAATTATTTTTATTATCAGGAGTTATAATTATGGATCTGCAGGATTGCATTGTTTTTTTGTTAGCCAAGAATTCCCAGGCAGGATACAGATACTGGAGCGATTATATTGCAGACTGTAATGTAACAACTGTTCAGGCAATGTTTCTTATTCTTTTAAACAGGGAGGACGGCCTTACTTCAAGACAGATAAGCGCCCTTGTTAAACTTGACAGCGCAACGGTATCAGGAATAATTGACAGGCTTGCGGCACTTGAACTTATTGAAAGAAAGCCGAGTCCAAAAGACAGAAGATCATCCCTTATTTTTCTTAAACCGGAAGGAAGACAAAAGGGTGCAGCTCTTGATATGAGGTTTGAAAAAGCTCACAAGGATTTTTTATCATCCCTTTCCGATGAAGAAGAAAAGTTTTTAAGGCATATTTTAAAAAGACTTTTGAATGAGCATTCCGGGCTTATTTAGAAAACAGATCCGTAACTTTCAGCTGAATTTTCTATTATCTCTCACAGGGGCACAGAGGCACAGAAAACCATGGATTACTTGTAATTCTTTTACTTTAATTTCTCACAAAGCTGCAGCGGCACAAGGATAACACTTTTAAATAATATTAGCGGTCATAAAGAGAAACCTGGCATAGAAAATAGAAAAGAGCAGTTTAAATCTTTGTAAGATTTTTGAAAATAGTTATCAACCTGCGTAACAAAAGACTTTTTAGTTTGCCTTGAACTGAACAAAAAGTTTAAATTTTCGGCCAAACACTAACTAAAAAGAATAGACACAGCAAGTTTAAAAAAATGTTTGTCCTGTTTTAAAAGCCAGGCACCGGAAAGCGCATTTATCTCCGTACCCCTGTGCCGCAGTGAGAGTTTTAAAAAAAAGGAAAAAAAGTATTTCTATTATTGATTTTTATATAAAATGTCTTGTATACAAGTTAATTGTATAGAAGGTGAATTTAAACATTAAATAAAGGGAGTTAAATATGATCCTTTTTAACCCGAAAGAGCATAACATAAAATACGGTGACCAAAAAACCCGTGATATGATGCAGAAGGTTATAGATTATTTTGAGGAAAAAGGTCTTAAGTCGATCAAAAAGGACTGGCACGAAAAAGAATGGAACCATGATTTTGTAAAATTCATGAAAGAAAACCAGGTAATGGCAACCCTGATGACCCCTTCCGGGTACGGTGCAGAAGATTCACGCTGGGATACTCACAGAAACGCTATGTTTGCAGAAGTTTCGGCATTTTACGGTATTACATACTGGTATACATTCCAGGTTTCCATGCTTGGACTTGCACCTGTTTGGATGGGATCCAACGAAGAGATTAAAAACAAGACAGCAAAGCTTCTTCAGGATGGTGAAGTTTTTGCTTTTGGTCTTTCAGAAAAAGAACACGGAGCAGATATCTACTCTTCTGATATGATGCTTTATCCACAGGAAGATGGAACTTACAAGGCTAACGGAGATAAATATTACATAGGTAATGGTAATGAAGCAGCCATTGTTTCTACTTTTGCTAAAATGGCAGATTCAGGTGAATATGTTTTCTTCGGCGTAGACAGCAAGCATGAAAAATATGAGTGCGTAAAAAATACTGTTAATCATCAGAACTATGTAGCAGAATATGTTCTTCATGATTACCCGATAACTGAATCAGATATAATGGAAAAAGGTCAGGAAGCCTGGGATAACATGCTTAACACAATCAATGTGTGTAAGTTTAATCTTGGATGGGGTTCACTTGGCCTTGCAACACACGCTTTTTATGAGTCAATAGAACATGCTGCAAACAGAAATCTTTACGGAAATTATGTAACAGATTTTCCTCATATAAAAAGAATTTTTGTTGATTCTTACTCCCGCCTTATAGCTATGAAAGTCTTTTCCGAAAGAGCAATAGACTACATGAGAGCCGGCAGTGAAAAAGACAGAAGATATCTTCTTTTTAACCCAATGGTTAAGATGAAAGTTACAAGAGAAGGTGAAAAAGTTGTTCAGGATCTATGGGATGTTATTGCAGCAAAAGGATTTGAAGCAGAGCCGTTTTTTGAAGTTGCTGCAGCAGAAACTCCTATGCTTCCAAAGCTTGAAGGAACAGTACATGTAAACATGGCTCTTATTGTTAAGTTTATGAACAATTATCTTTTCAATCCTGGTGAATTTCCTGAAGTCGGTAAAATGCACGATACAGTAAATGATGATTTTCTTTTTAATCAGGGACCTACAAAAGGTCTTGGAAAGATTCAGTTCCATGATTACACAAAAGCATACGATTTTGTAGATACACCTAACCTTGCTGTATTCAAAGAACAGATCAATGCTTTCAAAAATTTCCTTATGAAAGCTACTCCTGATAAAAAGCAGGCAAAAGATATAGATTATCTTCTTAATCTTGGAGATCTTTTCTGTCTTATTCCTTATGGCCAGCTTATTATTGAAAATAAAGATCATATGGGCGTAACTGATGATATGCTTGATCAGATTTTCGATTTTATGATCAGAGATTTTTCTTCTTATGCTACAGAGCTTATGATGAAGCCAAGCAACACAGATGATCAGAGAGAATATGCAAAAGCACTTCTTAAATCTCCTGTTCCTGATGAAGAAAGATTTAATAAGGTGTGGGATGAAGTATACTCTTTAAGAGATGCTTATAAAATGAAAGATCAGGAATAGTTTAACTTTTAAATACTTATAAAGTTTATTTTATCCTGAAGGGCGCAGAGTTTAAAAAGCAGCATCGGTTTTTACTCTGCGTCTTTATAATTTTTATGAATCAAGCTGCTTGTACATTGTTTTGTGTGAAATACCTGCTTCTGAAAAAGTTTCACCAAAAGCCATGTAGCCCATTTTTTCGTAAAAAGGGACGGCATATACCTGAGAATGCATTTTAATATTTTTATAACCGGATTTTTTAACAAGAGATTCCATAAACTGAATCATTTTTTTCCCATACCCCCGCCCTCTCCATTCTTTTCTTAAAGCAATTCTTTCAAATTTTGTATATTCAGGAAAGTATCTTATCCTGGCACAGGCAAACGGTTCATTTTCGGCTTCACCTATTATATGGCAGGAATTAAAATCAAGACCGTCAAATTCTTCATAATAAGGGCATTTTTGCTCGTGAACAAAAACAATCGATCTTATGCAAAATGCTTTTGCAAGCTCATCAGCTGAATCAACAGTTTTAAACATTTATATTTCTCCGGGGTTTTGGTTTGCTCAAAAAAAAATGATTACCAGAAGGGTCTTTATTTGTAAAAGAAGATATATAAAAACTTGATACGATAAAATTTTATAAACAGTAAATATAAATTTAAATTTTGTGAAATTGGATTAGTTACGAAAATAAATAATCAGAATTTTTAAAAATTAAAAGTAATAATATTGACAGGGTAAGTTATGGTATCTTATACATAAAGAACTCTGTCAGAAAAATATTAATAAAATATGAACTCAGGAAATATTTATGGATTCAATTATTAAAGTTTTGTTGAAATATCCGGAAATGACATCTTCTGCTGTACAGACTGTAATATATGCTGTATGCCTTATTCTCCTGTTTAGAGGGTTGTGGATAATAGTTAAAGGTTATAACAGCTTAAAAAAAGTATCTTTTGACAGAATAAAAAAAGACATTAATAAACCCGTATCAAAAAAAGATCCCCTTACTGTTTACACCGCAAAAATATTTTTTTCAGCATATGCTGAAAGTAAAAAAAATGATCAGCCCTATCCTGTTTCGTTTATTGAAGATGCTACAAGACAGATAGCATCAAATACTTTTGAAACAAATTATATGGCATCAATTTCCAATATATCTAACTTATTCCCGCCGCTGGGATTTATAGGGACAGTTTTTGGAATGATTTTTATATTTATTGCTAAAAACGATCCTGGTTCTGCTCTTAACACCCTGGGCCTTGGAGCGGCTCTTTTTACAACTCTGGGCGCCCTTGTATGCTTTGTATTTATAGAGGCCATAAGAATTTTTATGGACAGAATCGCGGTAAAGAGGATTGAATCGGGTTTAAACTTTGACCCTGCTGAAATTTTACACAAACTCCGGGTAGAAAAAGATGAAGAGAAAAAAAGACAGTAAAGTTTGGCTTTTTTCATTTTCAGATCTTGCTTTTCTGCTTCTTATAGCTTTCACACAAGCTTCAACTCTGGAAAAAAATGTCAAAATAGGTGAAATAAATCTTCCTGTGGTTGATAAGAAAACAGAAATCTCAAATATTGAGCCTGAAAAATCAGAAGTTTTATATCAGATCAGGGTTAATAAACCAGCTGACAGGCCGGATAAGCCTTTTCAGATTGTTAAGATAGTTTCAGATAAGCTGGTTAAGGGAGATTTCTTTTCAGAAAACGAACTCAGAAAAGAGTTAAACAGGTTAAAAAAAAGTGGAGTATCAAGACCTGTACTGATTCCTGATAAATATTCGTTAAGCAAGGATACAGTAACAGGGATTTCTATTCTTCAGCAGATCTGGCGAACTTCTGAAAGAGTTGTGGTTAAGCAGAGCTAATATATGAATATTAATTACGCAAAATACCACACAAGAAATACTTTTTTACCTATATCTGCAGATATAAAAACAGTTCCTGCTGACGGAGAAGATGGTAATGAGAATATAAAAAAAGGTTTTTTCTTAATCATATTCTTTATTTTTTCAGGGGTTATCTGGGACTTTGTTTATAAGCAGGATATAGACATGATAACAAAACCTGATAATCCATTGCTTGTACTTCCTGAAATTATAAAAGATGAAAGCAATAAAGATAGTAAACCTGATGAAAATTATTACAGGCCGTCCGAAAAAAAAGAGAATCAAGAAATAAAACCTGAAAAAAAAAAAGAAAAACTTCTGGCAGATAAAAAAATTAACCCGAAAAAGAACGCCGAAATACAAGATCATGTAAGATTGAACAAAAAAGAAGTTACCCTGCCAAAAGTAAATAAATTAAAAAAACCGGAAATAAAAGATTTAAAAAATACAGATAGGCCTCTTTTATCAGAAAAAAAGAATATTAACCCTTCAACATCTCAGCCGGAAAACCTGAAAATTAAAAAAAGAAATACTGATAAAAAGTTAAAAACTTCTGAAACAATGACACAAAGAAAAATTAAACCGAACTCTGCAGAATCAAAAAATTTAACTAAACAGCAAAATCAAACCAGAAATTATGATGTAAACAAAGAAAGTATAAGAAAGCCTGAATTTCATGCAAAACTAAACAATTCATCGGCTGTTTCTTCAAATATAAAAACAAATAAAAATGTTCCTGAAAAAGGGTCTTATTATACAGAAAAACAAAGAAAGATTTCCAGTTCCTTTAATCATCAGAGTATAACCCGGTCTCAATCTGAAAGTAAAAAAATAAAACTGTATGCTGACAATACAAAAAATACTTATTCTGACGCATCAGGATTTAAAGGAAATAATTTAACTTACAAATCAGATAAAAATAACAATCCTGAAAAAAATACTTACCTCAAAGAAAAAAATAAAAAAATAAAAACTACAGCTTCAACCGTTTCCAAAGGTTCAGAAATAAAAAAGCAAGAAGATATAAAAGAAAAAGTTGTTATAACTTCAAATATTCAGGGTGAAAATAAGAGAGTAGATAATTTACGATACATTATTCTTAATAAAATAATTAATAATAAATTTAAAAATCAATCTTTCTGCTGCACAATACAGGGTTATAAATGCACTATAAAGGTAGTTGATCTTGCAAATGAAAGAATTTCAATATCTTTCAACCGCGATGGACGTATACCTTTTAAAATATTGTCAAAACTGGAAAGAAAAATTCCTGAGGGGTTAACTTTATGTACAAACTGAAAATTTTTAAATTAACGGTTTCTGTTGCAATTTTTTCTTTGTTAATATTTTCTTCTGTTTCAGCACAAAATATTGATAAAGATTCCAATCAAAATTATTTAAAATCTTTAAATAAGGTATACAGTCTTTATGCAAAAAGCGATATTAAAAAAGAGGAAATCGGTTATATATTTTCAACCATAGAAAATATTGCGGGTATTGATGACAGCGGAAAAATTTTAAGTGAGCAAGCACTGAAAACAGAAATTTTTTTTAAAAAAAACAGTGATAAGTTAAATTCGGATTATGTGTCAGATCAGCTTTTTAATCTTTTGGGGCTTTATTATATCTATCTTGAAACAGCTACCTTTTATAAACAAAAAGAAAAATTTATCAATTTTTTTGAAAACGGCTTTTTTGAAAACAGAGATTTTTACAGTAAAGGGAAATATTACTACAGAATTCTTTATTTTTATCTTGTTAATACCCAGGATGAAATTATTTCAAAAATAAATAAAGCTGTTGAGGTACTTAATAAAAACAGAGAGTCTGAGCCTGATTTCAGTGAAAAAGACATAAATAGACTTGAAAAGCAGATAATAGTATCAAATGAGCTTATAAGATTTATAAGAATAAGTGAATATGACCAGGAACTTTCTGGAATAAATTTTAATAAAATTTTTGATTCTGATGAAAGACAGTGGATTAAAACAACTGCAGGCTGGTTTACAGATACAGATAACTTTCTTGCATTGTACAGTTATGAGTGGTTCTCAAAAAATATACCTGTTTCAGTTCCAACAGCCCTGATTTCAGATAAAACAGCTTTAAACTGGGAGCAGCAGTCAGTACTGCAAAGGAAAAAGCTCCCTTTAGTATTTTATAACGACGGGAAAAATGAATATAAAACAAATATTGATGAACTCTTTAATGAGACTGTAAAATATCTGAAATTTAATAACAGGCAGATAGATATTATTGTTGTATCAGCTCTGAAGTCATGGATTACAAAACAGATTAAACAGGGAGTTAATGTTGAAGACCGTCTTAAGTATAAAAATATACTTGAAGAACTTAATGTTTGTCCATCCGGATGGATTTTTTATAATCTTTACGAACTAAGACAACATCTTGCCAGATTAAAAGAGATCTCTGTTAACTGGGAAACTGAATCAGAAGAAAATAAAGGAAAGCTTTTTGAAAATGAAGTCCGCAGGCATTTTTATTCAGGCAGAGATAATATTGACAACATATTTAAAGAGTTGAAAGTCATATTCGGTTCTTCAGGAGAATACTCCCATCTTACTAAAGAAAATGATATTAATTATATATTTCATAAATACCAGGGAGAGCTTTACTATTATTACGAGAATATATTTTTCAGCTGGGTAAAAGAGTTTTCTCAGGAAAATGTAAGAGTCCCTTCATCTGATATAGAAAAAGACTGCGTTGAAGAGTTTTCCAGGGCTTTTATAAAAGCTCCTGAAGTTAAGGCAAACCATGAAAATCTTTTAAAAGCTTATAATCTTTATCTGAATGAACTCCTGTATAACGGAAGCATAGTCAAAATTACAGAATTAAATGAAGAGTTCATGCATCTGGTAAATGATAAAAAGCTCGGTTCTATCCTTCCGAATTCAAAAAATAATACTTATGATATTTTGCATATATTTGCCAATACATTCATAAGAAGTCCTTCCAGAGAAGATAAAGCACTTGATATTGCAATTAAAAGTTTTGATATAGCATTCGATTACTACAAAAAAGCTGCTGAAGATTACGGTTTTATTGTAGATAATCAGGCTGGTGCTTTAAATAATAAATGCACAGAAATAGATGATTATCAGAGAGAATTCGAATTTTTAAAAAAAATAGCAGAAAAATCGGGAAAAAATATTCAGCTTATAATTAGTGAAGAAAAGATTAAGCTTTATAATAAGCTAAGGTCACAGGTCTGATTTTAACAAAAACTTTATATATTTTAGATATTTGTCAGGAGAGAAGTGTATGAAAATAAAATTTGCAGCAGCGGCTTGTATTATTTTGGCTGTTGTTTTTAATATTTCAGATTTATGGGCTTATTTGTCAGCAGACAAATATATGGAACATGGCAAAAGTGTTTTTCTTTTACACGGAAGTTTAAATACAGAAAATAAAAAATTAGCAAGGGAGAGAACAGGGCTTCCTGTAAAAATTCAGGACCAGATAGTTGAGTTAAATAAAAATAACCACAGATTTTTTTTCAGAGATATAGAAAATCCCGAAAAAACTGCTGTTAAGATTCAGAAGCTGAGAGAAAGATACGAATCTTCCGATCAAAAAGAAGCTGAACATAATATAGTTTTTAATCTGGCACTGGAATATTTTAAGCTTTATCTTTACTACCTTAATGTAAAATATCCTTATTATGCCGATGCAAAAGATTTAAAAAAGTCTGAGCTTGTGTATGATAAGGAATTGTTTGAATATCTTTCAAGGGCAGAGTTTTATATAAATCAGCTTATATATCCTGATGATATAGCTGAAAAAGGAAAAAATGGAAATTTATCCAGTATTCTTGAAGCATCTGAAGACATGAGTTTTAAAACAGACAGCGACAGATATTTAAGCGTTTATTTTCTCGCTTTTATTATAGAAACAGAAAGGCTTGCAGGAAACTGGCCTGTTCTTTCCGAAAATAAATCACTTAACCAGAAGTGGATGTTCATGAAAGGACAGTGGGAGTATAAAAACAGAATATATTCCAAAAAAACAAGAGTCTGGCTTAATAAGTTATGGAAAAGATACAGCCTTAATATTTCAGAAAGCTCTGAAAAAGGAACTCTTGCAAATCCTGATGCAGAGCTTCTGTTTCCTCTTTTTGATCTTTACCTCAAATACGATTTTCTTGCACAGATAGTCAGTGATGAAAAATATACAGTCTCAATGTCAGATACTTTAACAGTCTCTGCATTAAAAAAAGCATCTCTTCTTCAAAAAGCATATGAAAAAAAAAGAGAAATAAATTATTATACCTATCTGTATGAACTTTCAGGTAAAGACGGGGGAAATACGGAGTTTATACCTTATCTTTATTTTGCATACAGTGGGTATCCTGTTACCTCCATAGAAAATTTAGGAATATCAAGAAATGAAATGTTCAAAGCATACATAAGTCTTTATGATAACGCTCTTAAAAATATTTCATACAACATAGATTTCAGGCAAAAAATTTTCCGGGATATTTTCTTTTTTGGTGTAGATTTCAATAATCTTATGTATCTTGAAAATATAATTTTTTCTTATGCAAAAAGAAGCGCTCAGGTGGACAATAATTCTTTATCCGATGCAAAAAATCAAAATGATATTTCAAATGATGAAGGGATTGTTTACCTTACAGCCCATATACTTGATCTAAAGAGAATTTCGAGTCTCAATAATAATATTTCAAAATATGAAAAAATTATTAATCGGTTAAACAAAGATATTTTATTACCAGATAACTCTAACTGGCTTTATCTCGGGTCAATTTACAGATCTTTTTCAGAGTATTATACAGATAACAATAGAGGAGCATCAAACGCCCTTTCTCTTGACTACGCAAAAAAAGCATTTATGACCTTCTGCAGGCAGGTAAGTCTTAAATATCAGGGTAACTGGCAGGAATTTAATAATTTAGAAAACTATAAGTACGGTATTGAATTTGCCAATCTTTTTATGAAGCTCAGGGATAAGTATCCTACAAACAGTGAAGGTATTCTTCCAACTGAATATAATGCTGACAAAATTTTAAAAGAGATTCAAAAAATTTCCAACAGCAACTAACAGGAGTAAAGCATAAAATGAAAAAAATATTTGTTTTTATATTAATCAGCATGATTTTAATTCCGGGAACCGGTACAGCTGAAAAATTTGATTCCGGGCAGAGAATGTCGCAGGTTAAGAAAGCATATCTTGATAGTATTTATGATGACATTTCATTTATAATAGACGGTATAGAGCTGTTTTGTAAAAGAGATTATCCTAATTTATGGGACAATATTGAATCAGAAAAAAAAATATCACCTGAAATTTTAAAAAAATATATCAAAGAAACGGCTAATTTCAGGAATATTTTAGATACACATTTGAGTGAATTTACAACAATTATAGCTTCTGACAAAGGTAAGCCGGGAAACAAAGAAAAAGAAATTTTTCAAATGCTGTCATATGCATATCTTTCAACAGGTAATTTTATAACTGCAAGGGCTCTGGCTTCAAATGAAGATGTTCTTAATAAAGAAACAGAAATTCAGGTGTCAAAGCTCAATGGAGAAAAAGAGGCATTTAATCTTACAGAAAGTCTTAAAAAAAGACTTGAGCTGCTTGCAGAAAGTCTGGGTGTAATAAAGCTTGATATGAAATATTTTACCCCTGAAGACCTTGATACAGTTAATGCTTATATAGAGGTTAATTCTTCCAAAACACCCGATGCTGTGAATATTATGTATGCAAATGCATACAGAGGGGTTATCCCATACAAAGAAAAAGAAAATAAATATCAGATTTCCATAAATATGCTTTTTTCTTTTTTGAAAAATTTAAAATACTTTGAACTTAACTCTCCGGTTAATAATGAAAAAGAGGAAAAAGAATTTAAAGGGCAAAAATTAAGTTTTTTAATAATGAAAGGTTCCTATAGTTTAAAATCTCAAAGCAGTGGAATAAAAATAAGTCAAAAATCTAATAATCAATTTATTATAGAAAAGAAATTTTTATATAAAGGCTTTGAAGATACCGGATTTAATCTGGCAAAAAATGAAAAAGAAACATCTGTAATTCTAAAAAAAACCAATAAAGAATACAAGAAAAACAATTATTTGGAATACGGCAGATATAAAATTATTAAAGATGATGAGGTTTCAGGTTTTGCTCTTTTTAAGCCTTGTTATAAAGACAAATGCGGAGCTTTAGAAAATAAGGACCCTGCAACTACTCCTGTAAAAATTTACGGGCATGAACTGGTTGTTTATCAGGATCTTCTTGACAGAATAAAAGTTAATCTCAAACAGAATCAGAAAGATTTTTCTTCTGCAGGTAATTATAATATCAATGAAATAGATAATAATCATACAGATAAAAATAAGCTTAAAACTCTTGGTAAAAGCCAGGGTAAAATCAGCACTGGTAAAACTGAAAATATAAACAAAGAAAAAAAATCAGAGTCAGATCAAAAAATTCATCTTTTCGGAGGATGTGCCAAAAGAAAAAACGACTTGTAAATTTTAAAGAATTTGGTTTTATCTGTTCAGTCTTTTTATAAATTTTTCTGTTTTCAGGACTTTTATATTTTATTAAATTGAATCTTCGGGTGTAAATTATTATCAGGCAGAGAAATGAAAATATTATATATAACTAGCCAGAGGCCGGACAGTACAGGAAGCGGATTTTACATTACAGAGATTATAAAAGAGGCTGCTGATTCAGGACATGAATGTTTTTTAGTTGCCGGAATTACAGAAAATTCTATTCCCTGTACAGCCCATCTTCCTGATGGCAATACCTCTTTTGTTCATTTTGAAAGTAAAGACCTTCCGTTTCCAATACCCGGAATGAGCGATGTTATGCCGTATGAAAGCACATGCTTTTCAGATATGGAAGAACGTGAAATAGAGAAATATTTAAAAATATTTAAAAAAGTAATATCAAAAGCTGCCAAAGATTTTAAACCTGATGTAATT
>JBNJDM010000046.1:0-19145 GCA_051744925.1 Thermodesulfobacteriota bacterium | reverse complement strand
TTTTTACAAACTTAAAGTTTTACAAGGAAACAAATGGAATCGTTTTTTAAAGTTGAAAAGATTGAAAATTTATATAAATACAGGTCTTTTTTTGAAAAAGTAAGCTCAGAAAAAATAGAAACCAAATCATCTCTTAATACAGTTTGTGCCGAAGATATCTTTACAAATGAAGATATACCAGGATTTGCAAGATCTACAATGGACGGTTTTGCATTAAACTCAAAGGAAAGCTTTGGCGCATCCCACATGTCCCCCCTTTTTTTTAAAATAAAGGATAAAGTGGTTATGGGTAAAACTCCTGAATTTTCTGTAAATGAAGGAGAAGCCGCTGCTATAGGAACAGGCGGAATGCTTCCCAAGGGTACAGATTCAGTAGTAATGATAGAGCATACTTCAAAAGTAAGTGAAAATGAAATAGAGATTTTTACATCTTCTGCTCCATATGCAAACACAGTAAAAAAAGACGACGATTTTAAAAAAGGATCTCTTTTACTTGAAAAAGGGACAAAAATATCGGGTAAAAATATAGGAACACTTGCAGCATCAGGAATTGAAAAAATTGAAGTATACAAAAAATTAAAAGTCGGAATAATTTCCACAGGTGATGAAATTGAAGAAAATGAAGATAATATTAAACCAGGAAAAATAAGGGATACAAACAGACATATTATCTCTTTTTTATCACTTGAAAATAATTTTAAGCCTGTTTTCTACGGAATTTCAAAAGATGAAACACAAGACCTTGAAGAAAAACTTAACAAAGCAAAATCAGAATGTGATGCAGTGGTTATCTCGGGGGGAAGTTCAGTTGGAACAAGGGATATTACAATAGATGCAATTAACCGGTTAAAAGATTCTGAAATTTTAATCCACGGACTTGCTCTTTCTCCGGGAAAACCTGCAATTATTGCAAGAACTGAAAAAACTCCTGTTTTCGGACTTCCGGGTAATCCTGTTTCATGCTTTTGTGTCTTTTTTATTGCTGTACTTCCTTTTTTAAGACATATCAGCGGATATAAAAATCCTGACACAACTCCACTTGTAAAAGCCAGGCTTACAAGAAACATATACTCTTCTCCGGGAAGAACCGATCTTGTAAGAGTAAAGCTTTTTAAGGAAAACAATACTGTTTATGCCAAACCTCTCCCCGGAGAATCAGGACTTACAAGACCTCTTGCAGAGGCTTGCGGGCTTCTTGAAATACCTTCCAACAAAGAAGGCGGATTAAAAGACGAATCTTTTTTCGTGCATATGATTTAAGGAGACAAAATAATGAACATAAGAAATATTTATCTTGAAAAAGCAGATCTTAAAACGGCTCAGAAAATTACACTTGAAAAATTTGCAAACTCATATTCAAAAACTGAACTTACATATTCTGAAAAAGCACTCGGCCGTATTCTTGCAGAGCCTGTTTATGCAAAACTTTCGTCTCCTCTTTACCATGTAAGTGCAATGGACGGAATAGCTCTTGATTCCAAAACAACTTTCGGAGCTTCCAAAACAGAGCCCAAACAGTTTGAGCCGGGTAAAAATGCTTTTTATGTAAACACAGGAGAACCTGTTCCTGAAGGTACAGATTCTGTAGTAATCATCGAAAAAGTAAACATTTTAGATGATAATTCTGTGGAGATAGACGAAGCTTTATTTCCCTGGCAGAATATAAGAAAAACAGGCGAAGATATTGTAGCAACAGAAATGATTTTTCCCTCATACCATAAAATATCTCCCCAGGATATATGTGCACTTCTTTCAGGAGGGATAACAGAGGTCAAAACAATTAAAAAACCTGTAATTGCTGTTATACCAACAGGAAATGAACTTATTTCAGCTGACACAGATGAAAAGGATATAAAACCGGGAGCAGTAATAGAAAGCAACAGCAGTATGCTTGCAGCTTTTATTGAAAAAAGCGGGTGTGAATTTATAAAATATGAACCTATATCTGACGACCCGGAAATTCTTGGTGATCTGCTTGATAAAATTTCAAAAGATGAAAATACAGATATAATTCTTACAATAGGCGGATCTTCAGCAGGCTCAAAAGATTATACAAAAAAAGCCATAGAAAAAAACGGAGAGGTTTTTATTCACGGTATTGCTGTAATGCCGGGCAAACCAGCTGTTGCAGGATCTGTAAATTCAAAGCCTGTTTTTGGAATTCCGGGATATCCTGTTTCAGCGGCAATAATTTTTGAAACAATAATAACACCGCTTATAATCTCTTTTTTAAACGATGAAGATACAGCTCAGGAATCTGTAGAAGTATATCCTGTAAGAAATATAACATCAAAGCTTGGTCTTGAAGAATTTGTAAGAGTTAAAATAGGCAAAGTAAATAACAGATTTCTTGCAGCTCCACTTTCAGGAGGAGCAGGTGCAATAACTTCTGTTACTGAAGCAGATGCAGTAATAAGGATCCCTTCAGAAAGTGAGGGAATAACAGACAAATCACCTGTATCAGCAGGACTTTTAAGAAAAAAAAGCCTCATAGAAAAAACCCTTCTTATGGTGGGAAGCCATGACAACACAATAGATATTTTAAGCGATCTTATGGCTGAAAAAAGGCAAAGAATTTCTTCAACCCATGTTGGCAGCATGGGCGGAATTACAGCTTTAAAAAAAGGAAATGCCCATCTTGCAGGAATTCACCTTCTTGATACAGAAACAGGGAAATACAACGATTCTTATATTGAAAAATATCTTTCAGACAAAAATCTTAAAATTGTTCATCTTGTATCAAGATATCAGGGGCTTATTACAGCAAAAAACAATCCCTTAAAAATTACAGGATTAAAAGATCTTGAGGGGACCGGATTAAGGTTTGTTAACAGACAAAAAGGCTCTGGCACAAGAATACTCACTGATTTTGAGTGTATGAAAAACAAAATAAACACATCTGATATAAAAGGATTTAATGTTGAAGAATTTACCCATATGAGCACAGCAGTAAGTGTAAAAAGCGGTGCTGCAGATGCAGGAATGGGAATAATGGCCGCTGCAAAGGCTCTTGATCTCGACTTTGTTCCTGTAACCAAAGAAGATTATGAAATAATAATACCTATTGAGTTTATTGACACAGAACCTGTACAAATTCTTCTGGAGATTATAAATTCAGATGAATTCAAAGAAAAAGTTATGAATACAGGCGGCTATGAAATCGACAGAACAGGAGAAACAAGAACTTTTCCTAATTAGTGATTGGCCGAAAACCAGCTAAGAATTTGTTACAGAAGTGAAAACAATTTACTTTTAGAAAATCTGTGCTAAAAATAAGCATCTGGTTAAACCCGAAAACATTCAATGTCATCCAGGGATTAATTTAAAATTTGACTAAAAACAGGTGTTTTATTCAGCTGCTGCAAAAGGGTCAGCCGGCTTTTTTGAAACGACAAAACAGATTAATAATACGGATTTATTTTTATTTATGGATTTATTTAATTCAATTTTTCTCGGTATTATCCAGGGACTCACAGAATTTCTACCAATCAGCAGCTCAGGCCATCTTGTTATTTTCCAGCATATACTCAAAATTGAAGAGCCGGAAATTTTTTTTGATATATGTCTTCATGTAGGTACTCTTGCAGCAATCCTTATATTTTATTTAAAAAAAATTATAAAACTTATTTATTCATGCTTAGATTTTCAAGGAATCAAAAAAGGCGAAAACACTGAATTTAAAACAGTTTTAATGATACTTGCCGGAAGCATTCCCACCGCAGCAATAGGACTTTTAATTAAAAGATTTTCAGATTCTGTTTTTGCAAATATTATTCTTGCAGGATTTATGCTTTTTGTAACAGCAGGTATACTCTTTTTTTCAAAATTTATTCAAACAAAACCTGAAAACAGCAAAACAGATGTAAAGTCCATGATAAAAAAATCTCTTGTAATCGGAACTGTTCAGGGTTTTGCTGTTTTCCCGGGAATTTCAAGATCAGGTTCAACAATTGTTGCTGGTCTTTTTTTAGGTCTTGATAAAAAATTTGCTGCAGAATTTTCTTTTCTTTTATCAGTACCTGCAATTTTAGGAGCACAACTTCTTTCGATGAGAGATGTTTCTCCTGAATATATATCTGCAAACTTAGGCTTTGTACTTGCAGGCACTTTTATTTCTTTTATCACAGGTTATTTTGCACTGATCTTTCTTATTAAAGTTTTAAACAAAGGAAAACTTTATTTATTTGCGCCTTATTGCGTATTTGCCGGAATAATTTGTTTTATACTCGGATTAATATAGCTGACTGCTTATTTTACAGCAGGAATCAGCATTTTACCTAAACGGATAAATTTATAAACAAGCTTATACAGGGGGACTTAATGAATCCTGAAATATTCAGAGAATATGATATCAGAGGAATTGCAGGAAAAGATATGAATGACGATGATGTCTACAATATAGGCCGTGGTCTCGGCTCCTACATAAAAAAAAACAAAGGAAAAAAAATCTGCCTTTCAAGAGACTGCAGAACAACTTCTGAAAACTACTTCAGTCTTGTGCACAAAGCGCTTACTGAAACAGGTTGCGATGTTGTCGATATTGGAATAACAACAACTCCCATACTTTACTATGCAATTCACAGGCTTGGAGCAGACGGCGGCATAATGATTACAGCCAGTCATAACCCCCCTGAATACAACGGATTCAAAGTAAATATCGGCACAGACTCACTCCACGGTAAAGACCTTTTAAAAATAAGAGACATGATAGACAAAAAAGATTATGAGTCAGGACAAGGAGAATCTGAAAAATACGATATAACCCCTGATTATTACGATTTTATATTAAACGACATAAAAATTTCAAAAAAATTAAGGGTCGGGGTTGATGCAGGCAACGGAACAGCAGGGCCTTTTATACTCGAAATCCTGAAAAGACTCGGATGTGAGGTTTACGATCTTTACTGCGATATGGACGGAACTTTTCCAAACCACGAAGCAGATCCTACTGTTGAAGAAAATATGAAAGATCTTAAAAAACTTGTAAAAGAAAATAATCTCGACATAGGAATAGGTTTTGACGGAGACGGTGATAGGCTTGGAATAATAGATCCCTCCGGTGACAGCATATACGGAGATCAGATGATGATAATTTTTTCAAGGGATGTTTTGAAAAACAATCCCGGAGCTGTTTTCATATCTGAAGTTAAGTGCTCTGCAACTATGTACGACGATATCGCAGCTAAAGGCGGCGAAGCAATTATGTGGAAAACCGGCCATTCAAAAATAAAAAAGAAAATGAAGGAAACAAACGCCCTTCTTGCAGGCGAAATGAGTGGTCATATATTTTTTGCTGACCGGTACTTCGGTCATGACGACGGAATTTATGCAGCATGCAGAATGCTTGAAATAATAGATAAAACAGGCAAAACACCTTGTGAGCTTATTGGTGATGTTCCCCAAACTTTCTCAACTCCGGAAATCAGAATGGAATGCAGTGAGGATAAAAAACCTTATATTGTTTCAGAAATGACTGAAATATTTAAAAAAACCAACGAAGTTATAGATATAGACGGAGCAAGAATTTTATACGACCAGGGCTGGGGACTTATAAGGTCTTCAAATACACAGCCTGTTCTTGTATTAAGATTTGAAGCCTTATCAGAACAAGCTCTTGATGAAATAAGATCAGAGATTGAAACAGAGCTTAAAAAGCTTATAAACTAAAACCTGAGAGTCAAGCCTTTTAGCTTTTTAATCACTGGAGTCCGACAAAATCCCGGGTCGGAAAAAAGTCCGGGATTTTTTCACCGAGTGTTAAAATATCACCATTGACTTTATTCCACAACAGAGGTTTTGTGCACTGCACAGCCTATAATATTCAGATTTAATGAGAAAAATTAACAAATTTTCTTGCAACCTCTTTATACAATATGATATCTTAATATAAAATTTCATAATCACTCTACGAGGTTTCATTCAATCTTTTTCTCGCCGAAAAGATGTACTTTTACATCACAAATGTAAACAATGATACCTCCTGGAAAAAGCGTTTTTGCAGGATTCATCAGACAGAAGGAGGATTTATTTTGACTGCCGAAAGAAACAAAGTGGAAGGTACAGTAAAGTGGTTCAGCAACAAAAAAGGCTATGGTTTTATTGAAAAGGGAGACGGAAGCGGTGATATTTTTGTGCATCACAGCTCAATAGATATGCCGGGATTCAGAACCCTTGCGGAGGGAGAAAGAGTAATCTTTGATGTTGAGGAAAACGACAGAGGTTATGCCGCAAAAAATGTTATAAAACCATAAAAATTATTTTAACCTGAAGCTGAATTTCAGGATTTATCAAATATTTTTAGTGCTGTTTTTGTTTACCATAAAAACAGCACTTTTTTATATAGTTTACAGTTTCTTATCCAACAAACCCTTCTTAAATACTATAGAAATCTTTAATCTCAAAAAAGGTAAAAAAATATTAAGCTTTACTTGTCCATATTAAAGGTTGAAGCATTATCAAATTTTGCCTATATTAGATCCCCGTTTGTGAATAAATTTAACCGGAGATATTATGCTCAGTCTTTCAGAAAGTCAGCAAAAAGCAGTCGAACACAGATACAGCCCTGCGCTTGTAGTTGCAGGCGCAGGTTCAGGTAAAACCAGAACCCTTACAGCTAAAATAGCACATCTTATAAACCAGGGTTACAACCCCGACAGAATCCTTGCCATAACATTCACGAACAAAGCAGCAGATGAAATGAAGGAAAGGCTTTTTGAGTTAACAGGGCTTGATGAAATATCCTTTTCATGGGTAAGAACCTATCATTCAGCCTGTTTCAGAATTTTAAAGGAAGAAGCCTCAAATATAGGATATACCCCGCCTATTCAGGTACTTGATATTTATCATCAGCAGAAAATGCTTGAAGAGATACTTGTTTCAATGAATATTGACAAAAAAAATCTCGGCGACGTAAGGTCAAGAATCTCCATAGCTAAAAACTACGGTGATCCTTATGAATATTTTGAGCTGAACCCTGTTACCAAAGGTTTCAGAGTAGAAGATATTTTCATGGAGTATGAAAAAAAACAAAAGGAACAAAATTCAGTCGATTTCGACAATATACTCTATATCACAAGAAACATTCTACGTGACAATGAAGATATAAGAAAAAAATACCAGAATAAATTCGATTATGTGCTTATAGATGAGTACCAGGACACAAACAATCTCCAGGAAGAACTTACAAGACTGCTTCTTTGCCATGAAAATC
Organism: Thermodesulfobacteriota bacterium; assembly: GCA_051744925.1. Taxonomy (GTDB): domain Bacteria; phylum Desulfobacterota; class Desulfobacteria; order Desulfobacterales; family JACKCP01; genus JACKCP01. Next base: position 11,935 of record JBNJDM010000046.1, on the reverse strand, counting down.
TTTTCTGCGTAGGAGATGACTGGCAGTCTGTATACGGTTTCAGAGGAAGCAATGTAGATCACTTTCTTTCATTTAAAAAAACTTATCCCAAAAGCCAAATATTTCGATTGGAAGAAAACTTCAGATCATGCGATGAGATTGTAAAGGCTGCAAATCACCTCATAGGCTACAATGAAGACAGAATGGAAAAAGAATGCTTTTCTTCCAAAACAGGAGGGGAAGTTTCTGTACATTATTTAGGTGATGAACACCAGGAAGCTTTGTGGATCGGCAAAAAAATATACTCTCTTCGTGAACTTGGAATCCCTTATGACAAAATGGCTATTATATACAGAACCAAATTCTGTTCAAGGGCATTTGAAAAAGCATTCAGAATGCTGAAAATTCCATACAAACTTCTGGGTGACAAAGGCTTTTTTGAGAGAAAGGAAATACTTGATCTTAACTGTTATCTTACTGCGGCATGCTTTCCAATGGATGACACAGCTTTTGCAAGAATCCTGAATATTCCGAGACGAGGGATAGGTCCTGCAATGCTGAAAAAAATAAATTCCATGAGAAATGATGGAATGTCATTTATTGAAGGAGCTCAAAGAGCATTAAACAAAAGCCTTTTATCAGCCAAAGTCCATAAAAACTTAAAAGAACTCCTTGATATTCTTGAAGAGATAAAAAATCTGCCTGCAGGCCCTGCCCTTTCTACGGTTATAGAAAAAACAGGGTATCTTGATTATATAGATTCCATTTCCAAGACACCTGCTGAAGCATTAACAAGAAAAGAAAACATTGAAGAACTTGCAGCAACTGCCCGGGACAAAAACTCCATTGCTGAATACCTTGAAGAAGCAGCCTTAATAAGACAGGACAAGGAATCCGATGAAGAAGACCAGGATCAGGGAAGCGGAGTAAATCTTTCCACTGTTCATGCATGCAAGGGGCTTGAGTTTAATACCGTATTTGTTGCCGGATGCGAAGAAGAGCTTTTTCCCCACTGGAAATCAATGGATTCAGATATGGAGCTTCAGGAGGAAAGAAGGCTTATGTATGTAGCTGTTACAAGGGCAGAATTTAAAACGTTTTTAACCTGCGCCGATTTCAGACAAAACCGGATAACAAGAACTTCAAGATTTTTCAGAGAGATTGAAGAGTATATATAAAACTTATTCATAAAACAGGGCGGATAAAAACCCGCCCTGCAAGTGTAATCGGCTCATAATTAAAACCAGAGCAGATTTTTAAGCAAGCATTCCTCCGTCGCATACAATCTCTGCTCCGGTTGTGTAGCCAGCAGCATCTGAAACAAGGTATAAAACAGCTCCTGCCATATCTTCAGGATCTGCAACCCTTCCTGCAGGAATCTGAGAAACTATCATATTTTTTAGGTTTTCATCTGAAGTAAGAGCACTTGCAAATTTTGTATCTGTAAGTCCGGGAAGAAGCGAGTTCACCCTTATTTTATGAGGTGCAAGCTCTTTTGCAAAAGCCTTTGTCATGGCAAGAAGACCGGCCTTTGAAACAGAGTAAATCCCCTGAAGAGGAGCAGGTTTTACACCGTTAATTGAGGATACGTTTACTATGCTTCCACCGCCTTTTTCTCTCATAAGCTTTGCAAATTCAACAATTGTGAAAAAAGGGCCTTTCAGGTTTACATCAAAAATTTTGTCCCATGCCCACTCTTCAGCATCTATCATGTCTCCGAAGTAGGGATTGGCTGCGGCATTGTTAACAAGAATATCAAGCTTGCCGTATTTTTCCTTAACAAAGGAAACAAGCTCTTTGATATCCTCAAGGTTTCCCGTGTTGCAAGCAACAGACTCTGCTTTTCCGCCTTTTTCCTTAATTGCTTCCTCAACTGTTTTAAGCGCGTCTATTTTTCTGCTCACAAGAATAACTTCAGCACCGTACTCACTTAAACAATGAGCAATTGCCTCTCCTATTCCCCTGCTTGCACCTGTTACAACAGCAGTTTTATTCTTAAGGGAAAATCTGTCCATTTTACGCCTCCTTTTAATTTATAATTTTGAATTATCTATTATTGAGTTTGAAACTTTTTCAAGAATATTAACTGCATGAATAAGCATTCCGAATCTTTTATCTTTTGTGTATCCAAGAAAAAATCTTTTGTAGATCTGCTGTGCAATAACAGCCAGCCTGAACGTTCCAAAGCATAGATAAAAATCGAAATTATCCATATTACGGCCTGTTTTCTCGCCGTATCTTTCTATCATTTCGTTTCTTGTAAGAGCGCCTTCAATATCTGTTGGCATGGTTTTAATCATTTTAAACTCTTCAGGATCATTCCTGTCTACCCAGTAACCAAGGGAACCTCCCAGATCCATCAACGGATCTCCGTAAGTCGCCATTTCCCAGTCAAGAACACCTATGATTTTCATGGGGTCATTTTCATCAAGAACAACATTGTCAAACTTGTAATCATTATGAATTATTGTCGGCGAATCTGTATCTCCGGGCTGCTTGTCTTTAAGCCACTCCATAACCTTTTCAAATCCGGGAGCATCATCTGTTTTTGCATTCACGTATCTTTTGCTCCAGCCTTCAACCTGTCTTTTTACATAACCCTCAGGCTTGCCTAAAAATCCGAGATTATTTTTTTCAACATCTATTGAATGAAGCTCTACATGTACATCAAGAAGTTTCTTGCAAAGATTTTCAGCCTTATCCGGAGTTAAATCAAGCCCTTTTGGAACATCTTTTCTAAGAATAATACCAGGAATCTTTTCCATTACATAAAAAGTACAACCCATAACAGATTCATCCTCTGTATAGGCCAGAGGAGTTGGACAATAAGGGAAAAGAGGCTTAAGTGATTTAAGAATTTTATACTCACGACCCATATCATGAGCAGATTTTATATCAGCTCCTTTGGGAGGCCTTCTTAAAACCATTTGCCTGCCACCGCAGTCAATCTGGTATGTAAGATTTGAAAATCCTCCTGGATACTGTTTTATAGAGATATCATCACACGAGATATCCTTAATATTATCATTTAAAAACTCTTTTACTTTTTCTTTGTCAAGTTCTTCGCCCTTCCTTACTTCAACTGCTTCATCTGACATTACAGAACCCCCTTTTATTTTTTCGGTTCCGACAAAACAAAAGACTCTACAAAAGCCACAACATAATCGCTGTACTGATCCGGTCCTATTTGTCTTGACTTATATTTCCATCTTTTAAGATACCAGTCCTGCTGCATAGATTTGATTATACCAGCTGTAAGAAAATAATCCCTTTTTTTAAAAACCCCTTTTTCTTCTCCCATTGCAAGAATATCTGCTATAACCTTTTCAGTATAAGCTTCTATCTGCTGAATCTCTTTTATTTCATCAGCATTCAGGTTTCTTGCCTCCATAAAAGTAAAGAAAAACCAGGGTCTTGCCACTTCACTCAGATAAATATGAGCTTTAATAACAGACCTTAATTTAACAGCAGGATCATCTGATGTGGCTTCAAATGCGGCAAGCACATTTTTTACCATCTCTCTTCCCTGTTTTTGAATAATATGAAGAAGATCTTCCTTGTTTTTAAAATATCCGTACAAAGCTCCCATGCTCAGATCCGCCTCTTTGCTCAGATCTCTCATGGTCATTGCCTGGAAGCCTTTTTTTGAAGAAAGGGTAAAAACTGCATTAAAGATTTTATAAAGATTTTCCACAGCCCTTTTTTCATTCTTTATTTTTATACTTTCCTTGTTGTGGAGAAAAACCTCTCTGCACAAACTATGCTTTGAGGTATTAAATCTTTTTTTAAATTCAGCAAAATCAAAATCTTCCAAGGTTTATCCTCTTTATTTTACAGCAGTTAACCGGTATCAATATAAAATTCCTTATTTTACTACTTTTCCCTCATATGTACGAAGCATTCTCTTAGCAAGGGACGACTTGTGAACCTCATCTGCTCCGTCATAAATTCTTGCTGCTCTTTCATGTCTGTAAAAATATGCAAGAATTGTATCATCAGTCATTCCAAGGCCTCCGAAAACCTGAAGAGCTCTGTCTATTATATTGTTCATTGTATTTGCCACAACAAATTTAATCATTGAAACAGCATCTCTTGCATCTGCTGCACCGTACTCATCAATCTGCCATGCAGCATTAAGAGTAAGAAGCCTTGCCTGCTCAAGTTCAGCTGCAGACTCAGATACCCAGTTCTGAACAGTCTGTTTTGAAGCAAGTGTTTTTCCGTCTGGTGAAATAACCCTTTTGTTTGCCCTTGAACACATAAGATCAAAAGATCTTCTGCATATACCAAGCCATCTCATGCAGTGATGAATTCGCCCTGGTCCGAGTCTGTCCTGAGCAATAACAAAACCCTGACCTTCAGGTCCTAAAAGGTTTGACTGAGGAACTCTGCATGACTGATATAAAATTTCAGCATGACTTGCATAACCGCTTCCCTCGTGTCCCATAACAGGAATATTTCTTACAAGATTAAAACCTTCTGTGTCTGTTGGAACTATTATCATGCTTGCCTGAAGATATTTGGAAGCTTCAGGATTTGTAACAGCCATTACTATAGCAAATTCTGAACCGTCAGCAGCAGTAGTATACCACTTATGACCGTTTATAATATAGTCATCTCCGTCCTTTTCTGCTGTTGTTTCAAGCATTACAGGGTTGGAGCCGGGCATATCAACTTCTGTCATTGAAAAGCAGCTTCTTATATCTCCCTTTACAAGAGGATTTAAGTATCTCTCTTTTTGTTCTTTAGTTCCGTATTTATGTAAAATTTCAACATTACCTGCATCAGGAGCCTGGCACCAGAAAACATAATGTCCCAGAGGAGAACGGCCCAAAGCTTCGGATACAAGACCGTGCTCAAGCATGCTGAGTCCCATTCCGCCGCAGTCTTCAGGAAAGTTTGGAGCCCAGAGCCCCATTTTTTTTACCATTTCCTGCTTTTCTTTTATAAGAGGCTCCATTTCATAAAAATCGCCTGATATAAATTCCGGTTCAATCGGAATAAGCTCCTTGTCAATAAATTCATTTATTGAATCTACTATTGTTTTAATTTTATCTGAAACTCTAAAATCCATACAACCTCCTGTTATCTATATGTAATAAGCTCTTTTTCTTTTTCAATTTCAAAATGAGCCGCTGAATTAAAAACTCTTAAAAGGAATCTGTTATTATCTTTGTTGAAATGTCCTTTGGAACTTACAACCGAAACTGAACAGTTCCTTAGTCCCCATCCAAGTTCAGCAGCCTTAAAAGGGGTAATCCCGAGTGTGTTTTCAAGAAGAACCGAAACTGCTCCTCCTGATGTAACAACAGCAATCTTTTTTTCTGTCTCTTTTTTTGTAGCCTCCTCAAATGCATTTAAAACTTTTGATGAATATGTTTCATACGATTCAATTCCATATTCTGAAAATTCTCCGTTTATCCACTTTTCAACAGCATCTGAAAAAAACTGCTGAAATCTTTTTCTGCTTTTTGCAATCTCAGCCAGATCTGCATTAAATTCAGGTTCATTTTTTTTATAATATTTGAAAGCAGCATTTATAAGGTCGAGATGATTATACTCATTAAAACCTTCTATAATTTCAGGTTGATAATTGTTTTCATCCATAGCATTTGTCATATGAAAAGCTGTGTCTTTCTGCCTTTTAAGAGAACCTGAATAAATTGAATCAAACTGATTTTCTGTTTTTTTAAAAAATTTTCCAAGAAGTTCGGACTGCTCAATCCCCTTTGGGGAGAGTTCATCATAATCTGACTTTGAAAATGAAGCCTGTCCGTGGCGTATGACATATACAAGAGGCATAAAAATTTTCCTTTTTTCCTGTTTTAAATTCAGCCTAAGGCTTTGGAATTTTTATGTCAATAAAAAAAAGAACGAACGTTCGGTTTTTTGTTGATAAATTTTAAAAAATAAATAAAATAGAGTAGAGTTTTAAAACTTTAATAAATATACAAGGTGGAATAATGAAGATACTTGCACCAGTAAAACAGGTTTATGAGGAAATCCCACTCACTGAACCGGAAATTCTCAAAAAAAACTTCAGCAAAAATGAATCAGATCTTGGATATAAAATAAACAGATTCGATGACCATGCCCTGGAAGAGGCTCTTAAACTCAAAGAGTCTTTAAAAAATACAACAGTTCATACTGTTACAACAGGAACCGATTCTGCATCCGAGATACTTAAAAAAACAATAGGAAAAGGTGCAGACAAGGCGTTTCACATTTTAACAGATTCAGACACAGCAAATGATCCCGGATGTGTATCAGAAGCAGTAAAGCATGTATTTGAACAAAATAACTATGATCTGATTTTTTTCGGTATGATGTCTGAGGATATTATGAATTCGGTAACAGGAGCAATGACAGCTGCAAAACTGAACATACCCTTTCTTTCCGGAATAACAGAGATTAAGGAAATCAAAGAAAAAACCATAATAGTAAAAAGCGAGCTTGAAGGCGGAATAAAAAGAACTTGTGAAATAAATCTCCCATGCGCCTTAAGTTTTCAGGCAGGAATAAACAAACCCGGATATCCCAATGTTTTAAAAATGCTCAAAGCCGATGAAAATACCATTGTCAGGATAAATTACGACAAATTAAAAAGCCTTGCAAAAAACACTGAAGTAAAAGATCTGAAACTTCCCTTAAAAACCAGAAAAGGTGAGTTTATTGAAGGGACTTCAGAAGAAAAGGTAAAGGCATTTATTGAGATTCTTAAAAAAAGAAAAATCCTTCAGGAGAAATAAAATGAGCATTATTCTTGTATCTGACAAAACAGGCAATCCCTCAGGTCAGGCTGAAAAGCTTGTAAACTTTGGAAAAGAGCTTAATTCATATAAAAATACAGACCTGATTCTAATTGTTTTTAACTGCACAGACGCTGAAAAATTGTGTTCAGACCTTAAATCAGCTCATGTAATAAATATAAATACTGAAAAAGAACAAATTACTTCACAGGATATTATTTTTTGTCTTAAAAAAGTTTTGAAAAATTTTGATTTTTCACATCTGTGTTTTGATATGAGTGTAATAAGTACTGAGGCTGCTGGTGCGGCTGCTGTTGAGTTTAACTGTTCAATTATTACAGGGGTAAATAAAATTAACCGGGAAAATCTTTTTACAAGACAGATTTTTAACTCCAAACTCGAATCTGAAGTAAGCCCTTTAAAAGAAAAAACCGTAATAACAGTTTCAGGATCATCTTTTAAATCAGATCAGTCTGTAAGTGATGTAAAAGGCAAAACAGAAGAAATCCAAATAACACTTAAAAATACAGGTATACAGATTCTTGAAACATCATCAGCTTCACAACCTTCTTCACTCGACAATGCAGACATAATCCTTTCAGCAGGAAGAGGATTTACCCAAAAAGAAGAAACAGAAAAACTTTTTAAGATTTCAGAACTTATACCCTCTTCTGCTGTAGGCTGTTCAAGACCTCTTGTTGACATGGGAATGCTTGAATACAAAAGACAGGTCGGAATAACAGGTAAAACCGTATATCCTAAAATTTATGCAGCTTTTGGAATTTCAGGTTCTTCACAGCACATTTACGGAATGAGAGATTCTGAATTTGTCATTTCAGTCAATTCTGATCCAAAAGCATCAATATTTAATCATTCAGATGTTTGTATTGTTGAAGATGTTCATAATTTTCTGGAACATCTCGGAGAAGAACTTGAAAACAGCTGATTTAAAATGACAAAAAATAATAAATCTCACTGGGGCGCGGAGGCACGGAAATTCTTCTAATACTTTGACTTTAATTTTTCAGAAAACCGCAAAGGAAGAAAACTGAGTTTTTGAAAACTCGGCAATAACTTTCGCTTTTTAAAATTTAGAGCAGTAAAATACGAAAGATATTTGCATTATTTGTAACCTTTGGTTAAATCATATTATGAAAAATAAAATATTTTTATCTGATGCAGGAGGTTCCGTGCCTCAGTGCCACTGTGAGAGATAATAAGACAAATCAGCTGAATAGTTACTAAAAAGGTATATTTATAAAGTGGGAATTACACAGGACCGCATAGACTTTGACCTTAAAAAATCGGAAGCTGAAAAGGCTTTTCATTATAAAATAGTAACCCATTATAAAGACAAAGATGTTTCAGGTACAGCAGATGTTTTCTTTAAAAACCTTGAACATTACAATTGTGAAAAATGCAGATACTCCAACAGTGTATACAATGACTGTTTAAAAAAAGGGCTTTGCAGCGAAGACATTATATGCCATTTAAAATTTTTCTACCCAAACGGAGGAAAATTCAGAAAAGAATATATGAGAAACGGAGTCGGCCACATTACACTTGATCATATTATTGAAGATGTGTCTGAACAAAACGGAAAAATGATATATGTTTTTTCAACCACAGAATTTATGGAAAACTTTTTAAACAAACATCATTTTGAGCATTCCTCAAAATTTGATTTCCAGTATTACCTATACATTTGATTTTTTATAAAGACTAATCAAGGTCCTTTTCAAAATATTTAAAAAGTCCGGCAAAATCTATTCCTGAAATAGTTTTTTCTTTATAATATCCTTTTAAGGATTTATGCCCTTCAATAAGATGGGGAGATTTTATTCCGTAACTTATAGATAAAGATGTCTCAACAAAAGCTGCAAGATGATCAAAGCCTTTAATCATTTTTCCGTCCACAGGACTGTATCCGTCAAGATTGAATTTTTCCATTTCACTTTGATCTTCAATGATATTAATTTTACCTGCCTGGGGATCAATTATCCGGTCTGTAAACTGATTTTCGAGAAGATAATTTATCTCGTCATGCCAGGATTCAGGCAGAAGGGGCAGGATTTTATCTTGAAGCTGAATTTTTTCATACTCAAGAATAATTTCATCAAGGCCTGTAACAGAAGTTTTTACAGGAGAAATTATGTCCCTTGTCAGTACTTCAGGAAGATCATGGAAAAGAGCGCAGTAAAAATTATTGTATTTGCGTACTGAGCAAAAACCCTGCTTCATTGAAAAAATATAAGATAAATAAGCAACAATAATCATATGTCCAAGAACCGAAGTTTCAGGTATTCTCGGAGACTGGGCCCATCTTTTCTGAAGTCTGAGCTGACCGCACATATCAAGAAAACCGTATGATTTTTTTCCAAGAGATATTTTCTGAACACCTATAAGATCATAATGGTCTTCAATTTCATTTTCTATATTCTGTTTTGTCTCTTCAATTCCGTAAAAATCGGGACAAGATTTGTAAATAATCTGAAACTCCCAGTTTGTGGCAAGATAATGCGCAGCTTTTAAAATTCTTTTTTCCATATGCGCATAATCTTTTTCCAGAAAATACCTTTTAAAACGCTCAAAGAAATCAGGGCTTACAGCCTCAAGATCGGTTTCAAGATTTTTAAACACCCAGGAATTAAGCTCTGCTCCCTTTGCCTGCATCATCCTGTGAAATACCATAGGTTTTATATCTGTTAGTATAACTCTGTGCAAAAACTCAAAGATACTTCCTTCTATAAGTTTTATCCAGTCGATTGTCCTGTCTTTGCCGTCTTGTTCCATCTTTGCAAGTATATATGCAATAACAGCCTTGTGCGCCTGCTTGTCAAGCTCAGTCAGCTCAACAGGCCTTACATGATCATTCCATCTCTGAATATTTGCAGCATCAAAAAATCTTGTTATTATACCTTTCAAAATATTCTCCCTTAATGTTTATTAAGAATTGTAACTTTTAATATAAATCTTGTTCATTATAAAAAATATTTGCAGATTTTGACAACTCAGCTAATATCAATTCATAACATATTAATTACAACAGGAGAAAAAATGAATTTTAAAAACATAATATTATACACAATTTTTATTTTTATAATTACAGCTGCAACAGGATTTTCACAGGATATAAACTGGCAGAGTTATGAAAAAGGAAGAGAGCTTGCATCAGAAAACAATAAAAAACTTTATATATATTTTTATTCTGACAGATGCCCCTGGTGTACAAAAATGGAGAATGAAACCTTTCAAAAGGATAGTGTATCTTCATACCTCAATGAAAATTTTGTACCTGTAAAAGTTAATGTTCAAAATGAGCCTCAGATAACCCAGCAGTATGGAATCGGGCCTATTCCTGCAAGTGTTTTCATGCAACCCGACCTTGAAACAGGTATTTACAAAAGACCCGGTTATGTTGATGAAAAAGACTTTTTAAAGATTCTTGAAACAATTCATCTTGAGAAGAACAAGGAATAATGGTTTTTAACAGAAAAAAGCTTGAAGATATTGTAAAAAACTGCTCGCACCCTCAAAAACCGTGCATACACGGATTAAAAGATGCGGCAGTAGCTCTTCTTATAGGCCGGCAGTCCAGGAATAATATTTTAGGTATTTTAAAAGCTGACAGCATAAAATATGTATGGGGAAACCAGCCTGCTTTACCCGGCGGAATTGTTGATTCAGACGATTTTTCATCCTGTGATGCTGTAAAAAGAGAAGTTAAAGAAGAGCTTGCAATAAACAATTTCGATATCATCGGATCACTTGGACATTTCATGACTTTAAGAAATGTATGTGTTGAAGTTTTTGCAGGTTTTTATGATGAAACCGAAACCATCTTCCCCCTTGAAAAAGAGATTGCAAAGGTTTTGTACATACCTGTAAACGATCTTATGGAAACTCATATCCAAAAAGGTTTTCATGGAAGGGATCCTGGCCTTAATGAACTTATGTATCCTGTTGAAGATACAGTTATATGGGGTGTTACCGCAAGAATTGTTCACCACTTTCTTGAACTTGCCATGCCTGATATAAGTCATAAAATAAGTGTTGTTTAAAAGTTCCCCCGGGAACTCGACTGGAATTACTATCTGGAAATCGCTTGGGACAACATAGCATTAGAATCAATGATCAGTATCGAATATGTTTTGAATGGAACACTGGTAATGCAGACAATATTGAAATTGTCGATTATCACTGATTATAAAGGAGAATACCAATGGTTAGGATTCCAAAATATAGAGAGCCTACACATCCCGGCGAAATGTTGAAAGAAGAATTTTTAATTCCAATGTCAATAAATCAGCGTGACTTGTCTAAAGCAATTCATGTTTCTTACCAGAGGATTAATGAAATTGTTAATGGAAAACGAGGCATTACGCCCAGTACTGCTTTACGTTTAGCCAAATTTTTCAATATGTCCGAAGATTTTTGGATGAATTTACAGCTACGCTGGGACCTGTATCGTGCAAAACGTTCAGAAGAAGAAAATTTAGAAATGATAATACCCTATACATCTTCTGAATTCACAACTCATCCTCAAAAGACGGCGCAAAACAAATAAAAAACTGCCGGGACCCGGTTAAAAACCGAAAAAACAGGCTTGCCATGACAGAAACAACAGAACTTACAAACGAAGACAGAAAATTTCTTAATCTTATAAAAGATGCTTTCCTTGCAAATCCTTTTAGTGAAGAAAGAAAAAAGATTGATAAAGAGCTTACAAATTCTTCAGGTGATTCCAGGGAAGAAATAATAGAAAAACTGGTATTTAAAGTTCAGCAGAAGTTAAAAGAATTTAAATCCAGGGGAATAAAAAGTATTTTAAATATCCATGAAAAAGACAGGGAATTATTTGAAATTTTTATTCTTTTCAATTTTTTCTATTTATACAGAAAAGAGATTGATACTCATATACTTGAGCAGATTAATCAGGATGAAAAGATCTTAAAAATCTCCTTTGCACAACAGGCAAAGGAAGATCTTGAAAAATGGGGATTTTCCCAGAAAGAGATTCAAAGCTGCTTTGAAGAGGCTTTCCAGCTCAGAAGAGCTTTTTTTTTCATAAAAACAAATATAATCGGTAAAAGCCCGGTTATGAAACAGCTCAGGCGCGATCTCTGGGATAATGTTTTTACACACAACCTTAACATCTACAGAAAATATCTTAAAAACAGGATGGAGGATTTTTCCACCCTGATTCT
>JBNJDM010000045.1:0-19350 GCA_051744925.1 Thermodesulfobacteriota bacterium | reverse complement strand
AAAATTATTCGTGATTATTTTAAACTTATCATAGTTCAGATGTATATAAAATTTATGTTGTAAACAAATATTTTTGTGATATATTTAGCTGATTTTTTTAATAAGTTCAAAGGGGGCTTTTTATGAAGGCAGTTCTTGCCCTGGAAGACGGAACAATATTTCCGTGCAGAAGTTTTACCGGGCCCGGAGAATCCGGAGGAGAGCTTGTTTTTAATACAAGCATGACCGGTTATCAGGAAGTTTTGACAGATCCTTCCTACAACGGCCAGATGGTTGTGATGACTTATCCTCTCATCGGAACTTACGGAGTTAATAAAGAAGATGCTGAATCTGATAAAATTCAGGTTTCATCTTTTATAGTGCGTGAGTACCAGAATTATCCAAGCAATTTCAGATCAGAACAAAGTCTTGCAAAATATTTGAAATCAGAAAATATTATGGGGATTGACGATCTTGACACAAGGGGCCTTACTCTTCATTTAAGAGAAAACGGTTCAATGCGTGCCTGTATTTCTACAAATGAAGAAGATTTTAATTCCGGAGCTGTGGAAAAGGCAAGAGCAATTCCTTCAATGACAGGCAGCGATCTTGTAAAAAATGTTACCACAGATAAGCCTTATTTCTGGAACTCAGACAAAAAAGAGCTTTTAGAAAATCTGAGTCAGGGTGAAAAAATCTGGAAAACAAAAGGCAAATACAGAATCTGTGTATTCGATTTCGGAGTAAAATTTAATATTTTAAGGCTTCTTGAGGCTCAGGATTTTGAGGTTCTTGTTGTACCTGCAGTTACTGGTTCTGATGAAGTAAAGTCATTAAATCCCGACGGAATATTTTTATCCAACGGACCAGGAGATCCCGAACCTGTAACCTATGCAGTTGAGACAATCAGGCAGCTGTTAGGATATAAACCGATATTTGGAATATGTCTTGGAAATCAGCTTCTCGGCCTTGCAATGGGCGGGAAAACATACAAGCTCAAATTCGGACACAGGGGAGCAAACCAGGCTGTCAGAAGACAGGACGGAAGGGTTGAGGTTACTTCCCAGAATCACGGATTTGCAGTCGATCTTGAAAGTCTTGACAAAGATATGCTTGAGATTACCCACGTAAATATTAATGATAATACTCTTGAAGGGTTCAGGCACAAAGAACTCCCTGTTTTCTGCGTTCAGCATCATCCTGAAGCATCTCCCGGTCCACATGATGCTTCAGCCTTTTTTGCAGATTTTAAGGAAATGATCGAAGAATTTAAGAATTCATAAAATTAAAAGGAATAGTTTAGGGTTATGCCCAGAAGAGATGATATTCATAAAATTTTGATAATCGGAGCAGGTCCAATAATTATAGGTCAGGCCTGTGAGTTTGATTATTCCGGAACCCAGGCATGCAAAGCCTTAAAGGAAGAAGGCTATGAGGTTATTCTTGTAAACAGCAATCCTGCCACAATTATGACTGATCCTGAGATGGCTGATAAAACCTACATAGAGCCTGTAACTGCAGATATTCTTGAAAAGATAATTGAAAAGGAAAGACCGGATGCTCTTCTTCCAACAATCGGAGGACAAACCGGTCTTAATACTGCAATTGAGGCGGCTAAAAAAGGGGTTTTAGAAAAATACGGAGTTGAAATGATCGGCGCTTCTGTTGAAGCTATTGAAAAAGCTGAAGACAGAGAGCATTTCGCAGAAGCCATGAACAGGATAGGGCTAAGGGTTCCTGAAAGCGGTTTTGCCCATTCAATGGAAGAGGCAAGACAGATTGCTGAAAAAATAGGTTTTCCTGTTATAATAAGGCCGAGCTATACCCTTGGAGGAACAGGCGGTGGTGTTGCCTACAACCCCGAAGAACTCGACAAGGTTGCAAAGTCGGGTCTTGATGCAAGTATGATAACTCAGGTGATGGTTGAAGAGTCTGTTCTCGGCTGGAAAGAGTACGAGCTTGAAGTTGTAAGGGATAAAAATGATAATGTTGTAATTATATGTTCAATTGAAAATATTGATGCAATGGGAGTTCATACAGGAGACAGCATAACTGTTGCTCCGGCCCAGACTCTTTCAGACAAGGAATATCAGAAGCTCAGAAATGCATCCATAGCTATTATAAGGGAAATAGGTGTTGATACAGGCGGTTCCAATGTTCAGTTTGCCATAAATCCTGACAACGGAGAAATAATAGTTGTTGAGATGAATCCCAGGGTTTCCAGAAGTTCAGCCCTTGCTTCAAAAGCCACAGGTTATCCAATAGCAAAAATCGCTGCAAAGCTTGCAGTCGGCTATACAATGGACGAGCTTAAAAATGATATCACAGGCGAAACAATGGCTGCTTTCGAGCCTGTTATAGATTATGTTGTTTTAAAGATCCCAAGGTGGACTTTTGAAAAATTTCCTGAAACAGAAGATGTTCTGACTACAACCATGAAGTCCGTTGGCGAGACCATGTCTATAGGAAGAACATTCAAAGAATCTCTTCAAAAAGCTTTGAGATCTCTTGAAACAGGCAGGGCAGGACTTGGTTGTGACGGTAAGGATATTGAGATTCCCGAAACTGAAGAGCTGATGCACAAGCTTGTAACACCCAACTCACAAAGGCTGTTTTATATAAGATATGCATTGAAAAGGAAAATGAGTGTTCAGGAGATTCATAATGCAACTTCAATTGATCCATGGTTCATAGATCAGATAAAGCAGATTTCAGATTTTGAAGACGGATTAATAGAGGCAAGTTCAGTAAGCAGAGAGCTTTTTCTTGAAGCTAAAAGATACGGTTTCTCAGATATTCAGCTTGCACAAATTCTGGGTAAGACCGTAGATGAGATAGAGGCAAGAAGAAAAGAACAAAACATTTTTCCTGTATATAAGCTCGTAGATACATGCGCAGGGGAATTTAAGGCTGCAACCCCTTATTTTTATTCCACCTATGAACAGCTTGATGAATCAAGGGTTTATCCCGGGAAAAAGATAATGATCCTGGGCGGCGGCCCCAACAGAATAGGCCAGGGAATAGAATTTGACTACTGCTGCGTGCATGCTTCCTTTGCACTTAAAGAGGAAAATGTTGAGTCTATAATGGTCAATTCCAATCCTGAAACTGTAAGTACTGATTATGATACTTCAGACAAGCTTTATTTTGAACCTCTTACAAGGGAAGACGTTCTTCATATAGTTGCAAGGGAAAATCCTGACGGTGTTATTGTTCAGTTCGGAGGACAGACTCCTTTGAATCTTGCTGTGGCACTTGAAAAGGCAGGAGTTAAAATAATTGGAACAAGTCCTTCAAGTATTAACAGGGCTGAGGACAGAGAAGAATTCCAGGCCATGCTCAATAAGCTCGGGCTTAAGCAGCCTGAAAGCGGTATAGCATTTTCAGAAACAGAAGCTGTGAGAGTAGCTGAAGAACTGGAGTATCCGGTTCT
The DNA here is from genome assembly GCA_051744925.1 of Thermodesulfobacteriota bacterium. Lineage (GTDB taxonomy): Bacteria > Desulfobacterota > Desulfobacteria > Desulfobacterales > JACKCP01 > JACKCP01. The sequence goes on along the minus strand of JBNJDM010000045.1, from coordinate 15,938 downwards.
GGTAAGACCTTCCTATGTTCTGGGCGGACGTGCCATGAAAATAGTTTTTGACAGAGAAGAGCTCAAAGAGTTCTCCAAATACGGTTTTTCAGTTTCCGAAGGTCATCCTGTTCTTATAGACAAGTTTTTAAAAGGTGCTGTTGAAGTAGATGTTGATGCATTGTCTGACGGCGGCAAAACAGTTGTATGCGGTATTATGCAGCATATTGAGGAAGCAGGAATTCATTCAGGAGACAGTGCCTGTGTTCTTCCTTCATACAGTCTTACACCCGAAATCATAGAAAATATAAAAACAGCTACAAAAGCTATGGCATCAGAGCTCAATGTTATAGGTCTTATGAATGTACAGTATGCTGTTAAAGATAATGATCTTTATGTTATTGAAGTAAATCCGAGAGCCTCAAGAACTGTTCCGTTTGTAAGTAAGGCGACGGGAATACCTCTTGCAAAAATGGCTACCAAGATAATGCTTGGAAGCACAATTGATCAGCTCGGGCTTAAAGATTATGAAAAGCCGGGTCATTATGCAGTAAAAGAGGTTGTTCTTCCTTTTAACAAGTTTCCGGAGGTAGACCTTCTCCTTGGTCCTGAAATGAAGTCAACCGGTGAAGTCATGGGTATAGATGACGACCTTGGAAATGCCATGGCCAAGTCAATGTATGCCGCAGGACAGAAACTTCCTGAATCAGGCACGGTTTTTATAAGTGTTAAAGATGAAGATAAAGAGCTGGCAGCAAAGCTTGCAAAAGAATTTATAGAGCTTGGTTTTGATATAACTGCAACCAGAGGAACATCCTCTTTTTTTGAAGAGCAGGGTATAGCAAATAAAATGGTAAGAAAAGTTTCTGTAGGACGTCCGCACGTAATAGATGAAATTAAAAATAATTCGATTTCTCTTATTATTAATACTCCAAGTGGAAATTCAAGAACAGAAAAAGACGGTTATAAGATCCGCAGAGCTGCTCTGAGTTTCGGAGTTCCATATACCACAACAATAGAGGGTGCAGGTGCATACTCTCTTGCAATTAAAGCTCTGAAGAGAAATGAAATTAAAGTAAAACCGATACAGGAGTATTATTCATAAAATGTTTGAAATTGATGAAAGACCTAAAGAGGCCTGTGGAATTTTTGGAATCTCTGATAACCCGGATGCTTCCCATCTTACTTATTTCGGCCTGTATGCTCTTCAGCACAGAGGCCAGGAAAGTGCGGGAATCTGCGTTCTTAATGAAAAAGGATCAATTGATTGTAAAAAAGGAATGGGCCTTGTTCCCGATGTTTTTTCAAAAGATGATCTTAATTCACTCCAGGGCAATCTTGCCATAGGTCACGTCAGGTATTCAACCACCGGAGGCTCGATGCTTGAAAATGCACAGCCTTTTCTTGTTCAGTATAAAAACACCTCATTTGCCCTTGCCCATAACGGAAATCTTACAAATGCACATGCTCTGAAAAAAGAGCTTGAAAATGACGGCTCAATTTTTCAGACTACAATGGACAGTGAAATTGCTATTCATGTTTTTATAAAAAACTTAAGGGGAAACAGTCTTGAAGATGCTCTTGTTAAGACTACTCAAAAACTTGAAGGAGCTTATTCCTTTGTTGCTATGACAAGTGCTGGTGAACTCATAGGAATAAAAGATCCTCACAGTTTCAGGCCGTTATGTCTTGGAAAACTCAACGGAAGATATGTTCTTTCTTCAGAGACATGCGCACTTGATCTTGTTCAGGCCGAGTTTGTAAGAGAGCTTGATCCGGGTGAGATTGTAATAATAAACAAAGACGGCTTAAGAAGCATTAATACAGTTAAGGAAAAGAAAAGAGCTTTTTGTATTTTTGAGTATATTTATTTTGCAAGACCTGATTCAACATTTTTCGGCAAAAACGTATATCAGATGAGAAAGGAGCATGGAAGAGAGCTTGCAAGGGAATCTCATGTTGATGCTGATATTGTTATGCCTTTTCCCGATTCAGGGGTATATGCGGCTATAGGATATTCCAGGGAATCGGGCATTCCTTTTGAAATGGGAATGATAAGAAACCATTATGTCGGCCGTACTTTTATTCAGCCTACTCAGGAAATGCGTGAATTCGGAGTCAGGATAAAACTTAATCCGGTTAAAGAAGCTCTTAAAAATAAAGAAATTATTATTATTGAAGATTCAATAATAAGAGGAACAACTGCAAAAACAAGAGTTAAAGCCTTAAGAGATCTTGGTGTGAAAAAGATTCATATGAGGATAAGCTGCCCTCCGCATAAATTTCCCTGCGTTTACGGCATAGATTTTTCAAGTAAGGGAGAGCTTATTGCAGCTAAAAAAACTGTTGAGGAATTAAGAAGTTATCTCGGTCTTGACTCACTTCATTATCTCAGCACTGAAGGGCTTTTGAAAGCAACAGGAATATCTACACCTGAAGAAGGTTTCTGCAAAGCATGCTTTGACGGAAAATATCCTGTGGAATTTGACAGAAATGTTTCAAAGCTTTGTCTTGGTTAAATTTAAATTCCCGTTATAGACATAAAAAGAATTTAGATGTAATCTTAGCCTGTTCCCTGTTTTTCTTTATTTCTAAAAAAGAGGTTTGTTATGGAAGAAACCAAATATTTAAAAGATAATATAGAAAATATTCAGAAGCTTATGCGTATCCCCGCACTTAGGAATTTTGAGCTGGATAACCTTTCCAATCTTTTAAGGCTGAGTAAAATAAGAAAATATAAAAACGGTGAAGTTATTATCAAAGAAGGTGATACTGATCCCTGGCTTTATTTTCTTCTGGACGGGGAAGTTAAAATTGTCAAAAATGACCATGAAATTTCCAAAATCAAAAGGATGGGCGAAATTTTCGGGGAAATGAGACTGATAGACAAACAGGACAGATCGGCTTCAGTTGTTGCGGAAAATGAAGCAATGTGTCTTGCTGTAAACACCGGAGCAGGAGACAGGATAACAGCTGAAGACAATAGAGAAGAAAGGCTTGATTTTCTTCTTCTTTTATACAGAATTTTTGCAGAATATCTTTCTGCAAGACTCAGGCTTGCCAATGATGAACTGATTAAAACAAAAGAAGATCTTAAATTTTATAAATCAAAATCAGAAAAAAAATGAAACGAACAGTAGCTTTTAAAAAAAACGCAACAAATATTTTTTTTCACATACTTACAAAGTGCAATTTAAAGTGCAGGCATTGCTATATAAATCCTGAAGAACACGGAGATAAAACTCTTTCAAAGGAAGAGATTAACTCCTGGTTAAAGTTTTTTGTAAATAAAAATAAAGAGGCAAATGTAATTTTTCTCGGAGGCGAGCCCACGCTTCATCCTGATCTTGCATATAGTGTCAAACAGGCCAAAAAAATGGGTTACAGCTCTGTTACCATAGATACCAACGGATATCTTTTTCATAATATTTTAGATAAAGTTTCTCCCGAAGATGTCGATTTTATAAGCTTCAGTCTTGACGGAGCATCACCTGAAACCAATGATCCCATAAGAGGCAAAGGTGTGTTTGATGCATGCACTAAGGGATTGAAACAGGCTGCAGACAAAGGTTTTACAACAAGTCTTATTTATACTGTAAGTTCAGAAAATATTCATGAACTTGAAAATATGTACGATCTTGTAAAAGACCTTAAAATAAGCAGATTTTTTATTCAGGTTATCGGAATAAGAGGTGCTGCAGACAAAAAAGGTGAAAAACTCCAGCTTACCAAAGAGATCTGGGAAGAAACAGTACCTGTAATTGCTGATAAAATTGCAAAGGATCATAAAATTATTGTTACCTATCCAAAAGTTTTTTTAGACAATAATCAAACCTTTGAGTGTGCAGGTAATGTAGCTGATAATTATTTTCTTTTTCCAAACGGCAGAGTTTATAAATGTCCTTTATGTGAAGATTTTCCCATTCATTCGTATGAGTTCAGAGAAAATACTCTAAAAAAAATAAAAGGGATAAGAGAAGAAGATCTTTTTAATCTGGATATTCCTGAAGGATGTGTGCTTAATAAGATTATTCAGCCCGGCAATTTAAGATACTCTGATACAGGAGAGCCTGAATATAAAATTGCCTGCTGCATGCTTAAAGAAGAGGTTTCTTATACCTGATTTTATCTTAGCGATTTTCAGCTTTTAATAATATTCAGCTTTTTTTTGATTTTATCAAAATCTTTTTTTAATTCTTCTGCTTCCCTTGAATCTATATTTTTTTCAAGGGTTTCCACATCTTTTTTTAGACTTACAACCCAGGATTCAAGCTCCTGAACTATTTCATTAACTTCACGGCTTTCATTTTTCAGAAAATCATTTTTTCTTAAATTTACTCTGGCACTTATGTTGCCTTCTTTATATTCTTTTATAGCTTTGTTAAAACTTATTATTGGGCCGCAGATTTTGTGGGTTAGAATAAGCATGTGAATAAAAGATATTAAAAGCAGTATCAAAATAGCCGGAATAAGTCTTGCAGATAAAGTAATAAAAGTCTGAGCAGCATCGTATTTTTCTGCAACTGAAAGAGACGAACTCATTTTTGAAGTTTCAGGATATAAAATCACTGCAGCTGTAATTAACGATGCTATAAAAAGGTATAAAAAGTTATAAAATATTATTCTGAGCTGAAAATCTTTGTTTATTATAAAGTTTTTTAAGAGTCTTCTGTTGTTCTTCATTTTTTTGTTGACCCTGCTTTTAAAATAAAAATAAGGATGGTGATAATTATAGTACCGATTCCAAGTATATAAATAAAATATAATAAAAATTCGGTTAGAAACGAGTTCTCTGCTTTTTTAATCTCAGGGGAAACCTCTGAAGTACTGTTATTAAGCATATTTATGCGTACAGTTTTATTTTTAAGGGTACCGATTGCAGTAAATTTTTCTGAAAAAGGCTTATGAGAATTTAACTCGGTTATTTTAATCTTAACATCTTTGCTGATATCAAAAATTCGGCTTTTATGGTCAATGACATCGCCTTCTGAGTAAGGAAGAGTATTGTTTTCCATGTAGTAAATACTGCTTTGTTTTGAAAAATTGTTCAGATCATGTATTATCACGATTGAATATGCTTTTTCTTTCTGTGAAAAATATGCAAGAAGAGCGGCGGCTGTTAGAATAGCTATAATACAGTTTACAACAAGAAGCTCAATAATGGTTAAGCCTTTATTTTTCTCAGATAATATTTTCAAAAATTAAACCTATGTTTATGAAATGTTTGATTACTTTAGTTCAGCCTGAATTGAGCGATTTTATATTTAAGTTTAAAAAGCATCATACAGGATCATATCTTCTTCAACGCCTTCATTTATAAGCATCTCTCTTAATGCATCGACCATGACAGGAGGGCCGCACAAGTAATATTCTATATCTTCAGGATAGTCATGATCTTTGATATAATTTTCATATAAAGCCTTATGAATAAAACCTGTCATTCCGTCCCATTCATCCGATTCAAGAGGTTCTGACAATGCAACATAAAAAGAGAAGTTTTCATATTTTTCTTCAAGTTCTCTGAATAAATCATCATAAAAAAGTTCTTTAAGAGATCTTGCACCGTACCAGAATGTAATTTTTCTTTCTGTATTCTCAGTTTCAAGCAGGTGAAGAATATGGGATCTCATGGGAGCCATCCCTGCACCGCCGCCGACAAAGCATATTTCGTTTTGTGTATCTTTTATGAAAAAATCTCCGTAGGGCCCTGAAAACTGAACTTTATCACCAGGTTTTAAACTGAAAGTATATGAAGATCCTATTCCCGGGGGGTAATTTGTTCCTTCAGGAGGTGTTGCGATTCTTACAGTTAGCCGTGCTCCTTTTTCTTCAGGAGGGTTTGCAAGTGAATATGCTCTTACTTCCTTTTCTTCAGACTTGACACTAAGATCAAGAAGTCCGTATTCTTTCCATTCGTCTATAAATTTGTCAGGTATTTCAAAATCACTGAATTTAATAGTATCATATGGAGGGATTTCAATCTGTATATACGCTCCTGATTTAAATTTGAAATCCTGGTTTTCTACTTTTAAAACAAGTTCTTTAATATATGTAGATACATTTTTGTTTGATACAACTTCACCGTCAAACATCTGAATATTAAAAACTTCTTCGGGTATTTCAATTTTCAAATCTTCTTTTATCTTAAGCTGACAAGCAAGTCTTACATTATCGGCTTTTTCAGCCCTTGTAACATGTGTTAGTTCAGTCGGAAGAATTTCACCCCCGCCTTCGGTAACACGGCATTTGCACATTCCGCACGTTCCTTTTCCTCCGCAGGCCGATGGAAGAAGTATATCATTGTTTACAAGCACGCTCAAAAGGTTGGGGCTGCCTGAAACCTCTAATTTTTTTGATTCGTCTTCATTTATAAGTACTTTGCTTTTCCCCGAAGGGGATACAGCATTTTTAACAAATAATAAAACAGTAACAAGAAACAGGGTTACTCCTGTGAACACAGAAAGACTTACAAGATAAATCAATTTAATCTCTCCTTATAAAAAAGTTACAGGGAAATACCTGAAAATATCATAAAACACATCGACATAAGTCCGGCAATGATCATTGTAAGAGGGTATCCTCTAAGCCCTTCAGGCGGATCTGCATACTGGAGCTTAAGCCTTATTGCTGCAAGGGTTACAATGGCAAGGAGCCATCCAAACCCTGAGCCGAATCCGAAAACAATTGTTTCTGTAAAAGTGTATGATCTTTCCACCATAAAAAGAGAAGTACCCAGAATTGCGCAATTTACAGCAATAAGCGGAAGAAATACTCCAAGGGAGGTATAAAGCGTTTGTGAAAAACGGTCTATTATCATTTCGACAATCTGAACCATAGCTGCAATCGATGCAATGAATGTTATAAATTTAAGGAAGCTAAGGTCTGTATCAGGAAGACCTGCCCAGGAAAGAGCTCCCGGAGCAAGGAGGTAATTATAGATAACCCAGTTGGCCGGTGCGGTTACAGAAGTGACGAAAATAACTGCAAAACCGATTCCTACAGCTGTTCTGAAATTGTTGGATACAGCTACAAATGAGCACATTCCAAGGAAGTATGCTAAAAGTATGTTTCCTACAAATACTGAATTTAAAAAAATACTAAGTAGATTTTCCATATATGTTCCTGAGATCTATGAAGTTTTAAATAATGTTTTTTGAAGCCAGATAAGAAGGCCTATAATTATAAAAGCTGCCGGAGCAAGGAGCATAAACCCCATATCAGAGTATCCAGCTTCATATAAGAAATCCGGGACTATTTGATATCCGAAAAGAGTTCCTGATCCGAAAAGTTCCCTTATAAAAGCTACTAAAAATAAAACAAGGGAATAGCCAAGACCGTTTCCGAGACCATCCATTAGAGACATGCCTGGTTTATTGCCAAGGGCAAATGTTTCAGCCCTTCCCATTACAAGGCAGTTGGTTATTATAAGTCCTACAAAAATAGAAAGCTGTCTGCTTATGTCAAACAAATAGGCTCTTAAAAATTCATCTGCAAGAATTACAAGAGATGCAATTACAAATAATTCAAAAATAATTCTGATGTTTTCAGGAACAAATTTTCTAAAAACAGATACGATTATGTTGGAAAATGTAATTACAAAAGTAAGTGCAGCTCCCATAACCACAGCTGTTTTAAGCTGTACAGTAACAGCAAGGGCTGAACATATCCCGAGCATCTGGATATTAATCGGGTTGTTTCCAATTATCGGCTCAAGAGCTGTTTTAATATATTTGTTTTTTAAAAGTTTCATTTTACACCTTTAAATGCTTGTTATTCTTCTTTTTTTGTAAATTCAGGGTTGCCCTGTCTGAATTTTTTGGATACAGGCTCGTATTTTTCAAGAGTCGAAACAAGTCCGCTGCTGAGATAATTTCCTGTTAAGGTAGCTCCGCTTATTCCGTCTACATAATGGGGCATTTTTTCATCGGATACCGAATCTTCTGCTTTTCCTTTTGCTATTTTAATCCCTGTGAATTCACCATTTTCATTAACAATTTTTTTATTGTCAAAATTGCTTAAAAAGGCTTTTTTATCAATTTCTCCGCCAAGTCCCGGAGTTTCCTGGTGGTCGTATATACTTACACCGGAAACTGTTTTGCCATCATTTTCCAGAGCAATGTAACCATGGATTTTTCCCCACAGACCGCTTGATTCAAGAGGAAGTATGTATCCCGATATTTTACCGTCTTTGGAATAAGTAAGGTAGAAATCAAGAGAATTGTCGTCTTCTACGGGAATAATTTTGGTATTATAAAGATTTATTATTTCTTCATCAGTAAATTCGGAATTTGCTTCAATATATCCTGCAGCTTTAAGAATATTTTGCTGTCTGTATATTTTTTTGTTTTTTTCCTGCAAAGGGCCGAGTTTTGTAGCAGCAGTTGTGAGCATAAGGCTGCATACAATGCAGAGCACCAGTGTAAATATAATTGCTTTTATATTATCAAGCATTGATTACCCTCTTTTTTAATCTTATTTTTATAGCATAATGATCAAGAAGCGGAGCAAAAAGATTCATAAATAAAATTGCAAGCATTGCGCCTTCTGGATATGCAGGGTTGAAAACTCTTATCAGTACTGTCAGCATACCTATGAGAAAGCCGTATACCCATCTTGCATTATGAATTCCCGGAGAAGAAACAGGGTCAGTAGCCATGTATACGATTCCGAAAGCAAAACCTCCCATTACAAGATGATAGAAAGGGTTTAGAGATAAATAAGGATTGGAAGAAAAGCCGGATAAAAAGTTAAGTAAAAAGCCTGTTGCCAGGATTCCTATAACTCCTCCTGCCATTGTTCTCCAGCTTGCTACTCCTGTAAGAATCAGAAAAAAAGCTCCTATAATACACATAAGTGCTGAAGTCTCTCCTATTGAACCGGGAGTAAAACCTGTAAAGAGATTAAAAAAATCAAGATTGTTCTGCGCAAGAAGAGAAGCTACATTTTCTCCTTTTTCAGCAGTTCCTGATAATGCAAGAGCAGTAGCCCCTGTTACTCCATCTGTCCCTGAGCTGTTAACCCAGACGCTGTCTCCTGACATGCTTGCAGGATATGCAAAAAATAAAAATGCCCTTGCTGTAAGAGCAGGGTTTAAAAAGTTTCTTCCTGTTCCCCCAAAGATTTCCTTGCCTATTATAACTCCGAAGGAAATCCCCACAGCTGTTTGCCACCACGGCATGGTAGGGGGTAGAATCAAGGGGTATAAAAGTCCTGTTACAAGAAACCCTTCACTTATTTTGTGACCTCTTACAACTGCAAATACACCTTCCCAGAACAAACCTACAGCATAGGAAATTACAAGAAGAGGGATAAATATTATAAGGCCTTCCTGAAAAGAAGCCATAATGGAAGGATTTTGCAGTGTAGTTCCAAGAGAAATTCTTCCTGAATTGTATATACCGAAAATCATGCACGGAACAATGGCAAGAATTACTATTGACATAAATCTTTTTAGATCAAGAGAGTCTTTTACATGAGGATCACCCGATGTTGTTTCAGCAGGCATGAAAAAAATCGTTTCAAAAGCTTCAAACAAAGGCTCGAATTTTTCAAGTTTCCCGTTTTCACTGAAATGCTTTCTGTTGGAATCAAAAAATTTTTTCACTAAATTTTTCATAAATCTATTCTGCCTTTTTTTCTTTTAGATATTTAGCCTTTGCCTCCGTGAAAATTTCTTTGAGAGATATTTTTGAAGGACATACATAGGAACAAAGAGAACATTCAGTACAGTCTAAAAGTCCGTGTGACAGAGCAAGATCGATTTCATCGGCATGCAGAGCCTTCATTGTAAACTGGGGAAGAATATCTACCGGGCATACTCTTTCACAATAACCGCAGTTTATGCAGGCTCTTTTTTCTCCGTGTGTATTACAATCTGTTTTTATACCTTTGTTAAATATTTTTGATATAAAGGTATTTGAAAAGCTCGGCTTGTCTGTGCCGGCTTTGAGAAAAGCAAATAATTCTTTTTCATCACCTTCGGGCACAACAGAAAGGCCTGATTCATAAAATCCGGTATAGCTTCCTTTTTCAGTTTGAAAACCTGTATATACATCACCTGATATAAATCTTTGTTTATTCATAAAATTCTGGTCTGTTTTAAGCAGGGAGCTTACAGGAGCTCCGTATCTGGAATTAACATGATATGGAAACTCAATCTCCTCGCCGCCAACCACAAATATCTTTTTAGTTGAAAATCTGCCGTACAAAAGAGTTTCTCCAATAGTTACAAGGCTTTGTCCGTCAAGATACCATATATCAGATATTTTTTTGTTTATTTTGTAAGCAATTACGCCCGGGTCAAAGCTTGGATATTTTCCTGAAACAAGATAATTTATGGAGTTTTGACATTCGCTTCTTATGTAATGATTGTCTTCATCTGCGTAAACATTTACATCAGGGCATAATTTTTTCATTACTGAAAGTCCGTGATAAAAGCCTTTCAGTCTTTGTTTCAACCAAGCTTCCGGACGGGGGTAAAAAGGAGCATTGTCTGAAAGTTTTATATATATTTGTTCAGGCAGCTTGTTAAAATCTGCTATTATTCTGAAGGGAAGTGATCTGATAAAAGGCCATAAACCGTTTTTTAAAAGTGCCTGAATCAGATCCTCTTGTGAGATTGTTCTGAGATTGCTTTCAGTAACCGGAGAAAGTTCTTCATAATCTTCATTTTCATCAAGCAGAATTTCAATTTTTTTTATTATTCTTTTTTTGCCTGTTTCAATCTCTGTTATTTTACCGCTTCCTGGAGATGTGAAGATAAGGTCAGGGTTGTTTTTGTCGAAATATACCGGAGATCCTATTTTGACATAATCGTTTTTTTCAACAAAAAGCTTCGGTTTTATTCCCTTAAAAGCAGAAGGAACAAGACCTAATTTTTCAGGTTTTACTGTCTCTTCAAAACCGGGTGTGGTTTTAACGGATAAGGGATGTGTGAAACCTTTTTTAAGATGAAGTGTTTTCATATTTATTGTTTTATTCGCAAAGTTGTTTTAAGTTAATTAACCAAAGAAATCTGTTTTTGTTAAGATCAGAATCTGAAGTACCGCTTCTGAAAACAGCAGAATGTGAAATCACAAGAATTCAGCACAAACAGTTTTTCTTCAGTTTATCGAATTTGACTTAACATGCAAGATATAAAAAAAGAACATTTTATAAATGATTTAAGTTAAATAATTAACATATTAAAATTACTATTACAAGCTGAGAGATAAGATTTTTGCTTGACATAAAGGCTTTAGAAGGAATATAAAACCTTTTGATCTGAATAAAGGCACGTAGCTCAGTTGGCAGAGCGCTACCCCGACACGGTAGAGGTCTCCGGTTCAAGCCCGGACGTGCCTACCACAATAAATTTAAGTTCCGGGGATAACCCTTTTTTAATCAATGAAAACACTCCTTGTTCAGTTTCCTGTTCCAAAATTAAATTTCGGCCTTCAGACAGGCAATGTCCCTTTAGGGCCTGCATGTCTTAAGTCTGCAGCCCCTGAAGATTATCAGGACAGCATATATATTCTTCCCGAAAGTGTTATATCTTATATCGGAGACAGCGCTTCTTTAGACCTTATTTTATCTTTAAATCCTGATACAGTCTGCTTTACACTTTTTTCATGGAATATTTCAAAAAGTCTTTATATTGCTGAAATTTTAAAGAAAAAAGGGATTTCGATTGCTTTTGGAGGGCCTGAAGCAACCCCTGATAACACAAAAGTTATAAATTCATGTGCAGATTTTACAGTTTTTGGAGAAGGTGAATCTTTTTTTAAAAAGTTTATTGCTCCTGACAAATTTAAAAAAGAAGAAAAAGATGACTGTTTTCTTTTTAAAAATATGTCGAGTCCTTATGTAAAAGGACTTCTTGAACCAGAAATCCAGGATTCCATGCTTGTTGAAACCCAGAGGGGATGCCCTTATTCCTGTGGATATTGTTACTACAGCAAATCAAGAAGCAAAGTATGTGTTCGTCCCGAAGAAAAAGTTTTTGAAGCTGTTGAATATGCTCTTGATAAGAAGATTTCTGAAGTATATTTTCTTGACCCTTCTCTTAATTCCAGGCCTGACCTTAAGAGGTTTCTGAAAAAACTTTCTCAAATCAACAAGAATAATGATATCAGATTTCACAGTGAAATAAGGGCAGAATACATTACAGATGAACTTGCTGAACTTTTTTTAAAATCCGGTTTTTTAAGCTTCGAAGTTGGGCTTCAGTCTGTTAATCCTGCAGCCTTGTCTATTATGAAGAGACCTACTGATTTATCAGCATTTTTAAAAGGGATAAATGCATTAAAAAAAGTCGGAATAAGTCCTTGTATAGATCTTATAGCAGGACTTCCCGGAGATAATCCCGGAGGAATTAAAAGTTCAGTAGATTTTATTTGTGAGAACATGCTTGAAGAAGATGTACAGTTTTTTCCCCTTTCAGTAATACCCGGAACAGATTTCAGACTGAATTATAAATCTCTTGGACTTAATTTCAGTCCTGATCCTCCATATAATATTATATCAACTAATACATTTACAGAAGAAGACATTATGATGTCTTTTGAATATGCAGAACAAATGCTTGGGATTTCATTTTTTCCACAGCCTGACATAGATCTTTCATACAAAAGCAGATCTTTGTCCATGGATGTAAATATTAAAACAGGCGGGAACTCTTATACTTCAAAGGTTGTTTTTTTACATAAAAGAGAGCCAGGTGAGATTGAAAATGTCTCAAAAAGACTTACCAGCCCTTATCAGGTATTTTTTGGTTCTGAAATTTCAGATATCGACTATATATGCAGGGCAGTTGAAATTTTGTCTGAAAACAATCCTTTCACTCCTTTTGAAATTGTATTTTTTGATCCTAAGTTCATGCCTGATCAGAATCAAATATTGAATTTCTGCAGATTGAAAAGACCTCATTTCCTTGACGGTGATTTAAGATATCTTTACCCCGGGGCCGGAAACAGAGCGGTATTGTTTACTGTGGCCTCTTCAGAAAATTATTACGATTTTTGCGGTCCCATGGAAAGAGAAGTTTTAATCTGGAAACACGATTATCTGCCTGATATTAACATGCTTTATTCTTTTGAAAAGTTTTCAGGCATTCTTATTGACAATAATTTAGATAATAGTTTTGTACATAAATGGCAAAAAGAGATGGCAGAGCATTGTGAAAATCTTTTGCATATAAGCTTTGCCGATGTTTATCTTCAGGCACAATGGGTTGAAATGACTCTTGGAGACACCTATTATTCTAAATTGTTTTTTATGCAGTCATGATAATTTTGCCTAAATAAAGAATTGCTGTTTACAAAATTTATAAAAATTGTTTTTAACATTATATGAAACTAAAAAGACTTCATCCTGAAAATTTGAGTTTTGTATTTAAAATCTTTATCTACTTTTTTATAGTAGGAATAGTTCCCCTTATAATTCATACCGTATTTATATTAAACGATTTTAAGGATCTGGAAAAATCTGTTGTTCAGGAAATACAAAATTATGAGTCGGGTAATAAAAAAGAAAATTCAGATAAAAAAAATCTAAATACTCCTTCAGGCAGAACCGAGTTTGCAAAAAAAATTATTGATGAGCAGCTCGGGAAGTATAAGACTTACCTGATTTGGCTTTTTATTGCCTCTTTTTCTGTTTATGTGTTTTTATCCCTGAGAATTGTAAAGATGATTGTTAAGCCTGCAAAAGAGATGAAAAAAGTGCTTGAAGCTGTTAAGCAGGGAGATTATTCCAGGCGGGTGAGGGTTGATTCCGGAGACGAGCTTGGTGAGCTTGGCAAATCATTTAATGAAATGACAGAAGCTCTTATAAATTCACGGAGAAAAAATAACAAATCTCTTGAAAGGGAAAAAAAGGCGAATCTTAAGCTCAAAGAGGCTGTCAGAAAACGTGTGCTTGCAGAAAATAACCTTCTTGAAAACCAGAAAGATCTTGAAAGAAAAGTAAATGAGAGAACAAAAGCTTTAAGAAAGGCGAATCAGTCCCTTGTAAGTACAGTAAGAGAACTCAACTCAAGAAGGCGTGATCTTTCAGTTCTTACAGGAATGTATGATGATCTTTACAAATGTAAAAATAAAGAAGATACCTACAAAATAGTTGGCAAAGCATGCTCCTTGCTTTTCCCGGATTTTTCCGGTGCTGTATTATCATATGATGAAACAAAAGGCTTTTTAAAACCGGTTTATCAGTGGAACTCAGGAGGTGTTCTGCATGGCGCAGTCCCTGTCAAAGACTGCCCTGCAATGATTTACAGGGCATGTGTAAGGAGTTTTACCAGTAGCACAGAGTCTGATTGTGCTCATATATCCAGACATACTTCAAGACAATTTTACTGTTCACCGGTTTTCAGCATGGAAGAAAATGTCGGTGTTATTTCTCTTAATCATAATACAGAAGAAGAGCATATTTCTGAAAGTAAATGGCGTGAAATGCAGATGGTTTTATCAACAGTTACAGATTATTTTAAAGCCGCATATATAAATTTAAGTCTGAAAAACAGGCTTAAGAATGAATCTGTAAAGGACCGCTTGACAGGTCTTTACAACAGACGATATATGGATTCTGCTCTTACAAATGAAATATCAAGGGCAAAGCGTTACAGTTCTTCTCTTGGAATATTAATGTTTGATGTAGATTATTTTAAAAAATTCAATGACAGCTACGGTCACAATGCAGGTGACAGAATTTTAAAGGCGATAGGCAAATGGTTTCTCAGAAATACAAGAAAAGAAGATATTGTATGCAGATACGGAGGAGAAGAATTTGTGGTTATGCTTCCGGGGATTACTTTACAGGATCTTGTTAAAAAAGGAAAACTTATAAAAGACGGGATAAGCAGTGAAGTAAATATTGCTTATGAAAAACAGGTTTTAAGTGTAACTGTATCCATAGGAGCCTGTTGCCTCAGTGGAAGCACTCTTGATGAATCAGTTATTACAAAGGCAGACGAGGCTTTATACAGAGCCAAAAATAAAGGACGAAATCGTATAGAGTTTTACAGCTCTTAATTTAGTTGAAGAACGAAAACCGCCTTTTTTGCACAGTTATTATGTTAGAATCAAAAATTAATTCTTAGAATACTTCAGTATTTCTGCGGTTAAATTTTTCATCTGCCGCAAATGAGCAAAAAAATCTGGTTTTCAGTCTAATACTAATATAGGTATTTATAAATTAATGAAATAAATGTAAAAAGTATTTATTAAAATGTATTTATCAAAGGAATATTATGGTTAAAGTCAGAACATGCTCTGCAGGGGCAGAATCCAGGCCTGTTGAAATTCTTAATTCCTTGTTAAAAGAAGAAAAGCTTTCTGTAACAAAGGAAAAGATATCTGAAATTCAAAACAATTCTGAAAAGATTTCCCAGGGAGATTCTCAATCTGTGTCGGTTGTTCTTTTTCTTGAATTGAGAAAGCATTCTTTGGTTCAGGACTGGGAATGGATAAGAGGAATAAAAAAAACAGGAGAAGATAGTCTTTTTCATTCCTGGCTTGAGTATAAAAATTATATTGTTGATCCGCTTCCCGGATTCAGATTTTTATCCCAGGAGTTTATGCCCGGAGATATTCTTGTTATGGACAAAGAAAAATTTATTAATAAAACCGGTTTTAAGGTTCTCTCCAGAAAAAATGAAAAACAGGTTTTAAGGTGGATAGAAAAAATTAATTCAAAATATTCAATGTAAATAGTTGTAGAACAGAAAATTTCAGCATTCGGGAGTAACTAAATAGAAAGCTTTTTTTTTACATAAAAAGTAACTGGGATAATAAATAAAAAAGCGGCCTTGATTCCAAAGCCGCTTTTAAAACCTGGATAAATATTCAGGTTTGTTGTTATAAGAAATTAGTCTTCATCAGGCGGAGGATAAACACCTTCGCTGTTGTGATCTTCATTTCCTGTAAGAGGCGGGTTAAAAACACAGATCAGTCTTAAATCCTCGCTTGCTCTTAAAAGGTGCT
>JBNJDM010000044.1:0-20354 GCA_051744925.1 Thermodesulfobacteriota bacterium | reverse complement strand
TCTTTTTTAAGTTCAGGATTTGAAATCATATCTTCAAGAGACCGGGTTAAAAAAAGCCTGTACCTGCTTTGAAAATAAAGATGCCCTTGTATATTTTCTGATTTGTTTTTAACCGCAGTTTCCATCTCCTCTTTTCCAAGAAGGCATATAGAACTGGGATTAGTCAAATTAACAATCCTTTCAAAAAAACCGCTGCAAGGATATGAAGAAAAATCATTTAATATTTCCTGGTTTTTTATCTTGTCTGTAGAGCATCTTACCGCAGGTATAACAAACACTTCATCAATTTTTAAATTCATGGCGGCAAGTATTTTTTTAAATAATACTCTTTCATTTCCTGAAAAAATTCTGTCTTCATCCGGATTTTTGGGCATATCAACAACAAAAAGTACTTTTATTTTATCAGGAAAACTGTATAGACCTGTTCTTTTATACTTCTTGCTTCCGCTGCCGCAAAAGGTGCATCTTTGTATCTGATAATTCAAAAGCTCCGGAGTATCTTTATCAAAGATTACAGATTCCAGGCCAAAGTCTTTTAATGCAGTAATATAATTTGACGCATCTTCAAGAATCTGAAGATATGAATCATTTGATTCCATATTTTATCCGTTTTAATATTTTTAATCTGAATCACATAAACTTTTAAGATCTAATTCAAAGTGTTCATTATTAAAGTTGTAAAATTCTGTCCAGAATCAAGCCTGCTATATCTTTTTTATCCATTAATTCCAGAGATTCAGATGTATTATCCTTTTTGAAAAGAGTTACCTTATTCTGCCTGGATCCAAACGCTGCATTTTCTCCGCTGATCTGATTTGCAACAATCATATCAAGGTTTTTTGAATTTAGCTTTTTAAGTGCATTTTCCTCCAGATCCTTTGTTTCTGCAGCAAATCCTACAAAAATCTGATTTTCTTTTTTTAAAGAACCAAGAGTTTGTATAATATCAGGATTTTCCTCAAGAATTATTTCAGGACTGCCGTCTGATTTTTTTATTTTATGCTCTGCACTGTTTTTTACTTTATAATCAGCAACTGCTGCAACTTTTACTATAATATCGGTGTAGTCCATTCTTTTCTGACATTCACCAAGCATTTCATCAGCTGTTGTAATCTTAACAATATCTGTATTAAAAGGTGGCTCAATAGAAACAGGGCCTGAAACAAGAGTTACATGGGCTCCTCTTTTTTCAAAAGCTTCTGCAATAGCATATCCCATTTTTCCAGAAGAATGGTTGCTTAAAAATCTTACAGGATCTACAGGTTCTACAGTGGGACCTGCTGTGACCAAAACATTTTTACCTTTAAAATCTTTGTAACAAAGTAATGCTTCAAGCCTGTCAACAATATAAAATGGTTCAGGAAGCCTGCCCGGACCGGTTACTCTGCATGCAAGAAAACCTTCATCAGGTTCTAAAATATTAAATCCGTATTCTATTAGAGTATCAATATTTTTCTGAACAGCAATAGATTCATACATCCATGAATTCATTGCAGGACATATAAGAACAGGCGATTTAACTGCCATAATCATTGTGGACAAGGCATCATCTGCTATTCCACATGCAATTTTTCCTATTATATTTGCTGTGGCAGGAGCTATAACAACACCGTCAGCATTTTCTGCTATATCTATATGCCTAATTTTATCCGGAAAATCCTCTTCCATAACATCGGTATATACACTGTTTCCGGATATTGCCTGGAAAGTAAGCTTTCCCACAAATTTTTGGGCATTTTTCGTCATTACAACAACAACATCAGCCCCTTTTTTCTGTAAATTTCTTAAAATCTCAACACTTTTATAAACCGCAATTCCGCCGGTTACTCCAAGGACAATTCTTTTTCCTTTTAAACAGGACATAATCTCCTCCAGTCAGCATAAACAGTTGCTGAACTAAAACTGAGTTTTTTGGTCAGTTAAAAATTAAAATATATAATCAAGGCCGTTAAATGCAGAATAAAAAAGAACTCCTGCTGTAGCAATCATAAAAATAAAAGCTGTTATTTTATTTATAAAATTCTCAGGTCTTTTTTCTGAGTAACCTAAAATAAAACCAGCAGCCACTCCGCCGAGAAAACCTCCGAGATGACCGAAATTATCAATACCAGGTATTAAAAGCCCAAATATCACAAGAGATATTATCCAGCCTGAAACCTGCTTATAAACAGCCTCTCCATATACTCCTCCCCTTGACTTACCGTAAAAGAGTAATGCTCCTATAAGGCCGCAGATAGAAGCTGAAGCTCCGATGGTCAGTGAAGTTCCGGAAAGATACGAAAGTAGAAAACCTGTGATCCCGCTTGCTGAGTAAATTATAAAAGATCTTGAAACCCCGTAAAAATTCAGAACCATGTAAAAAAGCTGGGAAAAGGCAATCATATTAAAAATAATATGAAGCACACTTCCGTGAAGGTAAGAAGCGGAAATAAAACTCCACCAGTATCCAAGCCTGTCAACAGGTATTTCTCCGCCTGCACCTAGAAAAATAAGAACTCTGTTGTCAGGTGACAAAAAGTTAAGCGGATTTCCGGATAAGGAAATACCTGATGAAGAAAGGACAAGGCTTAAAACGTAAAAAAATATATTTATCCCTATTATAAGCCTTGTTAAAAAGACTCCGTCAACCACGCCGGACAATAAAAATATATTTTTATACCATGCTCCAGGGTTTTTCATTGAACAATGTGGACATTTTTTTTCATCACTGCTTATAAGCTTTCTGCATCCGGGACACAGAATCGAATTCTTGCTGATAAATCACCTCTTTATTTTTCCGGCCAGCTGGCCGCAGCCTGCATCAAGATTGTCTCCTTTGGTCCATCTTTTTCTTACAAATAAAGAAAGGTCTTCAAGATATGATGCAAACCTGTTTATATCATAATCACTGCAGCCTGTGAAATCACACCCCTCTACACTGTTGTAGGGAATAAGATTTACTCTGCATGGAATTTTCTCTAAAAACCGACTAAGCTTTAAAGCATCTTCCTTTGAATCATTTATACCCTTAAACAAGGTATAGGTTATAAAAATGATACCTTTAGGTTTTAAAGGATAGGATAAAAGAACATTTTTTAAAGCTTCAAGATTGTATTTATTTGAAACAGGCATTAATTTTTTTCTTACTTCATCATCAGCAGAATTAAGTGATACTGATAAATTAGGTTTTATATCAATGTCTTTTCCAAGTTTTTCAATCATATCTGCAAGACCTGAAGTAGAAACTGTTATATACCTGTAAGCCAGATCAAATCCGTGCTGATCATTTAAAATCAAAACAGCTTTTTTCACATTCTCATAATTATCAAGAGGCTCTCCCATACCCATAAATACAACATTTCGGATATCAAACCCCAGAATAAATTCTGCTGTAAAAAGCTGAAGAACTATTTCATCTGCAAAAAGATTACGTTTAAACCCCATATCAGCTGTTGCGCAGAATCTGCAGCCCATCCTGCAACCTACCTGGGAAGAAATACATAAAGTATTTCTGTTTTTCATTTTTAAAACAACAGTTTCAACAACACTTTTATCTTTAAGCTCAAGAGCAAATTTGAAAACATCTTCAGATTCTTTTTTTTCAAGAATAACAGGTTCAGGAAAATTAAGCTTTTCTTTTATTTTAAGCGCAAGATCCTTATTTTTAAAACAATCAAGACTTTCTATGTCTGTTTTTCCTGTTTTAAAGATATATCTGTAAATGCACTTACCATGGTATTCACCTTTTCCGAAGTTTTCCTTTAAAAAACCGGACAATTCATTCATGGTAAATGACAGAATCTCTGCCATCAGTTATTCCTCATTTCTTGCAAACTCATCTATTACAGAAATCACCATTTCTGCAGGCTCTGTCTCTCTGTTTTTTGCAATTGTGCAGATTTCTTCCCACATCACTTTTTCTATGGGAAGAGAAACATATTTTTTTGCTTTTTCAACACTCATGCCGGCAGCAATCCTGTTTCTGTTGTTCATTTCCACAGCTTTTTTAGGATCATTCTTACTTAAATAACCCTTCATAATAAATTCAACCAGATCATCCACATCTATGCCGAGGCTTTCTGCCTTGTTTTCAAACCATTGTACTACTTCATCATTTATTTCAACGCTAAGTTTCATCTCTTTATCTCCTAAATTATTTGCTGAACGAAAACTGCCTTTTTTGCCCGGTTCTTAAGTTAGAATCAAAATTTAATCCTCAAAATACTTCAGTATTCCTGCGGTTAAATTTTTCATCTGCCGTAACTGAACAAAAAATTCTGGTTTTCGGCCAAATACTAAATTAATCCGTATAATTCTCCGCTTTTTTTAAAAAGCATGTCTACCTTTTTTTCGGTTTCAGGATCAGGCACAAGTTCCTGTGCATGGTGCGGTTTTTTTCTTGCATCAATAACAACAGGTCCTTTACAGCAAAAATGTTTAAATTCAATATAATTCTCGATTCCACTGACATCATGTGAAGGATTTGACCTTGTAAAAACTGTCCACAAAAAATTGTCAAAAGATTTTGATACAAAGTCGGAATCATCACACACAATTATCAAAGGAAAGTCATTTTTATCTATATTTAAAGATTTATAAGAACATAAATGCTTAATATCATCATACCCTGAATTATCTGCAAACTTATTTGCTTCCACAGCCAGAATTCCGGGAGAAACAATTTTAAGATTTTTAAAACCTGAAGGAAGGTTTATCTCAGGATTAAGCTTATATTTAAGGGTTCTTTTCTTTTCACCGCATGAACATACAACAAGTTTTGAACCAAAATTCAGTCCCTGACCTGAATAATCAAGAGTATCCATTGTTGTTGCGGTCTGGAAATGGAGATCATTTTCTGTATCGATCCTTTCCAGAATATGGGTTAAAAATTCTTTTTCATTATAAATATCTAGGTTTTTATTGTCTTCATAAGCTGCAACAAAAAGGTATTTTGTCAAAGAACACTGACCAAATCCTAAAATTGCATTTGCCGCTGTCATCAGCTCTGCAGGCCGTCTTTTTTCATATGGAGTATATCTTTCATGGGCAATGGCAAACATCAGGGGGTGAACTCCGGCAGCATCAACAGCATGAATTTTTTCAACACCAGGTATTGATGCAGGTACTGCAGGTGCTGAAAGTTCATGTATTATAGAACCGAAAACAGAATCTTCCTGTGGAGGCCTGCCCACAACTGTAAAAGGCCATACAGCATCTTTTTTATGATAGATATTTTTTATTTTCATATATGGGAAATCGTGTTCAAGACTGTAGTATCCCAGATGATCACCAAAAGGACCTTCTTTTTTTGTATCTTCAAGTGACATCTCTCCTGTAATACAAAAATCGGAATCAAGTGATATAAATTCATTTTTTGTTCTTTTATATCTGAATCGTTTCCCGGCAAGTGCTCCTGCAAAAAAAATCTCAGGCATATTATGTGGAAGCGGCATAATAGATGCCAGAGTATGTGCAGGAGGGCCGCCAACAAAAACAGATACATTAAGCTTTTTTCTGTTTTCTATAGCTTTTTGATGATGAATCCCTATTCCTCTTTCAATCTGATAATGTACACCAGCTTCCATATTTTTTTCATAATCTCCGCCTGAAATCTGAATTCGGTACATACCGAGATTGGAATTAAAAATACTGGATTTCATAGGATCTTCGGAATATACCTGTGGAAGCAGAACAAATCCACCTCCGTCATCAGGCCAGCATTTTATCTGAGGAAGTTGATCAAGCTTTGTTTTTGAATATAAAACAGGGCCTTTATTACTTTTTTGTGGAACAGCACTGTATAAAGTTCTTATAATATCAGGCCAGAGCTTTGGAGATTTAAAAATCTCAAAAGGATCTTTTTTTGTGGATATAAGTTTTCTTACAGGCTCCATTGTATCTTTAAGAAGATACATAGCCCTTTCTTCGGTACCGAAAAGATTGGAAACAGCTTTAAAAGGAGAGCCTTTAACATTTTCAAAAAAAACAGCAGGACCGCCTGCTGAATTTATCCTTCTGTGAATCTCAGCCATTTCAAGGTCTGGGTCTGTCTTTGTCTTTATTTTAACAAGCATTTTTTTATTATAAAGATCATCACATGCCTGTTTTAATGATTTGTAAGTCATAATTTATCCGGATCTATTACGGTTTTACTGCCGAAACCGTCTGAGTTGTCTGTATAAACGATATATTCTGGTATAAAAGAATACATTTTTGATTTAAAAGCTTTTTCAAACCCTGAAACAGTTAAATTATTTTCAGGAATATAAGAGGAAAATTTTTTTATATATTTTAAAAAAGCAGAAACAGATTCTGATCTGCCGGATTTTTCTATTTTTCCCCGCATCTGGACTCCTTTTATTCCTCCAGTTTCAGAAGCATCGGAAAATACAGAGCATGCAGCTTCTTTACCCACACCATATAGTATATGAATTGAATCAGGTGAAGAAAAAAAATAAAATTTTTTGTCATAAACATAATAAACAGGTGCAATCCATGGAAGATTATTCTGAATAACAGAAATTGTTATTACTTTTTCATTTTCTAAAAATTTTAAAATTTTATTTTCCACTTTATGCCTCTCTTTTAAAAAAGCCCTTTAAAGAAAAAGCGCCGGATTTAATTCCGGCGCTTAAAATTTTATTGCATATTTTCAAATATCAGGCTCAGGTACTTAAGATAAATCCAGGCTCAATGTCCGGAAATAAAATTCTCTTAAAACCATGCCCGTTTTTACTGTTTTTTACCGCATGACGGACAGAAACTGAATTTTTCATCAACATCTGAACCACAATTTTGGCACAGAGTTTCACTAACAGGCTCAAGTTCAACAAGAAGCTCTCCGTCTATTACAGGAACCATTTTTCTGTCCTGCTGATAATCTGCACTTTTAAGCACTCTTTTTACTCTTCCTGCTGCTTTGGCAAGAACAGCTTTTTCCTGCTTCATAATAGAAATATTAAACACCTCTTCACCCTCTTTTACCATATCCCCTTCTTTTACATGCATTACCCAGAGATCTCCTGTTGAAGGTGAAGCTACATGATAAGGATTGGAAGGATCAGCAGATTCTATATCTGCACCGCTCCCCTTAAGAGGTTCTGCAACCTTAAGCTGATGAGATAAAATCTCGGAATCGAGATGATACCTTACAATACTCTGGCCTTCATCATTTGGCTCAGTTATGTCAAGTATGGTCATCTGATGATACATACCCTTTGAATCACGGAAATTAACAGTTTCTCCCTTTTCAACTCCTTCAAACCATACATCAAGAGGGAGGTTGTTGGGATCACCGTATTCTTCCTGGAAATTAATTGTATTCAATGCATCTCCCGGATGATTTATATAAAGAATAAACTCTTCTTCTGTTGCTTTTCTTTCAATCGCTTTTTCAAGCTCAGCCCTTTCCTTTTCAAGATCAATATCAGGCAGAGTATCAAGGGGTGAAGTAGTTGTTCTTGAAGCGATTGCATCTTTATAATTTTCAGGACCGAATGCACTCTCATAAACCCAGTCCGGAGGAAATCCAAGCGGAAGCTTGCCGAATTTACCGGTTATCAGATCCCTGAAAGCATCATTGCTGTCTTTGTATATCTCAAGTCTTTCTTCCTTAACTTCAGCAGAAAGTTCTTCCTCAGGCTTAGCAACCATTTCCTCAAGAACATTTATAAGCCTTCTTACATTTTTCTCACCGCCGCGCTTATAAGCCCCTGTAACTGCCAGAAATGCTGTATTCCATGTAATCTGTGAACCGGGTGTTACATCGTGGTATCTTACGATCTTTCTGATTCCTGCAAGATATTTAAGCATATAAGGCAGAAGATGAATATAGCCCTGCTTCATTGCACCTTCCTGGGAAGATGATGTTGCACCTCCGGGCATTCCGTGCTCAACAACATCATAATCAACACCCTGAAAATATGGAGCGCAGTATTTATCGTAATAAGGCTGAATCTGCTTCATAACAAAATTGGCATTTCTTATCATATCTTTATCAAGATTTGTTTTAAGACCAAGCTCTCCTTCCATGTATGCAGCAGTGGCAAGAAGATCACCCTGACCATACCATCTTACAGAAGCTCCGACTGCAGCATCAATAATATGTGCTCCGGCCTGTGCAGCTGCTGCAACAGCAGGTGTAAAAAGTCCGTCTGTGCAGTGTCTGTGATAATGAAGAACAAGCTCGGGGTATTTTACCCGAAGTTCACTAACAAGACGGCTTATAAATCTCGGAGGACATACACCAGCCATATCCTTAAGACCGAGTACAATCATTTTTACAGCTTTATTTTTGGAAACACCTGCTACAGATGCTGTCATTTCAAGTATCTCTTCTGTAACCTCAAGATATCTTTCCACTGTAAAACCTTTTGTCCATGACATTGAAATTGCAGGTTCAAAAATATTTCTTGAAGAAGACATTGCAACTTCTGCAAAAGGCTTCATATTGTCAACATGATTTAAAAAGTCAAAACAGCGTATAACATCATAATGCTCACATATCATCTCACCTGTTGCACGCATCATATTCTTAGACTGAGGCTTGTATCCGAGCACATTTGTTGATCTTACAAGAATCTGCTTCATTGTCTCAGGAGCCATTTTATCTGAATTCCATTCAGCCGCCTCTGTAAAGGGGTATGTCATATTACCAAGCATTGCTACATGGAAATGAGCTCCGCCGCCGTTTTCAATGGAAAAGAAATTACACTTGTCAAGATAAGGGGCAATCAGCCTGTCTTCTGCCAGCCTGAACCGGTTTCCGCTGTTGGACTGGGTCTGATCCCTTGGTGTTGTATCTGTAAAATGTACATAATCTGTACCTCTTACAAAATCGAGTACAGCATCTCTGTCTCCACGGGGATAAGGGGATGTGTAATTATAGTCTTCACGAGAAAAATCAGGAAGAACAACATTCGATTTTCCAAGTCTTTTATCATGTATACCTCTGTATTCTCCAAGGGATACATACTCGTTGTAACCTTTTGCTGAAATATCAGCTATAAGTTTTGCAAGTCTTAAAGGTTCAGGCTGTCTGTCTATATAATCAAAAAGTCCGGGATTTCTTTCTATAAATTTTGTATCAAACTCTCCAAGATTAAATTTTTGTTCCTTCATGAGTTCTCTGTAAAAAGGAAGGGTCGTTTTTACACCGCTGATCATGTATTCTCTCAGCGCTCTTCTCATGAGCTGAACAGTCTTGTCCCAGGAGCTTCCGTGGGTTATTAAAAGAGAGGCTGCAGAGTCATACTGGGATGGAAATTTATATCCGGCAGTAACACATGAATCTATTCTGACCCCCTGTCCGCCCGGTGAAATATACCTGGTTATTCTGCCAGCATTGGGAGTAAAGTTGTTTTTGGGATCTTCACAGTTTACCCTTATCTGCATTGCATACTGGTTCGGCTTTGTATTTTCTTCATTAAGACGAAGAGGAAGTCCGAATGCAAGAAGAATCTGTTCCTCAACAAGATCAATTCCATATCTGCATTCTGTAATGCCGTGCTCAACCTGAAGTCTTGTATTAACTTCTATAAGATAAGGATCTGCTTTTTCATCAACAAGAAATTCAACAGTTCCGAGTGTGTGATAATTTACAGCTTTTGCAAGTTTTATAGCATAATTTTTAAGTCTTTGTCTTAATTCTTCGGTCATTTTCGACCATGGAGAAGGAGTAATTTCCACAAGTTTTTGATGATTTCTCTGAATAGTACAGTCTCTTTCATCAAATGCAAAAACATTGCCGTATTTATCTGCTGCTATCTGAATTTCTATATGTCTTACATTATGAAGAAGTTTTTCTACATATATACGCGGATTTCCAAACGATGCTTCAGCCATAGCTGAAGATTTCTGAAAAGCTGACTCAAGATCTTCATCTGAATAAACTTCGTAAATACCTCTTCCGCCGCCTCCGCCTTCTGCTTTAAGCATAACCGGGAAACCGATTTCCTGGGCAATCTTTCTTGCCTGAGGTATATCAACAGCAGATTCCGAACCAGGAACAACAGGTACATCAAGCTCTTTTGCAAGTCTTCTTACCGAAACTTTATTTCCAAGAGTTTTCATTGCATCCTGTTCAGGACCTATAAAAACAATTCCTGCATCCCTGCATTTCTGAGGAAATGATTCATCTTCTGCAGCAAAACCCCACCCCGGATGAATCGCTGCAACACCATGTTCTTTAGCTTTTCTTATAATTCTGTCTATATCAAGATAAGCAGAAGATTCTTTTCCAAGCAGCATAAGCTGCTGAGCGCTTATTGCGGCAGGAGAGGTTTTGTCAATATCAGTGGCAGTAACCATTGAAATAGCACCCGGTATTTCAGAGATTGCTCTGCATATTCTTCTTGCAGTTATACCCCGGTTTGCAATAAGAATAGACTTACCTTTTATTTCTTCCAAAAATTCAACAAAACTTTTCTGTTCCATAGTTGATATCCCCTAAATATTTAATTTTATTAACTAATTTTATAGATCTACAGGCCTGATATTGCCAGAATACACAACTTTTTTACCTGCTGCGCCAAAAAGTATAAGCCCCCCGTCGTCAGAAACACCGTGCAGAAAAAACTTTTCAACTTCACCCCGGGAATTTCTGAAATATACTTCTTCATTAACCCATAATAATTTTTGATTTAAACTGATAATTAGATCAGAAGGGGCTTCATTTGCAAGCTTTTTATTTAAAAAATCATAAATTTCACTAAAGATTAAATCCCAGAACATAACCGGATTATCTATAATTATTCTGTTTTCAGAAAGTGAAGAAGCAGGCATTGAAAAAAACGATTCAAGCATGAAGTCATCAGGAGCAGAAACAATATTCAGCCCAAGACCACCTATATAATAATCTTCTTTTTTTTCCACAAGAATTCCGGCAATCTTTTTTTCTTTGAGAAGAATGTCGTTGGGCCATTTAATCCTGGCTTCAACTCCAAAATGTTCAAGAGCTTTGCAGATTAAATTTCCGAGAATAAGAGGAAGAAGGTTTTCACTCCATTTGCCTTTAAAAACAAAAGGGATTTTGAATGAAACCATGAGATTGCCGCTGCCTGAAAACCACTCCTTTTTAAACTGTCCCCGTCCCTTACTCTGGAACTGTGTTATTAATGAATCATAATCTTTTAATACTTTTTTTTCACAAAGATCATAAACCGCATCCATAGTTGAGCTACAGTCTCTGACACAATAAATATCACCCGGAGTATTTCTTTTTTTTACCTTAACCCACCAATCATCGGATTGCACAGGATTTAACCCTGCAAAATCCTTGTCCGGCGGAAGATAGCTGATGTTTTTTAAGCCGGGAATCAGAATATGTCCCGTATCATACTCCATGATATTTTATCCTCTGTTCAGATAAACCTAAACCGAAATAAGTCATTTTTTTGATATTTTAGCCCACTGATCCCTTAAAGTGACAACCTGATTAAAAATCAAATTATTTTCACTTGATTCTTTATCAACAGTAAAATATCCGTTTCTTTCAAACTGAAACTGAACCCCCTCCTGCGCATTTTTTAATTCCGGCTCAAGTTTGCAGTTTTTCAATGTTTTCAGTGATTCCGGATTAAGGGATTCTTCAAGATCTCCTTTACCCGGATTTTCAACATTAAAAAGCCTGTCATATATTTTAATATCTGCATCAACAGCTTTGTCTGCACTGACCCAATGAATTGTACCTTTGACCTTTCTTCCGTCAGGAGCGCTTCCTCCCTTTGTTTCAGGATCATAAGTGCACCGAAGCTCTGTAACTTCTCCGTTTTCATCTTTTACAAAATCTGTGCACTTAATAAAATATGCATACCTTAGCCGTACTTCTCTGCCGGGTCCGAGTCTGAAAAACTTTTTAGGCGGATTTTCCATAAAATCGCTTTTTTCTATATAAATCACCTTTGAAAAAGGGACTTCTCTTCTTCCCATGGATTCATCTGCAGGATGATTCAGACAGCTGAAAATTTCTTCTCTGCCCTCTTCATAATTTTCAATTACAACTTTTAACGGATCAAGCACTCCGAATCTTCTTGGAGCATTTTTATTCAGTACATCACGGATGCAGTGTTCAAAAAGTGCTGCATCTACAACAGAGTCTTTTTTTGCAACTCCGATTGCATCACAAAAACTCCTTATTGCTTCAGGCGGAATACCTCTGCGCCTCATACCTGCTATAGTCGGCATTCTCGGATCATCCCAACCGCTTACTATTTCTTTGTTTACAAGATCAATAAGCTTTCTTTTGCTTAACACTGTATAAGAAAGATTAAGTCTTGCAAATTCAGTCTGTTCAGGAATTCCGTTTTCCGGTTTTATATCTGCATTCTCCAGAATCCAGTCATAAAGAGGCCTGTTATTTTCAAACTCAAGTGTACATAAAGAATGTGTTACTCCGGTCAGGGCATCAGAAAGACACTGTGCAAAATCATACATAGGATAAATATGCCATTTGTTACCTGTTCTGTAGTGAGAAACCTTCATTATTCTGTAAACAGAAGGATCTCTGAGGCAGAAATTGGGAGAAGCCATATCTATCTTTAGTCTTAATACTTTTGAGCCTTCTTCAAATTCTCCGTTTTTCATTCTTTGAAAAAGATCGAGATTTTCTTCAACAGTTCTTTCTCTGTACGGGCTGTTTTTACCAGGCTCTTTGAGGGTACCCCGATACTCTCTCATTTCATCAAAACTGAGATCACAGACAAAAGCTTTTCCTTTTTTAATCAGGTTTAAAGCAACATTGTAAAAATCATCATATAAATCCGATGCATATGAAAGCCTGTCCTCCCAGTCAAATCCGAGCCATTTTACATCTTTTTTAATAGATTCAACATATAGCTCATCCTCTTTTACAGGGTTAGTATCATCAAATCTTAAATGACATTTCCCGTTAAACTCTTCAGCCATTCCGAAATTAAGACATATAGATTTTGCATGTCCTATATGAAGATATCCGTTTGGCTCAGGAGGAAACCTGGTAATAACTTTTTCATACTTACCCTGATTAAGATCGTTTATAATTTTGGTTCTTATGAAATGCGAGGGTGTCTCTTTTTCACTCATTTTTTATTTCCTGTGTTTACTTATAATTTTAAATAATCTGCAACAAGTCAGAAAGGATTCAAATATCATATCCAAAAAAAAAATCAAATCTCCGGAAATATCTTAGATATGCTTAGCAAAAATGCTGTTAATTAGTTGCTGAACGAAAAATTCTAGTTTTCGGCCAAGTACTAATTAACCTTTTCAACCGATACTCGTTTAACCGGAACGATCAGTTTTGTATTTTCAGTTCAATAACTATTTATTTCATATAAACCTCTGATTGACAACAAAGAGAAGCTTCATTATCATCTTTTACCTATATTCTCGGTTTCATTTTTTTAAATTTTATTTTTTATAATATTACTGCAAATCTGGAAAATTCCGGGTCAAATAAAAGTTCCCCTGATGTATTCAACCGGAACCAAGATCAGGATATTTAACAGATATGCTGTAATTTAACAACATTATACCGGAAAATTAAAATGGATATTATCCAGAATAAATACAGAATAACAGGATTTCTTGCAAAAAAACTCGGATTTACTTCATATGAAGCAGTAAATATTCAGACAGGTGAAAATATTATACTGCGTAAATACGATGCACCGGTATCATCAGCAGAATTTGACGAGATTAAAAAACAGATTATTCATTTAATTGATAACCCTATAGAAAAAATATCAAAAATCCTAGATTTCAATACTGACCCTGATTCCGGAAAAATTATTCTCATAATTGAAAAACCATCAGGCAGGCCCTTATCTTCATTTTTCGGCAATGAACTAAACCGTAAAAAAAATCATCCTTTTTCTTCAACTTCTGCTTTTCTGGATCTGGCTGAAAAAGTAGCTGATTTGCTTAAATCTATACATAAAAAAGGTATACCGTATTTAAATCTTCACCCGGCTTCTCTTTTTATAGACGGAAATGATAATATAACCGCCCTTCCACCGTCTTTCAGTTCATTTTCAATTTTCAAAAAATCTACTGAAGACAACAATAATCTGATAGAAAACTATTTATACTACCTGGCACCTGAACAGATAGACGATTACAGTGATGGTCTCGACTTCAGAACAGATTTTTACGGCGCAGGAGTATTGTTTTATGAATGCCTTACAGGTCAGCTTCCTTTTGAAGAAATTTCAGACAACAGAGATTATTTAAATGCACTTGTTTCAAAAAATCCTTTGCAGGAAAAGCCTCCTGAAATTTTTAACCCTGTATTTCAGATAATTCAAAAGCTTTTATCAAAATCAAAGGATAAAAGATATCAGTCTGTATACGGACTTTATTACGATATAATAAGATGTAAAGAAACTTATAAAGACAAAGATAAAATAACCTCATTCACACCCGGCACAAGGGATATTTCAAACAACTTTGCAATTTCTGACAAAATATACGGAAGAGAAGCTGAATTAAGCCGGCTTTTAATATCTTTTTACAAAGCTGCAAAAGGTTATAAAGAAAATATTTTTATAAAAGGTGAGCCCGGAATCGGCAAAACCAAACTCATAAATGAATTTCATAAAAATGTTAATGAAGCAGGCGGCATTGTTATTTCTGGTAAATTTACAAGAAAGGACCGCCAGAAACCTTATTTTGCATTTAAACAGGCTTTTTCCCAGTTTTTACGAGATGTTCTTGCACAGGGTGAAGAACAGACTAATATTTTAAAGGATATTTTTAAAGCAAATCTTAAAAACAATGTTGCTGTTTTATCAAATTTTATACCGGAAATTGAGCTTGTTATCGGTTCACACACTGAAGACTCTGACAAGTCCCCAGTTCGCAATAAAAACAGGTTTTTTACAGCATGCAGAAAATTTCTTGAATCCTGCCTTTCCTTTGCCAAGCCTGTTGTATTTTTTCTTGATGATCTGCACTGGGCTGATACAGCGAGCCTTGAACTGTTTTCTTTTATTTCAAGATATTTCCAGGGTGGCCCCCTGCTTGTAATAGGAGCCTACAGAAACGCTGAGAATTTATCAACAAAATATCTTTCTGAAATTATAGAAAACATGAGAGAGAATTATATAACTTTTGAAATTATAGAACTCGACTCACTGGCGACTCATCATATAGCAGAACTGGTTCAGGACAGCTTCGGAAATGAACCAGGAGAAAATGTCTCCCTGGCTGATCTGATATTCCAGCAAACCGGAGGAAATCCTTTTCAGATTCACCAGTATATTTATTCAATTCACTCTTCAAAACTGATTTTTTATAATTTTGATTCAGGAACCTGGGAATGGGATTTTGATGCTATTTACAGAAAAAGCAGGCAGAATTTTTCAAGCAACTATATAAAAGATGTTTTAAACGATTTCCCTGAAGAGACTTTAACTCTTTTGACTGTAGCGGCCTGTTCCGGCACAAAAGTTTCAGCATCAAAACTATCAGTGATAATGGATATAAAAATTGATGAAATTTATTCTTTACTTGAACCTGCATTATATTCAGGCCTGATTTTTAAAAGGGATGAAAAAGAAGGCAACAGCGCTGAAACCGCTTTTTTCTTCAGACATGACAATATTCAGCAGACTATTACAGATCTGATTTCAGAAAATGATAAAAAAGATGTCCATATCAATATTGGTAAAAAGCTCTACTCCCATTTTCAGGATACAGACAGTGAAATTTTATATGAGATTGTTTACCATTTTAATGAAGGTGCAGAATACCTTTCCAATGAAGAAAAACATGTTATAGCCGAACTTAATCTGAAGGCAGCCAAAAATGCCATAAAATCGAATTCAGGAAGCTCTGCACTGAACTTCCTTGAAAACGCAGATGCACTTCTTGGCGAAAATAAATGGTCTGAAGCTCCTGAACTTACAACTGAAATATATATTGAGTCAGGATATTCAGCTCTTATTTCAGGAGATTATGAAAAAGTAAAAGATACAACAACAAAAATCCTTTTATACAACAAAGATATGTTAAGCCAGGTAAGGGCTTATGAACTTCTTATCAGCTCCCAGATTGCAGCCAATAAAATTGAAAGTTCCATAAAATCGGGAGTATTTATACTCGAAAACCTCGGTATAAAAATAAATGAAAACCCTGGAAATTTAAAAATACTCTACGACGTCATAAAAACAAAATTTATGCTTTCAACAAGTCCTTTAATAAAGATAAAAACACTTAAGCCTGCAGAAAATAAAATTATAAAAACAATAATGAGAATTTTATCTCTTTTATTAACACCTTCATACTTATCTTACCCGGGAATGCATCCTGTATTATCATCTTTAATGGTAAGACTAAGCTTAAAACACGGATACTCTCCTGAAACCTCATACGGACTTGCTGCTTTTGGTACATCTGTATGCAGTGTTTTAAAAGATTATGAAACAGGTATAAAACTTGGTAAAATAAGCCTCGATCTGGGAGAAAAGAAAAAAAATTCAAAGGGTTATGCAAGATCATTAATTGTAAATTCAATTTTCCTTAAACACTGGAAAGATCCTGTAAATTCCTGTCTTCCCATGCTTAGAAAAGGGAAAGAAAAAGCAGTTGAACTTGGAGATTTTGAATTTGCATCACATGCTGTTCATACTCTTTTAAGTTATTCTCTTTATGCAGGACATCCTCTTACCAACATAAAAAAGGAACTTGAAATTGCAGAGATTACCCTTGAACAGATGGGACAGCAGATAGCACTGAACCATGCAAGAATATTTCTTAAATTTTCTAAGATTTTTCTAAAAGAATCTGAATTAAGACCTATTACAGAATATACTGCCTTGTCATCAGAAATTTCAGGTGAAAACAAAGAAAATAAAAATATAACAGGCAAATTCCTGGTAAATTTTGCAAACACATTTATTTACCTTTACATGAACAATATTCCAAAGGCAGACAAATACTGGAAAGAAGCTGACCAATATACCAGCGGTGCAGATTCTCTTGCAGTGCTTCCATATCATTTTTTTCTGGGAGCAATGATCTCTGTTTTAAAGTATGAAAAAATAAATAAATATCAGCAGCATATTCTGGAAGAATCTTCAAGAAGAATAAAAAAATTCAAAGCCTTTGCGTATGCCTCACCTGTAAACAATTTTCACCGATATATTCTTATAAAAGCTGAAAAAGAAAGAATAGCAGGCAACTTTGAAAAGGCTGAAGCATATTACCAAAAAGCAATAAATCAGGCCCGTGAAAGCGATTTTACACATGATGAAGCTTATTTCAATGAAAGAGCTTATTATTTTTTCAGGGACAACAATAAAATCAAGACAGCCAATAATTATCTTAATGCTGCTGTTGCTGCATACAGAAAGTGGGGATGCCTTTTAAAGCTTTCCAGTCTTATAGGAACAGAAACATTAAGCCATGATACAGGTATTAAAACTTTTACAGACACAGATTTTCCTTTAAGAAGTTTTCCAAAAATTTTCAGGGCATTAAGACTTATTTCAGAAAAAATAAACAAGAATGAACTGATTCTTCAGCTTATGGATGTGCTTATTGAAGTTTCAGGAGCAACGCATGGCTATTTTATAAATCTAAAAGAGAATATACCTGTTGTAAAAGCTTCTGTTACAGCAGATGCAAATCCTGAATACTACAAACCCGGAGCCGGAATATCTAATTTTTCAGGAATACTTGAACCTGTTGTTCACAATGTTTTTCAGACAAGACAGACTTTTTATCCTGAACAGATTTCAAGGGAATATTCAAAATTTTTCACACCTGATGCCAAAAATATTCCAAAATCTGTAATTTGCCTCCCTGTAATAAGAAAACAGAACCTTAAAGGAGTACTTTATCTTGAAAACATCGATATAAAAAATGTTTTTACCCAGGATAAAATTGAAATACTTACTATTATTTCAGCACATACAGCAATATGTCTTGAAAATGTTGAAAAATATTCAAGTCTTAATGAAAAAATCGGGGATAAAAAACAGGCGGAAAATATACTTCAGGAAGCAACAAATAAGCTTGAAGAAAGAATAAAACAAAGAACAAATGATCTTATAAATCTTAACACCAAGCTTCAGGAAGAGGTTGAGTATAAATTAAAAGCTGAAAAAGCACTTATTCATAATGAAACAAAGTACAGCACTCTTGTTGAAAGAATGAACGACGGTCTCGGAGTTCAGAACAAACACGGAGTTATTACATATGTAAATCCAAGACTATGTGAAATTACAGGTTACAGCGATTCTGAACTTATAGGTTACAATTCATATAATCTTGTTAAAAAGCTTGCAGAAAACAGAAGCAATTTAAATCCTGAAAAATTTGAAACCAAATCTGTTTTTGAACAGATTCTCATAAGAAAAGACGGAAAAAAGATCACTGTACTGTTTCAGGGCAAAAATCTGTACGACAATGAAGGCGGTTTTGAAGGAAGTTTTGCAGTAATAACAGATATCACACCTCTCAAAGAAATGGCTTATGAGCTTGAAGAACGGGAAGAACAGATAAGAGCTCTTTTAAATGCAACAAACGACTCTGTAATTATGATATCTCCTGAGGGAATAATACTGACTGCAAACAACAGCGCAGCAGATAGATTCGGTTATTCCCTGGAAGACTTCATAGGAAAGAAAATATTTAATCTTTTCCCTAAAAACTTTATAAAAAACAAAGAAAAATATATAAAAGAAATAACAGATTCAGGCAATATCGTAAGATTTCAGGATAATGCAGGAGACTATATTTATGATATTACACTTTATCCTGTTTTAAACAACCAGGATGAAATAGATCGTATTGCTGTTTATGCAAAAGATATTACAGAACTGAAAAAAGCTGAGGCCCAGATAAGCAGTCTTACAAAAGAACTGATAAAAGCTCAGGAGAATGAAAGAAAAAAAATCGCTCTTGATCTTCACGATCATGTTGCCCAGAACCTTTCATTCCTTAAAATCACTGCAGATGCCCTTAAAAATTCAGTTGATGAAAAACTTCTGGAAAAGGCCTCTGTTTTATCAAGCGGACTTAAAGATTCAATTGCCGACATAAGGCATATTTCCTATGATTTAAGACCTCCCAACCTTGATGAACTAGGTCTTGCCAAAGCTGTTTACCAGCATTGCGAAGAGTTTAATCATAAATACGGGACTGAAATAGATTTTACCTCAGCAGGAATTGAAAACCTTGACCTAAGCTTTGATATTGAAATAAATATATTCAGAATTATCCAGGAAGCGCTTAACAATATAAATAAGCACTCTGAAGCTTCCAAAGCAAGGATAAGACTTATTGCATCTCATCCCAGAATAATTTTAAGAATTGAAGACAATGGAAAAGGGTTTGAATACAACTCAGAGATTAAGCCTGATAATTCAGGAGATAAAATGGGTTTAAAAGGAATGAAGGAAAGAATAAGCCTTATCGGAGGTAAGATGGAAATAAATACATCTTTGGGCAAAGGAACAAAAATTGTTGCAGAAATCCCGTATTCAGAAACCGAAATAACCAGACTGAATTAATCCTTAATTTAGATTAAAATGAAAGAATGAAATAAATGAAAATATGTCTCGGGTCACAAAACCCTGTAAAATATGAAGCTTTAAAAATTGTTACCAATGAATTTTTCCCTGAGCAACCAGTTAAATTTTATACATTCAAAGCAGATTCCAAAGTACCTGATCAGCCCCGCAGCCTTGAAGAGACAATAACAGGAGCTTTAAACCGGGCAAAACATTCCTTCCGGTCAGGTGAATATACTTTGGGGTGCGGCATAGAATCGGGAATTTTCAGGGATCCTACCTCAGACTCTTTTTTTAATACAAGTGTATGCGTATTTTTTAACGGTTCAGAAATATTCAAGGGGATAGGACCGGCTTTTATGCTTCCGGCTGATATATCAGATTTTTTATCAAACCATGACATGGAACTTGATGATGCAGTAAAAAAAGCAGGATATACAAAAAACAGCAGAATAGGCTACAGTGAGGGACTTATAGGTATTTTAAGCAAAAACAGAATCAGCAGAATGGAATACACCAGGCCTGCGGTGCAGATGGCTTTTACATCTTTTGTAAGTGGTTTTTGAAACATTTATAGACCGGTTAATTACCATAATACTGGTTGTGAGGTCATAAGGATCAACTTTCAGGAATTATGAATTCTTTAACGTTAATAACCATAAAAAATTTTATAAAAATAAAAGCTTAAAGATGATCTTAATAACAATTTAATTAGCTCCTTTTCAAATATTGAGTAATTCGAAGATCGATTAACTCCTGTAAAATTTCGCCAAGAGAGCCTATATCATTTTCTTCAATATCTATGTTAATTGAAAATTTATTATCTGTTAAGCTAAACCATGCCTGTTCATTGTTTTGATCTTTTTTACAATAAAAATTTAC
>JBNJDM010000043.1:0-20551 GCA_051744925.1 Thermodesulfobacteriota bacterium | reverse complement strand
TTTTATAGTTTTTGAGGTTTTTATCAATGCTGAAAAATGATGAGTGCCGCTCTGCAGTTACTATCGCCGGACTTCGCGGCGGTTCAGGTAAAACATTTGTATCTCTGGGGCTGACCTCGTCACTTGTTCAGCAGGGAAAAAACGTATGTCCTTTCAAAAAAGGACCAGATTATATTGATGCCGGCTGGCTGTCTTTTGCAGCAGGCCGGCATTGCTATAACCTGGACACTTTCATGTGCGCCGAAGATATTGTAAGAAACTCCTTTCTCTACCATTGCGCAGGTTCAGACATAGCTCTAATAGAAGGTAACCGCGGATTATATGACGGCATTGATATTGAGGGAAGCACAAGCACTGCTGAAACGGCAAAGCTTGTCGATTCCCCGGTAATTGTATGCATTGACTGTACAAAATGTACTATGACCATCGGTGCCATAGTCATGGGTCTTGAAAAATTTGATCCGGAACTTAATCTTGCAGGAGTAATATTTAATAAAGTTGCAGGAGCAAGACATGCAGGCAAACTTAGAAGAGCTGTAGAATACTACACTGATGCCCAGGTTATAGGGGCTGTTCCAAAAGTAAAAACTCTGAAGTTTCCGGAAAGACATATGGGGCTTGTTCCCACATGTGAGAATAAAGAGGCTGCAGCTATTATTAAAGAAGCCGGCAGAATAATAAATGAAAATCTTGATGTCGGTAAAGTTCTTGATATTGCAGAAAAAGAAATTCCTTATAAAACTAAACAATCTCCGTATGAACTTCTTATTCCCGAAAAAAAAGCTGAAGATGATCTTAAAATCGGGGTTCTTATAGATGAAGCTTTCCAGTTTTATTACCCTGAAAATCTTTTTGTTCTTGAAAAATCAGGCGTAAAACTTGTTGAAATAAGTTCTGTAAAAGATAAAAATCTTCCCGATGATATAGACGCTCTCTACATAGGCGGAGGATTTCCTGAGAGCTTTGCTCTTGAGCTAAGCAATAATAAATCTATGAGAGATTCTGTAAAAGAAGCTGCTTTAAGCGGACTTCCGGTTTATGCTGAATGCGGCGGACTTATTTATCTTGGAGAATCTATAGTTTTAAACAATGAAAAATATGAAATGTGCGGATTTTTTCCTTTAAGCTTTTCAATATCTAAAAAGCCGCAGGGTCACGGATATGTTGATGCTGTTGTTTGTGAAGAAAACCCTTTTTATAAAAAAGGTACACATCTTAAAGGACATGAATTCAGGTATTCATCAATAATCGAAATGAGAAATGAAAAAGATACAAAGTTTTCCTTTGATCTTGACAGGGGTGTTGGAATAACAGGAAATAAGGATGCAATTACAAAGAAAAATACTCTTGCTGCATATCTTCATGTTCATGCATTCGGTGCTCTTTCCTGGGCAGAAGGTATGATTAAAGCGGCTGAAAAGTATAAATCAGAAAAGTAATAATTCAGCTTTAAATCAGAATAATTCTCACAAAGTCACCATGACACAAAGGTTTTGTTTAGGTTGTTTCAGAACTTATATAATATTTGAAGTTAAGTTCTACGTGTTGTAAATTTTGAAGATAGAAGCATTATTTTTTTTCTCTCTCAGGGGGCACAAAGGCAAGGAATACCCTGATTTATACTAAGTAGTTGCTGAACGAAAACTGCCTTTTTTGCCCGGTTCTTAAGTTAGACTCAAAATTTAATCCTCAAAATACTCCAGTATTCCTGCGGTTAAATTTTTTATTTGCCGTAACTGAACAAAAAATTCTAGTTTTCGGTCAATTACTAAGTATTCTATACGTTTTTATTTTTAAAAAGTTTCTTCTTTGTGCCATTGTGGCTTTGAGAGACTTATTATTTTAAGCTGCAAAAATAAATTCAGGTTTTCTTTTTGCCGAAAATTTTAGCTCCGATAATACTTACTTCATAAAGAAGAAGCATGGGAAGAGCCATCATTGTCTGGGTTATAACATCAGGAGGAGTAATAAAAGCTGCAAAACAGAAAAAAATTAAAATTGCGTATTTTCGTTTTTTTTTAAGAAAATCAGGAGTAACAACCCCCATTTTTGCAAGTCCTGTAAGCACGAGAGGTAGCTCAAAGGAAAGGCCGAAGGCAAAAAGGAGCTTTGAAGCAAATGAAAAATACTCTTTCATTGAAGGAAGAGCCTGGATATCTTTATCCGCAAAGCTTAAAAGAAAATCGAAACCGTAGGGAAATACAAAAAAATAGCCGAATAAAGCTCCGCAGGCAAAAAAGAGCACAGATAAAACAGTAAGAACAGCTGTGATTTTT
Source organism: Thermodesulfobacteriota bacterium (assembly GCA_051744925.1). GTDB lineage: Bacteria > Desulfobacterota > Desulfobacteria > Desulfobacterales > JACKCP01 > JACKCP01. Next base: position 18,275 of record JBNJDM010000043.1, on the reverse strand, counting down.
CTTTCTTTTGAATAAAGCCCCGGAGATATAAAAGCCCAGAACTGAAAAAAAGTATAGGGCAAAGTTATAATAACTCCGGTTAAAAGTGCGGTTTTAAGGTATGTGAAAAATGCTTCAGGAATACCTGTAAATATAATACTCCCGCTTTTATCAAGAGATTCTCTGAGAGGTTGTGTTAAAATAAAAAAAAGTTTTTCCTTAAAAAAATAACATATTGCAAAACCGATTAATACAGCACAAAAAGATTTAATCAGCCTTGATCTTAATTCAGTAAGGTGTTCTGTTATGTCGATTTTTTCCTTAACATCACTCATCTTTCGGGTCTTTTTTCCCTTTCAGTGCTTCATGTTCTGATTTTTTGTTTTTATTATCAGTGTCTGTATCTACATCTATACTATCTTTGAAGTCATCTATTGATCTTTTGAATTCGCCAAATGCTTTGCCAAGAGTCTTTGCAATTTCAGGGAGCTTTTTCGGCCCCAGAATAATAAGAGCTACAGCAAGGATCAGTAAAACTTCAGGCATTCCTATTCCAAACATATCTTCACCTAAAAAGTTCTTTATAAATTTAAAAAAAACTACTACTTTTAAAAAAAAATTATGTCAACAAAACATAACTATTAAAGGTATAAATTATAATTATGAAAAAAGATATTATAAAACAGGTTCAGATTAATCTTCCCCTTAAAATGGCGGATCAGTACATAGAAAAATATCTTGATCTGAAAATCAATCCTGAGATCGGTATAGATTCCTTTGTTCTTGAAAATATATCTCTTAAGCAGGCTGAAAAAACAGCACAAAAGTTTAAAAAAAAAAATTGCAGGGTAACAATGCACGGCCCTTTCCTTGATCTTAATCCCGCATCTTCTGATCCCGAGATCAGAAAAATAAGCAGGAAAAGAATAAAATCGGCTGCAGAGTATGCAGAAGTTTTCGGAGCAGAGTCTATAGTTTTTCATCCTGGATACGATTTTAAAAGATATGAATTTTTAAAAGATGAATGGACAAAGAGAACTTGTGATTTTTTTGCAGATTTTGCATACAGATTAAAACAAAAAAATATAATTCTTAATGTGGAAAATGTTTATGAAAGATCTTCTGAAGAAATAAAAGAAGTTGTAAAAGCAGTGTTTGAAAACGGCGGAGGATTTTGTTTTGATACAGGTCATCATTTTGCCTTTGGTGATCAGAGCCTTGAAAAATGGATTAAAGATTTTGGAAAATATATAAAAGAGATACATCTTCATGACAATGACGGAAAAAATGATTTGCATCTGCCTCCCGGAAAAGGGAGTATAGATTTCAGCCCCCTGATTAACTTTTTGAAAAATAAAAAGCAGGATATAACAATAACGCTTGAGCCTCACACTGAAGAGGATTTATGGCCGTGTTTCGGCTGGATGGAGAGAAATAATGTTTTCGGGTAGCCTGTTGATATTAATCGGCATATCTTTGCTTTGCTTTGCATTTTACAAAATTTTCTTAAAATTACGCGAGGTTTCTTTTATTGCTGAAAGGTATAAAGAGATTCTTGATGAAGTCGAGGACGGATATTATGAAGTCGATTTACATGGAAAAATGATGTTTGTAACAAAGGGGATCTCAAGGCTTTTCGGATACAACTATGATGAATTGATAGGCACTGATTACAGAATAACAATGACAGAAGACGGGGCTCAAAGAATATATGAAAAATTCAACGAAGTTTTTATCACAGGCGCTCCTTTAAGAAATGTTTCCTACACAGCTTATACAAAAAACGGGGATATTCTTTATCTTGAAACCTCGGTATCCCTGATTAAGGATAAAAAAGGACGTATAAAAGGTTTCAGGGGTATAACAAGGGATATTTCTGTTAGAAAAAAGGCTGAAAAAGCCATGGAAAATGCAAAGGAGCAGGCTGAAGCTGCAAGTGATGCAAAAAGCAGATTTCTTGCCAATATGAGCCATGAAATACGAACTCCCATGAGTGGAGTTATCGGTATGGCAAAGCTTTTAAGAGAAACTCAGCTTAAGGATGATCAAAAAAAACAGGTCGAAATTATTGTACGTTCCTCGGAAACACTTCTTGCAATTATCAATGATATTTTAGATTTTTCAAAAATAGAATCTGGCCAGCTTATAATAAAGATGCAGCCTGTTGAAATAAGAAATCTGCTCGATAATATTTATAACCTCCTTTTGCCGGAAGCAGAGAAGAAAAGTATAGAGCTTGATTTTAAAACAGAGCCTTCAGTTCCTGAAATAATAGCAGCAGATGAATTAAGACTTCAACAGATACTTGTTAATCTTTTAAGCAATGCTCTAAAATTTACTTTTAAGGGAAAGGTGGAGCTAAAGGTCTCTTTTGGAAAAAACAAAAAACAAAATTTTATCAATTTTCGTATAACAGATACAGGTATAGGAATAAAAGAGTCTTATCTGCCCTCAATTTTCGATAATTTCAGTCAGGTTGATGAATCAATATCAAGGCAACACGGAGGAACCGGTCTCGGGCTTGCAATTTCAAAGGAGCTTGTAAGTCTTATGAACGGAGAAATAAAGGCTGAAAGCTCTTATGGCCTGGGAAGCGTTTTTATGTTCAGCATACCATTTTCTGAAGTTTCTCAAAAAGAACCTTTTGATGGCAGAGTAGATACAAACGATAAAATATTAAAAAAAGATTCATTAAAAATAATAAATAAGTGGCTTGAAAAAAAGAATAAAGAGTATTTGAAAGTCCTTATTGCAGAAGATAATTATGTAAATACCCAGATTGCAGTGCGTTATCTTCAAAAAATCGGAGCTGAGTGTGAAACAGCTGAAAACGGTTATGAAGCTTTGAAAAAAATTGAGGAAAAAGACTTTGATATAGTTCTTATGGATGTACAGATGCCTGGAATGGGAGGTATTGAAGCTGCTGAAGCTTTACGGGTCAGAGAAAAGGAAAGGCAAATTCAAAGCGTTCCTGTTATTGCAATGACAGCCCATGCAATGACAGGAGACAGGGAAAAATGTCTTGAAGCAGGTATGGATGATTATGTTTCAAAACCTGTAAATATTGAAATTCTTTACAACTCCATAGCTAACTGTCTTAAAACCTCAAATCAGGTTTAATATTTTTTTTGTTTTTTCATATATTTTCAAATACAGCTTTGAATTTATCATACTGTCTTTTACTTAATCTGTAAAAATCATCAAAGTCTCCGTTCATTTCAAATCCGGGAATTATTGTTTTAAAAACAGAAATATCAAGGTCAGGCCTTGTGATTTCTGAATAAACAGGTTTTATGCTGTTTTTTAAAAGAAGTTCTTCTGCAAGTAAAAGATCCGAGTTTATATTATCAGTTGAATAATCAGGGAGTTCTTTTGTATCAATAACCGGAAGATCATAGCCTGCAATTTTTGATGGTGGATTATCGATTGTAGGATAAGGTATTTCAAATAATGCATCAATCAACGCTTTTTTTCCGTTGAAATGAGCAGAACATCCTTTGTATATAATATTGTCAGATCCGTATACAAAGGCTTTGTAACAGGGGATTCCTGTTTCATGGGATATGTCCTGGAAAAAGAAATCTATTCCTTTTGATTTGTAAAATTTTAAAAGCTTTTCTATCTCTTCAGATTCAGATTTTATCCGAAAACAGGAGCTTAAAATAAATGGAGAACTGTATTCACAGTCTCTTTCCACAGCTTCAAATATTCCTGCAAGTTTTGCCCGCTGCGGGGTGTCTCCTGAAGCAAGACCTGTGGAATCAAGGGATGAAAAAAGAGACTGTTCAGGAAGATTGCAGAAAAGATATGACATCTGAACCGGTATATAAATTTCATTGTATTTTCCGGGAGAAACTGCCTGCTCTGCCTTCATCCAGAAAAGATCATGGTCTTCATATTCAGTTTCAAGTCTCAGGCTGTTTGGATCAAGAAGGTTCAGGCCTTTTTTTATTCCCCGGGAATAAGAAGTTTTAATAATTTCAGGAGAATTTTTTCTTGTTATTATATTCATATCTTCAATGCTTGCAAAGGAAGATATTCTTTCAGTCATCTCCATAAGACAGGTCAGTCTTGCCTTATTTAAATCAAGCCCTTTGCCGTAGCTTGTCTGTATCCCTTCAAAAGTAAAATCTGCTTCATGTGTACAGATTTTTGTCTTCATATACCATCTTCTTAAAATACCCTGTGGAGAAAGAGAGCTGAAATGTCTCATTTCACTGCCGGGAATTATTCCTGCATTGTCGAATTGCTGGAGTACATGGTCAAAAAAAGAAACATCAGACTCACCTGGCTTTTCTTTTTTTATATCCATATCTTTTAAAGAGAATAAAAATTTTACTTTATTATTCTCCGGATAAAGAACAGGTGGTTCATCTTTGAAAAAAAGATGTTTATCAATATTTTTTTTTATATACGAACAAAAGTCTTTGTGCTTTTTTCTGTCTTTATAAAGAAGCGATTTCAGATAAATAAGAGAAGTGCGGTTTTTGAGTTTTTCTATATCAAAATTATAATCATCAGCACTGATATCTTGTGAAATAAAAACAGCTTCAGCACATAAAGAAAGAACAAACTCGTTTTTACTTTCTTTTTCCTGCTCCAGAAATTTGGTCTTTTCCGAATATGGAAGTTCAGAAAAAAGGGATAAAAGGTAATTTCTCAAAAAATCGTCGTAAGGATTTTCTTGTAAAAAACCTATTCCCTGCTTCAAACTGTTTATATTTTCAGGAATAGTTTCAAAATAACCTATGGTAGCTGAATTGTTTTTAAGTTTGATTTTATATTTTATCATAAATTTAATCCGTAATAAGTTTAAACAACCATGCAATTATTGTAAGTGGAAGGAAGCTTAATCCCATTGCTATAAGGTATTTGCTCTGATCGCCAAAATATTTTTTTGCCATTATTACTACCTGATTCCAGCTTAGATAAATGTGTAAAAAAGATCCAAGAGTAAATATAACAGAAAAGAAAAGGTGGATATCTGCCCAGCTGTGTCTGTGAAGTCCAAGAAAGTAAGGATTGCCTGTCTGGCCTGTAGGAATAACAAGCCACATTAAAAGACCAGTAAATAAAAGAGTTGTAAGAGAAGAAAAAAGAACAGTAACAGTAATGAATTTAAGTTGAATTTTTTTCATAACAAGCCTCAAAAAGTAATAAATTTATTGTTAATTTAAATTAATTCGAATATGTTTGCCTTGACAGAAAATACCAGTTTTTCTATAAATCGCAAGTTTAGAAGGGTTATTTTTTACCTGATTAAAACCTATATATAATAGGCTGCTGAATCTGATAAAGATATTCATTTTCTGTGAATCAGATATATATTGATTCGAAAAGCTTATGTTTGTTTCATGATAAGCTCTGTATCGGGGTAGTATTAAAATAACCATTAATATTTAATGAAAGTTGATAAAAATGAACAATCTTGAACAACTTGCAATGTCATCCCATAAAAAAATAGCAACAAAATGGTTTGAAGCCGTACTTGCTTCTTTTCCCGAAGATAAGAATAAATTTCTTGAAACTCAGGGTAATCTTTTTATGAATCCAGTAGGAGTTAATATAAAAGATTCTGTAAAAGATGTTTTAAAAGAGCTTTTTGAAGAAGATCTTGATAACGAAAAGATAAAAAAATTACTTGATCCTGTCATGAGAATTTCAGCTGTACAGGAGTTCGGCCCTGCAAGGGCAACAGCTTTTATCTTTTCACTGAAAGAGATATTAAGGACAGAATTTAAAAACAAGACTGAATCGTTTTACAAAGATCTTGACGAAATTTCTAAAAAACTTGACATACTTGCTCTTATCGGGTTTGAGAATTATATGGAATGCAGGGAAAAAATATTTGAACTAAAAGCAAGACATGTTAAAGAAAGAACATTAAATATTTTAAAAGCCAAAGATGTGTTCGAAGAGATAGAAGAGCCGGGAACTCAGATTATTCCCCATGAAGTATTTAAAAAAGGCGGGTTTGATCAGCAGTAATGCTGTTTTTATAAATTAAGTATAGATAGGATAGGGTGGTGCTTTTAATGGAGTTTGCAGACGTTGGTACTCTGTGAAGTCTGATTAAGTGCCGAGGAGTTAAGTTTTAAATTTGCTGCCAACAAGAGAGGTGTAAAGGCAATGTGGAAACAACATCTGGGCTTCTCAACGGCGGTGGTGGCTGTTCTGGCTTTACTCGCATATACTGCGGGTCCCGGAATGACCTGGTTTTTTGGGGTGTTTATACCCTACGCCGCACTATTGATTTTTTTAATCGGAGTCGCAATTAAATTATTTGATTGGGTAAAGTCTCCTGTTCCTTTCCGTATACCAACAACATGCGGACAGGAAAAATCTTTTCCCTGGATAAAGCAGGCAAAATTCGACAACCCTTCAGACACAAAAGGGGTAATAGTCAGAATGCTGCTGGAAGTTCTGCTTTTCAGGTCTTTGTTCAGAAATACAAAGAATGAAGTAAGAGAAGGCAGGCTGGCTTTTAATCTTGAAATCTGGCTTTGGCTGTTCGGCCTGATTTTTCATTATTCATTTTTAACCGTACTTGTAAGACATTTAAGGTTTTTTTTAGAGCCTGTTCCTGCAGCTATAAAGTTTCTTGAAACAATCGACGGAATTCTTCAGATCGGGCTTCCCGTTGTTATGCTTTCAGGTTTTACTCTGCTTGCAGGAGTGCTTTTTCTTTTTGCCAGAAGGCTTATAATACCTCAGGTCAGGTATGTATCACTTGCTGCTGATTATTTTCCCCTGCTTACAATAGCTGTTATAGCTGTTACAGGCATATGGATGAGATATTTCGGCAAAGTCGATATTACAGCTGTAAAAGAATTTACCATGGGACTTGTAACATTTCATCCTGCATCACTTCCTGAAACTGTTGGAGGCGTTTTTTACATTCACATCTTTTTTGTAAGTATACTTTTGATCTATTTTCCTTTCAGCAAGCTTATGCATGCAGGCGGGGTCTTTTTGAATCCCACAAGGAATCTTGCAAATAACAGCCGTGAAAAAAGACATGTCAACCCATGGAATCCTGACTTAAAGTTTGTAACTTATGAGGAATACGAAAATACGTTCCGGGACAAAATGATTGAAGCCGGACTTCCTGTAGAAAAGAAGGAGTAGGAAATGGTAGATATTCCAAAGCCTGAAGAGCTTATTCAGATTGACAGGTCTGTTCCAGAAAAGTCATGGATGGATATTCCTCCCGATTTTAGCGATGGGAAATTTTGTTATCCGGCAAAGCCTAAGAATATTGAGTACCTTGGGCTTCCCAATCCAAGGGAATGGTCTCCTGCCGATGATGACTGGAAGCTTCCTTCCAACTGGCAACAGATAGTTTACGAAGGTTTCAGGGAAAGACTCGATAAGTACCGTTCCCTGAAAGTTATGATGGACACATGTGTAAGATGCGGTGCATGTGCAGATAAGTGTCATTTTTATATAGGATCAGGTGATCCGAAAAATATGCCTGTTTTAAGGGCTGAACTTTTAAGATCTGTGTACAGAAAGGATTTTACAACAGCAGGGAAAATACTCGGGAGATTTGCCGGTGCAAGAAAAGTAACACCACAGGTAATCAAGGAGTGGTTTTCTTATTTCTATCAGTGCACTGAATGCCGTCGCTGTTCTGTATATTGTCCTTACGGAATCGATACAGCAGAAATTACCATGATGGGAAGAGAGCTTTTAAATCTTCTCGGGCTTAATATAAACTGGATTAAAGAGCCTGTTGCAAACTGTTCAAAAACAGGTAACCATCTTGGAATCCAGCCCCAGAACTTTCAGGAGATCGTTGAATTTTTCTGTGAAGATATTGAAGAGATTACAGGTAAAACAATAACCCCGACTTTTAACCGCAAGGGGGCTGAAGTTCTTTTTATTACACCTTCAGGCGATGCTTTTGCTGATCCTGGTACATTCTCTTTTATGGGATATCTGATGCTTTTTGAGGCAATAGGCCTTGATTATACTTTAAGCACTTATGCTTCAGAGGGTGGTAACTTTGGTCTTTTTACTTCCTCAGACATGATGAAAAAGCTTAATGCAAAAATGTATCACGAGGCAGAAAGACTTGGTGTCAAGTATATTATCGGCGGTGAATGCGGACATATGTGGAGAGTTATAAACCAGTATATGGATACAATGAACGGACCTGCTGATTTTCTTGAAGTTCCCAAAAGTCCGATTACAGGTACAGTATTTGAAAATGCCCGTTCTACAAAAATGATTCATATTGCTGAATTTACAGCAGATCTTATAAGAAACAATAAGTTAAATCTCGATCCGAGCCGTAATGATCATCTGAAAGTCACCTATCATGACTCATGCAACCCTGCAAGAGCCATGGGACTTCTTGATGAACCAAGATACGTTCTTAATAGTGTCTGCAATAATTTTTACGAAATGCCTGAAAATACAATAAGAGAAGAGACTTTTTGCTGCGGAAGCGGTTCAGGTCTTAATACTGAAGAGATTATGGAGCTCCGTTTAAGGGGCGGTTTCCCAAGAGCAAATGCTGTTAAGCATGTTCATGATAAATACGGTGTAAATATGCTTTCATGCATATGTGCAATCGACAGAGCGGCTTTGCCTCCTCTCATGGATTACTGGGTGCCTGGTGTAGATGTTACAGGACTTCACGAGCTTGTCGGCAACGCTCTTGTACTCGACGGCGAGATCCCAAGGGAAACCAACCTGCGTTTTGAACCATTAGAAAATGCGGAGGGTGCTGATGAGTGATAAAATTAAAGTCCTGGCCGGATTTATAATATTTGTTGCGGTTATAAGTGTTCCTTTCTGGATTAATGCCGGAAATGACAAGGATGCGCCGGAGCCGGTTCTGTCTGATAAAGCAAAGCAGGCAGGTCAGTGTATAGAAGAAAATATGGCTTCTGAGCATATGGCTATTCTTGATATTTTCAGGGATACAGTTGTTAGAGACGGCGACAGAATTTATGAAAACAGCAATGGTGAAAAATTTAATATGAGCCTTTCAACAGGTCCTGACTCTTGTCTTGGCTGCCATGAATCAAAGGCGGATTTTTGTGACAAGTGTCATGATTATGCATCTGTTGATCCTTATTGCTGGGAATGCCATATCGATCCAAAGGAGAATAAGTGATGAAAAAAAGCAGAAGGCGCTTTTTGAAAATTGCCGGTGTTTCTGCTCTGGGTCTTGGAGCAGGATCAGCAGTTAATGTTTTAGCTTCTGAAGTTGTAAAAAAAGAAAATCCGGCAAAAAGCGGAAACAAAACTTCAGAAAACTCGCAGTTTCAGAAAAATCCAAAAGCACTTACAGCAGACAGGTGGGCTATTGTAATAGATACAAGAAAGCTTGATAAGAAAAAGACTGAAAAAATTCAGAAAGCCTGTCATCTGAATCATAATGTTCCGGAAATCCCTGAAGAGAAAAAAGAAATAAAATGGATCTGGACAGATAAATACTACAATGTTTTTCCTGACAAGAAAAATGAATATCTTGCTGAAAAACTTGAAGGTTTGGGGATTCTTACAGTATGTAACCACTGCGATAATCCGCCGTGTGTTCAGGCCTGTCCCACAAAAGCTACTTTTCAGCGTGAAAACGGGATTGTTGATATGGATTTTCATCGCTGCATAGGCTGTCGTTTTTGTATGGCTGCCTGCCCTTACGGTTCAAGAAGCTTTAACTATTTTAGCCCCAGGCCCTACATAGATGATGTCAACCCTGATTATCCAACCAGGCAAAAGGGTGTTGTTGAAAAATGCAACTTTTGTATAGAAAGACTGGCAGAGGGTAAAGCACCGTATTGTGTAGAGGCATCTGACGGCGCTATAAGTTTTGGCGATCTGGAAGATCCTGACTCTTCTGTTCGCAGGCTTTTGAAATCCAATTTTACAATCAGGCGCAGGCCAGCTCTAGGTACAGGGCCGTGCGTTTACTACATAGTGTAGAGGTGTTATATGCTGGATAAAGCACTTAGCGGAAGTAAAAAATACGGAATGTGGATTGGTTTTCTCCTTCTTATTATAGGAGGGGGATTTATAGCATACCTGCAACAGCTTGATGCCGGTCTCGCAATAACCGGTATGAGCCGTGATGTTTCATGGGGTCTGTATATTGCTCAGTTCACTTTTCTTGTTGGTGTTGCCGCAGGCGGTGTTATGGTAGTTCTTCCTTATTATCTTCATGATTACAAAACTTTTGGAAGAATAACAGTTCTGGGGGAATTCCTGGCGATAGCAGCATTGATTATGTGTCTTCTTTTCATTGTTGTTGACCTTGGTTATCCTTCAAGGCTTTTTAATGTAATTATTCACTTTAGTCCCGACTCAATGCTTTTCTGGGACATGATAGTTTTAAACGGTTACCTGTTTCTTAATATTGTAGTTGGGTGGAATGTTCTTCAGGCTGAAAGAAACGCGGTAAGTTATAAAAAGTGGGTTAAGTATTTAGCCTATTTTTCAATTCCATGGGCGGTCGGAATTCATACAGTAACAGCTTTTCTTTACTGTGGTCTTCCGGGAAGAGGTTTCTGGCTTACAGCAATTCTTGCTCCCAGATTTCTTGCCTCGGCTTTTGCCGCAGGTCCTGCTCTTTTAATTATTCTTGCATTAATAGTTCAGAAAACTACAAAATTTGATCCGGGCGACAAGGCAATAGATACTTTGTCAAAAATCGTATGTTATGCCCTGATAACTAATGTTTTCTTTTTCCTATGCGAGGTTTTTGTAGTATTCTACAGTCAGAATCCGCATCATATGGAAACATTTCAGTTTCTTTTCCAGGGTGTGCACGGTCATGATTCTCTGGTTCCGTGGATGTGGGGTTCAATGTTTCTAATGGGATTTGGAATTTTGTTTCTTGTAATTCCAAGACTCAGAACAAACAGATTTCTTCTTCCTATTACCTGTGCAATGGTTTTTATAGGTACATGGATAGATAAAGGTATGGGGCTTATTACAGGCGGTTTTAACCCTACACCGCTTAATCATATAGCTGAATATGCTCCAACCGGTCTTGAAATCATGATCACTCTTGGGGTTTATGCTATAGGGCTTCTTGTTCTGACCCTTCTTTTCAAGATTGCTGTTTCAGTTAAGGAAGAAGTAGGCGCATAAAAAAAGCAGTAAAAGTTTTATAAAATTTAAAGGAGGCGGGTTAAACCGTCTCCTTTTTTTGTTTAAACAAATGTTTTTGTTTTCCAGCAGTCTTTTTTTGAAAAAAGGTAATCAAGAAATTTCTGGTGGAATTGATGACCCGATTTAAAGGTTTTTATGTGTCCAATCAAAGGCATTCCTATGAGTGCAAAATCACCTATGCAATCAAGCATTTTGTGTCTTACAAACTCATCTTCATATCTAAGACCGTCTGGATTAAGTATTTTGTCGTTGTCAATAACTACTGCAGAATCAAGAGAGCCTCCTCTGCCGAGACCGAGAAGGTTCATTGTTTCAACATCAGACATAAATCCGAAGGTTCTTGCTTTGCTTATCTCGTTTAAAAAATTTTCAGGGGTAATATCTGTGGAAAAGTCCTGCAAACCGATTATTTTATTTGTAAACTCGATTCTGCAGGAAATTGTATACTTATCAGAAGGGTAAGCTCCAACAAATTTATCATCTTCTTTTAATTCAACTTTATCGGTTATTACTATATAATGCCTTGGAAAATCCTGAGATTTTAAGCCGGTTTTATTGATCTTTGAAGCAAAAGTAGTTGAGCTTCCGTCCATTATAGGGAGTTCGTAATTGTCAAGCCATACCTCTGCATTATCTACTCCAAGACCTGAAAAAGCAGCCATAAGATGTTCTATTGTTGAAACAATAAAATCGCCGTTGCTTATAACGGTTGCAAGACTGGTGTCTGTGACGTTTTTAAAAATTGCTTTAACACTGCTGTGACCGAAAAGATCTTTTCTGAAAAACTGAATTCCGGAATTAGGTTCTCCCGGTTTTACAGACAGATTTACATTCCTCCCCGAATGAACTCCTGTTCCGGTAAAGCTTATTTCTTTATTTATAGTATGTTGATAAAAATTCATTTTTTTTTGCTCAGGCATTTAATCTCCGCTGAAAAAGATGTATAAACTTTAAAGTTTATATATTAATTCAAGTTTATAAGTCAAAAAAATAATAAACCTGATTTGATAATACCTCTATTCATTTTTTTATTCTGAACCTTTTTATGGACTTTAAAGTTTTTAAAAGAACCTTTTTATTTGAGCGCCTTAAGATTAATCCGGTGCTGATTTTTTTAAAAAAAAGAAACACTTAATTCCGCCAATTAACAGGAGAGATATGTGATTACAAAAGCAGATACATGGACTCTTACCGGGGTAAATGCCAGGCATGTTGATGCAGAGGTCGATGTTTCAAGGGGGATGACTTCTTTTCAGATAGTCGGGCTTCCTGAAGCCGCAGTAAGAGAAAGTCGCGACAGGGTAAGATCTGCACTAAAAAATTCAGGATTTTCATTTCCTATGGGAAGAATTACTGTAAATCTTTCACCTGCTGATATAAAAAAGGAAGGTACTGGATTTGATCTTCCAATAGCCCTTGGAATTCTTGCAAACACAGGAGTGATAGATAAAAAAACAATAAAAGATTATTTTATCTGCGGAGAACTTACTCTTGACGGAAGAATAAGGCCTCAGCCCGGAGTTTTATCAGGAGCCCTTTTATGCAGGCAGAAAAATTTTAAAGGTATTATTGTGCCGGATGAAAATTTTGCAGAGGCATCTATAATTGAGGATGTAGATATTATACCTGTATCAAGTCTTTCACAGGCAGTTATGATTCTAAGAAGGGAGATTCTCCCCGAAGAAAAAAACAGACCTGTTTTTGTAAGTTATGATGAATCTGATGCAGATTTCAGTGAAGTAAAAGGACAGGAATATGCAAAAAGAGCCCTGGAAATAGCAGCTGCAGGAGGTCACAATATTTTAATGTCAGGGCCTCCGGGATCCGGAAAAACCATGATTGCAAAAAGAGTTCCGGGAATTCTTCCTGAAATGCATGATGAAGAGATTCTTGAGGTCAGCCTTGTTTATTCTGCTGCAGGGCTGCTGGCAGAAAAAAATGAAATTGTCAGAAAAAGACCATTCAGATACCCTCATCATACTATTTCTTATGCAGGACTTATCGGAGGGGGAAGAATACCAAAGCCGGGAGAGGTTTCTCTTGCTCATAAAGGTGTCTTGTTTCTTGATGAGTTTCCCGAGTTCAGAAAAGACAATCTGGAAATGCTCAGACAGCCCCTTGAAAATAAGAATATTGTAGTAGCAAGGGCAGAGGGTGCAGTTGAGTTTCCTGCCGATTTTATGCTTATAGCAGCTATGAATCCTTGTCCCTGCGGATATCTTACAAGCAGGTTTCATGAATGCAGGTGCACAAACGGCCAGCTTGAAAAATATAGAAATAAACTGTCAGGACCTCTTACAGACCGGATCGATATTCAGGTTGAAGTCTCTGATATTTCATTTTCAAAATATTCAGACAATATAAAGTCAAGATCATCCAGAGAAATGAAAAAAAATGTTTTAACTGCAAGGCAAATTCAGAAAAAAAGATTTAATTCATCTCTTTTCCTGAATTCAGGTATGGAAAAGAAAGCTTTAACAAAGTTCTGCAGTATAGATAAAAACGGAGAAAAAATTCTTAAAACAGCTTTTGAAAAATTTAGGTTTTCAGCAAGGGCAATGGACAGGATAATAAAAGTTTCAAGAACTATAGCTGACCTGGAAAAAAGTGAAAATATAAGATCAGATCATATTTCTGAGGCTTTGCAATACAGAGTTAACAATGATTTAACACCGATGTAGAAACTTCCGGGAAAAAATCCCATTGATTTGTACCTGTTTCCCTATAGAAAAAATATGCTGCAGGTGGCATAAAAGAAACCAAAGAGTTAAGGTTCTGAATGCAGAAAATCCCCTTCCAGGTGCTCGTAAGAGTGCAGATAGGATAACCTTTTCGTCTCCCCCCTCGCCTCCTCCCACTCCGGGGCGAAAAGGTTATCCGAAAGTCCCCCCTTTAAGAAAGGCTGAAAAACTTATTATCAATGCCCTGAAGTTAATCATCAAATTAATGAAAAAGTATTCTTTACTTCTGAAATTAATGATGCTAACAAAATATTAACTTATGGGGATTTATAACTTTATCTTTTCAAGGAGGGGGCATGTTTTTTTCAAGAACTGCAGTTGAGGCCGATAAAGAGACTAAACAAAATTGTAATGACAAAGAAGAGTGTTATTTTGAATGGTATGAAAACGCTGAAAAAGAGACCTGCACTGCAGCAAAAAAAGCAGCAGGACTTTGTTAACTGCTCAATGAATTTTATTGATTCGCGCTTTTTTTATATTTGTGGATAAAAAATGCTTTACTACAATTATTCAGCGATTCAGCAGACAGATAACGGTGTTTTTCTTTTTATGGATAATAATGTTGAAGTCCCGGTGATGACCAAATGTTCCTGGATGAAGCAGTATGGTATATATGAAAGAGAAGAAGCTGTTAATTTTGCAATCAAATGGACTCTTATAAAAGTAAGTGAGCTCTTTGTATCCAAAAAAAATAATGAAAAGCGTGTTTCAATAATTTTTATTAAAGATCCCAAGGACAAATTAAGACCTTACAGGGAAATAGTTGAATAAATTTAATCCCTTTTTATATTCTGAATCATCAGTCCTGAAATAATAAGAACTAAGCCTGTTATAGTAGATCCAAGAATCCTTTCTCCAACAAAAAAATTTATAAAAAATAGTGAAATCACAGGGGAAAAGTATATAAAGTTGCTTATTCTTGATGCATTGGAAGTAAGCTTCATTGCAGTAAGCCAGAGAAAAAAACTGATCCCCATCTCAAATACACCTATATATAAAGAACCTGCAATCCCTTTAAAACTAAAATAAAATGTTTTAAACAAGAGAATATATATTCCTGTATAAATAAATCCGAAAAAAAAGTTCCAGAAAAGTCTTATCTGAGAAATCATAGTGTCTTTTGTATTAAAAATCCAGTAAGATGCCCATATTACAGTACTTGCAAGGGCAAGAATAACTCCTGTTAGTTCTGTTTTTTCTATGAATGAAAAATCGCCTTTTGATCCTATTATAAGAACACCTGAATAACATATAAAAATTGCAGCATAATCCCTTTTTAAAGGTTTGTGTCCTAAAAATATAAAAGACATAATTGCAAGTGTAATTCCCCAGGTATAGTTGATTGCCTGGGCAGATTGAGCAGGAAGTCTGTCATAGGCTTCAAAAAGTATAAGATAGTATAAAAAAGGATTAATAAATCCGGCAAAAGCAGAAAAAAAAAGATCTTTAGGATTAATTTTAAAAACAAAGGTTTTTTTAAAAAAAGATATTATACCGATAACAAATACAGAAAAAAAAGAAGAATAAAAAACCATTAATTCAGTTGAAAAATGGTTAAGGGTAAGTTTGAAAGCTGACGCTACAGTAGACCATACAGCAACTGTTAAAAGTGCCAGTAAAATAGCTTTTTTTTCATTTGTCATTTATATATTTCCGGTATTTCGTTTGTACCCGAATTCAGCTGTTTTAAAATATGCTTGAAAATTTTATTATTAATGATCCATATCAGAGAGATTAAGAAGTGTTAAGCTGAAAAGAAAAAAACATTAAAAGATCTTATCTGAAATAAGACCGAAAAAAGAAGAATCACCAGAGGAAAATTCCCATCCTATGTGAGACATGCATTTGCTGCATCCGCAGATTTTCCAGGAGTAATCCGCAAACCAGGAGAATTCACTGGAAGAATCTCCTGCTGCTATAGCTCCCGGGGCACTGGAAAAGCACCTTATGGTAAAAATATATCCATAGGGATTGGCAAAGGAATGAATATGAGAACCGTTTTTTTCTATTTTCATATTTTCATATGTTATTTCTTTTAAACAGTTTCTGCACCTTACAGCATTATTGTCCGGCTCTGTATCAGTTAGACCGGTTTCAGGCTTAATATCTTTTTTGGTGACTGTTTTGAAAAGTGTTATCATTTTTAACCGGTTATCTGGTAAAAAGATTTAAATTAGGGTATTGAGCAATTTCAGGACGTTTTTCAAAAATCTGATCAATTGAGTTTAAAACATCTGAATATGAAAGATCTTTTTTTTCAAAAACACCACTGAACTGGTTGCCGAATTTAAAGTTAGCACAGAAATATTTATAAAATTTTTTATAAAGTTTAATCCCGAATTTTTCTCCGAAAAAAAAAGTATATTCTTCAAGTGCTTGTTTTAGTGTTTGCTCATATACATCATAATCAAAATTTTCACCCTGAGTCCATGAAGAAAATATCCAGGGCTTTGCAACAGCAATTCTTCCAAGGGCAATTCCGTCGGATTTGGTTTTGTTCAGTACTTTTTCAGCATCATCTGAAGTAAATATATTTCCGTTGGCAAAAACAGGTATATCAAGGTTTTCTTTTATTACTGCTGTATACTCATGTTTAGGAGGCCTGGTTCTTTTGTCAGGTGCAGTTCTTGGGTGAAAAGTAAGAGCATCAGCGCCTGCATTTTCAAATCTTTTTGCAAGCTTAACTGCATTATCTATATCTTCGCTCCAGCCTGTGCGCATTTTTATAAACAAGGGAAAAGATACTTTTTTTCTGACTTTTTCAACAATTTCCAGGGCAAGGTCGGGAGTTTTTAAAAGAGCTGCACAGTAATTTTTGTTGCATATCGATTTTACTGAACATCCAAAGTTTAAGTCAATACAGAAAAATCCTTCATCTTCAATTCTTTTTGCAGCTTCAGCCATAAAAAAAGGATCATTCCCAAAAATCTGGGCTCCCAGGTTACTGAGTTCATTGTCATCAAATCTGAAAACATTTGATTTAAATCTGTTTTCAGTCGGAAGAGCTCTTGCATTCAGCATTCCTGTAAAAAGAAGTCCGCACCCGCCAAAGTTGTTAATAAGCTTTCTGAATCCAATATGATTTATTCCGGCCATGGGAGCGAGGATAAGTCGTTTTTTAATTGTTTTGTTACCTGTATTAAGAGGTGTGTTTAAAAATTTTCTTGTTTCTTTGGATAAAATCATGTTTTTCTGTATCTGAGTTAAATTGTGTCTGTTAAATCAATGTAAAGACCGGAGCAATATGTTTTTATAGAAAACGAGCATACTGTTTAAGACTAAAGGTAATCAATGAAGAAAAAAAGAATAATTTTTCTGTGTTTTATTATTTTTTTCAGCTGTTCCCGCCGGCAGGTTTCTGAGATCAACGGCTATACAATGGGTACAACATATACTGTAAAGATAGTACACAGTAATTCAGATTATGACCAGCCTCTTGTTAAGTCTGGAATAGATGAGATTTTAAAAAAAATCAATTCTTCAATGTCTGTTTATGATAAAAACAGTGAGATCTCAGTTTTTAACAGAATGGATAAAAATAAAAGTTTAAAAATATCTGCTGATTTTATGAATGTTCTTGCTGCAGGAAAAAGGATACATGAGATTACAAAAGGTGCCTGGGATGCTTCAGCAGGACCTCTTGTAAATTTGTGGGGATTTGGCAGTGAAAAAAACAGAATTAAGGTCCCATCAGAAGAAGAAGTAAAAAAAAGGCTTAAACTGACAGGGTTTGATAAAGTTATTCTCAAGCCTGATAAAAATGAAATCTCAAAAACTAAAAAAGACCTTTTCCTTGATTTAGGCTCCATAGCCAAAGGTTACGGAGTTGATAAAGTCTCAAAATATCTTTTGGAAAAAGGTTTTGACAATTATATGGTTGAAATCGGCGGAGAAGTTTATGTTTCAGGTAAGAATCTGAATAATGAAAAATGGAAAATCGGAATAAATTCTCCCAAAAAAAATGCCAAAAGATATGATTTTGCAGAAATAATTGAAATAACAGGAAAAGCTGTTGCAACAAGCGGTACATACAGAAATTTTAAAAAAACAGAAAAAGGCGATTATTCTCATATAATAGATCCAAAATCAGGATATCCCGTAAAAAATTCAGTTGTAAGTGCTACTGTAGTTTCTGAAAACTGTACATTTGCAGACGGACTTGCTACAGGAATTCTTGTGATGGGCACACAAAAAGCTTTAAAATTATGCTCTGATCTTGAAGATACTGAGTGTATGATAATAGCAAAAAAAAATTCCGGTTTTTATCCTCAGTATTCAAAAGGTTTTAAAAATATTTGTAAGTGAAATAACTTGACGGTAAGTATCAATTTTACATACAAACTGTTTGAAAAGAATTGTTTGTGATCAGAACAAGGCCTCAGCTTTTGTTCATTAGTCTTTGGCAGAAAATCTGAATTTATCGTTCAG
>JBNJDM010000042.1:0-20741 GCA_051744925.1 Thermodesulfobacteriota bacterium | reverse complement strand
AAATTTCAGCGGACGCCTTATACAGTATCTGGGAAGAGTATTAAGACCTTCACCCGGAAAAGCCAAAGCGGTTGTATACGATTATGTAGATGTGAATGTAGGTGTTTTAAAAAAATCTGCTTTATCAAGGGCAGGAATATACGGAACAAAACCTTTGCCTGATTTTTTAAATGAATTTTATTAAATTTCTGTTATTATATCTTTTTTTAAATTGTACCTAAATTTAGAATCGGCTGATTCAGGTTACAGATTCTTGATTTTAACTTAAAAATGATCCAAAAATCAGTTTTCGTTCAGCAACTAAATAATCAGAGGAGTATATGAAAAACAATCAGAAAATAAAGGTTATAGGTACAGGCTCTCCTGTTGTTGACCTTCTTGCCTATGTTGACGACTCTTTCCTTGAAAAAAACATTTCAGGTAAAAAAGGCGGAATGGAGCTTATAACCAACCAGGAACTAAATGAAATTTTAAAGCAGCTTAAAAATCCTTTCAAAGCACCGGGAGGCTCTGCAGGAAACACAATTTTTGCTTTATGCAGACTCGGAGCAGAAGGTTGCCTTGCAGGAAGAATCGGAGATGATGAAAACGGAATTTTCTACAAATCATCCCTTGAAAATGCAAAAGGAAATACAGAAAAACTTAAAACAGATAAAACAGCACCCACAGCAAAGTCTTTGTGCATGGTAACCCCTGATGCAGCAAGAACAATGAGAACCCATCTCGGGGCTGCAATGAACCTTAACAAAGAAGATATAAAGCCTGAAGATTTTAAAGATTTTCCTCTTTTGCATACCGAAGGCTACCTTATTTTCAATAGGGATCTTATAACCCATATCCTTAAAACAGCCAAAGAAGCAGGATGTTTAATAAGTCTTGATCTTGCATCCTTTGAAGTTGTAAATGCTTCAAAAGATTTTCTGCCCGGTCTTTTAAAAAATTATGTTGATATTATATTTGCAAATGAAGATGAAGCAAAAGCTTTTGCAGAAACAGAAGATCTTGACAAAGCTCTTGATGTCCTCTCAGAATTTTGCAGTATATGTGCTGTAAAAAACGGTGCAAAAGGCTCTGTAATAAAGTCTGAAAAAGAAAAAATAAAAATAGAGCCTGTTTTCTGCCAAAGCCCAATTGATACAACAGGAGCCGGAGATTACTGGGCTGCAGGATTTTTATACGGATTTTTGAAAAATCTTCCCCTGGAAATATGCGGCAGCATCGGTTCTGTTCTTGGAGCCGAAGCAGTTTCTGTTCTCGGAGCTGAACTGACTGATGAGCAGTGGGAAAGAATTTTTATCAAAACAAACGAAATTTTAAATATTGCTTAACCCCGGAGGTTATATAACATGCCTGTATCACAAGATTTTAAAGACAGAATTTTTAAAAATCTGAACAAAATATCAGATCACTATCAAACGCCTTTTCATATTTATGATGAAAAAGGCATAAGAGATACATGTAAAAACTTAAAAAAAGCATTTTCTGAAATAAACAGCTTCCAGGAATTTTTTGCTGTTAAAGCAAATCCTAACCCTGAAATTCTAAAAATAATGAAGGATGAAGGCTTCGGTTTTGACTGCAGCTCAATTCCCGAACTAATGCTTTCAAGAGAACTTACAGATAATCCTGATGATATAATGTTTACTTCCAACAACACCACTCTTGAAGAGTTTGAAATCGCTTTTGCAGATTCAGGATGTATAATGAATCTTGATGATATTTCACTTATAGACAAGCTGCCTGAAATGCCGGAACTTATATCATTCAGATACAACCCGGGACCGGAAAGAACGGGTAATGCTATAATAGGGAATCCGTCCGAAGCAAAGTACGGACTTACTACTGATCAGATAATCCCTGCATACAAAAAAGCAAAAGAACTTGGAGCTGAAAAATTCGGGCTCCACGCAATGGTTGCCTCCAATGAATTAAATGAAGATTATATAATTGAAACTGCAAGAATGCTTTTAAATCTTGCAGAAAAAACAGGAAATGAGCTTGGAATACAATTTGAGTTCATAAACATAGGTGGCGGCATAGGAATTCCATACGAACCTGAAGACAAACCTGTTGACCTTGAAAAAATGGGCAGAGAAATAACAGCTCTTTTTAAAAAATTTGCAGAAACAAACGGATATGAACCAGCCCTTAACATGGAGAGCGGAAGATATATGACCGGCCCACACGGAGCTCTTGTTACAAAAGTTATAAACAGAAAGTCGATATACAGAGAATACGTTGGTGTTGATGCCTCAATGTCCGCACTTATGAGACCGGGAATGTACGGAGCTTATCACCACATTGAAATACCCGGAAAAAGTGATTCTGAATCTAAAGAAGAAACAGTCGATATTACAGGTTCTTTATGTGAAAATATAGACAAGTTTGCTGTACAGCGAAAACTTCCTGTTCTTGAAGAAGGCGATCTTGTGGTCATAGAAGATACAGGTGCACACGGACATGCAATGGGGTTTGCATATAACGGCAGATTGCGTCCCAAAGAGCTTTTGTTTACAAGTGAGGGAAAAGTAAAACTTATAAGAAGGGATGAAACTTCAAAAGACTATTTTGCAACACTTGATTTTGAAAAAGATGTTCTGAATTTATAAATTTAAAACAGGATATTAAATTTAACATATAGAAATCATAAAGGGGCTGAAAATTTCAGCCCCTTTTATTTTCTTACATATTAAAAAAAGTATGAACTATACTATATTTATAACTAAGCAGCACCACTATCTTTAAGCGCTGAAATAACAATTTTCTGGAGAAGCTTTTCTTTAAAAGCACCAGGTTTATCAAGGTCAAGCCTTTCAAGATACGGAACCGCTTTTACCGGTACAGAAGATGTAAAAGCTTTAAAAATTCCGGGGATAATTGAAAACTTGCTCTTATCCGCCTTTGCTTTAAACAATTTCAGAGCTTTTCCTATTTCAACCTCTTCGTCAGTAAAATCTGTTCCAAAAGGAAATAAAGGAAAAAGTCCTCTTTCTTTGAAAGGAGCAACGTTTTCTTCAAGCTTTTCAGGGTAGTTATTGCGGAATTTTTCAGGAATCTGATAATCCTGCTCAATTTTGCCGTTCTTTTTGGCTTCAGCAAGAAGATCATCCTGAAACCTTGAATCACATACATTCAAAAGCTCTTTCATTACCTGGTTATCGCTTTTGCTTCTTAAATCTGCAATTCCGTATTCTGTAACAATTATATCTCTTAAGTGTCTTGGAACACTGCAGTAACCGTATTTGTAAACAATATTAGAATAAACTTCGCCGCCGGAAGTTCTGGTGCTTCGTATCATTATTGCTCCCCTTGCATCATGAAGAGCATGAGCATGACACACAAAGTTATACTGTCCACCTATACCGCTTACCACTTTTCCATTTTCCAGGCCGTCGGAAGTAACAGCGCCGTTAAGTGAAACCATAAGACCGGCATTTATAAACCTGGCTTTTTTTCTTTGAAGAACTTTGAGCTTTTCTGAAGAATACTTGTTGTTTGCATACAGCTGATTAACATTTAAAACACTTGTCATATTTATAAGACCGCGCTCTTCTTCACTCATATCGTTAAGTGTCTTATAAAGAGGCCTTGGACCTACAAAAAAGCCTGCATGGATCCAGTAACCTTTTTTAAGATCTGTTCCAAGGCAGTTTTCAACAACATTTTTAAGATTTGCAGAATCTCTTAAATCAGCAGAGAATTCCTCTCCGTCAAGCTTAAGTGTTTCACCTTCAAGAGTTACACCATCTTTAAAAATGCCGAATTCTTTTAAGTAATCGACTGAAGCTTCATTAAGCTTAGGCGTAACTGCACCTTCCTTAACCAGTTCAACAAAAGCTTCCGGAGTTACTTTATAATTTTTAAAAACCCCGTCATTCACCAATTTCTGAATATAGATATCATCATAACTTCTTCTTCTCATGACATCGTTTTTGTACATATCAACAAAAGAATCAACCATCATTTCAGTACTTCCGTAGAGGCCTTCATCAAAAGAATCTGTACCACCTGTACTGTTTATCATCTCCGAATATTTATCAAGTATTCCTGCATTTTCAAGAAATTCTTTGTATTCCTTGTTATCCTTGTGTCTGGTAATAAGACCGTAGGCAATTGCATCTCCAAGAGAACCTATACCTATTTGAAGTGTTCCTCCGTCAGGGATAAGAGTACTTGCATGAATACCTATCATATAATCTGTTGTATTTATTGATTCTTTGGGAGCTCCAAAAAGTGTAAATTCAGATTGCGGGCTTTCCAGAACAGCATCAAATACACAGGGATCTGTAACAGCATCTCCGTACATGAAAGGGAGGTTATTATTAATTTCTCCTACAGCAAGACCTTTGAATTCAGGTTCATTTTCTTCTCTTTCTCTCATCAGATCAACAGCATCTATTGCAGTATCTGCATTGCACGAAACAGAGTACTTGAGATTTCCCTCTATTTCTTTTGAGGCAAGAAGGGCACCGGCAACATTCATTCCGTTGGCAATAACATCCCTTGCAGCATGTGTATAGTTGGTGCTTACATAATGCTGCTGCATATGATCATTATTCATAAAAGCACCGGCTTTATAAAAGAACTCGCTTACTTCAACATTGGGAGGAAGCTGCTTAAGCCTTACATCTTTGGCATATTCAAGTTCGACATACCCTCCCCATATACGTTCAACCATCGGTTCCATAAATCTTCTTTCAAGATCACTTGACCAGGTTGGCGGTTCAAGAGATAAAGCTGTAATAAATCTAAGCTTAATGCTTGGATCACTTTTAGCTTTTCTATATATAGCATTTGCTATATTATTCGGTTTACCCAAACCAAGCTGCATACCCATGACAATGTCTTTGCCTGCTTTTTCAACAATAAAATCTGCCATCTGATCAGGATCATTAAAGATAACAGGGTTTTTTGTGCTCATAAATCTCCCCCGGGTTAAAGTTTGCGGCCAATTACACTTTTTTAAGAATTTTTTCAGTAAATTCAGTCAAATACAGATATTTCAAAAGGCTAACTAAACAACCTGTATGACTAACAAACACCATTTACGTATGGGATCAAAAATTATTTATATGTTGCATAAAGCTAAAAGTCAATAATACTGTCTTGAATTTATAAAAAATCTGCTTTTAAAATTTTCGCTTTTTTTCGCTTTAACAACATTTCATCTGAATTAACTGAATCTAAAAGTAAAATTTATACTTTGAATATAGTCAATCTTCGCCCTTATATAAAAACAAATGAATCACCAGAAAAGAGCTCTTACAAAAAAAGACACACCTCTTTGGTATAAACAAGGTTATTTACTTGACTTCCCGATTCTACAGTTATAGATCTTGCATAAATATTCAAAAATATCAAGCGTTTATACGCATTAACCTTGTTAACTTTGAAAAATATCTATCAGTCAGAAAATATTTGAACGTAAAATTTTTAATAGAAGAAAGGGTTTTATCAATGAGCCGCTACGAAACAGAGTACCAGAAAAAGCTTGTTACAGCTGAAGAAGCTGTCAAGTGCGTTGAATCAGGAATGAGGGTAGACTACGGTTTTATGACAAGCAAGCCTGTTGTCTGTGACCAGGCGCTGGCAGCAAGAGCTGATGAACTATCACAAGTTGAAGTCTCATGCGCCATAACGCTTCCGCCAGTGCCGGAAGTAGTTAAACGTCCTGATGTATTTGCCTATCATGACCTGCATTTCAGCAAAGTAAGCAGAATACTTCAAAGAGATTATAACCTTTGCCATTACACACCAATAATGTATCACATGGCTTCAGAATGGTTTAGAGAAGGTATAGCAGACAAACAGCATGTATATATAGCACAGGTATGCCCAATGGATGAAAACGGGTATTTCAACTTTTCACTTACAAACTCTGCTTCAATGGCAAATATTGAATATGTTGATAAAGTCATAGTTGAAGTAAACCCGAATCTTCCAAAAGCACTTGGAGGTCAGGAAGAAGGTGTTCACATATCCCAGGTAGATTTTGTTGTTGAAGCTCCAAAAGATCAGGAAGTATTTGTTCCTCCTGCTCCTGAACCGACTGAAACAGACAGACAGATAGCAAAAAATATTATGGAATTTCTGTATGATGGTTGTTGTATTCAGCTGGGAATCGGAGGAATGCCAAACGCTGTAGGAAAAATGATTGCAGAATCTGATCTTAAAGATCTCGGCGGTCACACAGAAATGCTTTCAGATGCATATGTAGACATGATCGAGTCCGGAAGAATGAACAGCAGTAAAAAGTCTATAGACAAATACAGGGTTCCTTATACTTTTTCAATGGGTTCTCAGAAACTTTACGACTTTGTAAACAATAACCCTGCACTTGCATCCTATCCTGCAAATTACACAAATGATCCGAGAATAATCCAGCAGCTTGACGATTTTGTATCGATAAACAACGCAGTCCAGGTCGATCTTTACTCCCAGGTAAACGGTGAGAGCTCAGGAATGAACCAGATTTCAGGTAACGGAGGAATGTGGGACTTTGTACTTGGAGCACAGTGGTCCAAAAACGGAAAAAGCTTTATCTGTCTTTCTTCAACTGTAACAGACAAAGAAGGCAATCTTCAGTCAAGAATAGTTCCAAATTTTGATCCATGCACAATAGTAACAATACCAAGACAGCAGGTAGACTATATTGTTACTGAATTCGGAGCTGCCCAGGTAAGAGCAAAATCTACATGGAGAAGAGCTGAAATGCTTATTAATATTGCACATCCCGATTTCAGGGAAGACCTTATTAAAAAGGCTGAAGAACAAAAAATATGGAGACCATCCAATAAAAAAGATGCATAAAAAACTGATAAAGTTTTAAAAGAGATATATAATATCCGGGAGCGCAGTAATATAATTTTGCGCTCCCTTTTTTTATATTAGCAAATACATAAAAAATCGGTTAATTACTGTTTTTGATTGTAGGAAAACAGGCTTTTTTTGTTCAGTTAAAACAGATTTAAAATATAAATCTGGGAATACCGGAATATTTTGAGTATAAAAGTTTGAACCTGGCTTAAGAATCAATAAAAAATTCTGGTTTTCTGCCAAATACTATTTAATTTTTACTTACATCCTTTTAAATAATATTGAAATCAACTATATTTTCTAATAGTGATAAGCTCGAAATCAGTTTTTTTTGTTCAGCAACTAAATTATAAATTCCGTTCATAAAAAATATTAACTATCAGCAATAAGGTTTTTCATGAAATCAATTCGATTTTCAGCTGTTTCTGTTGCAATTATAACTGTTTTATCAACAGGTGCATATGCTGCGTCACAGCTCCCTGACTCAACAAACACAGCCTCTCAGTATTCAGGCTCAGATGTTTTTCTTTTGATTGTTTATGTTTCAGTTGCTCTTGGATTTTCTTTTTTATGTTCAATTGCAGAATCTGTTCTGCTGAGCATTACTCCATCCTATATTGAAGGTTTAAAAGAAAAAAAATCAAAACTTGCACCTCTTATAAAACAGCTTAAGCAGGATAATGTTGACAGATCTCTTGCAGCTATACTCACAGTTAATACAATTGCACACACTGTGGGTGCAATCGGAGCCGGAGCAAAAGCATCTCTTGTTTTCGGGAGTTCATGGTTCGGTTTATTTTCAGCTGTACTCACCCTTATGATACTCTTTCTTTCAGAAATAGTTCCAAAAACCATAGGAGCTGTATTCTGGACAAAACTTGTCGGCCCCACAGCTCTTTTTATAAAAACCCTTATTATAACAATGTATCCTATGGTCCGTATTTCTGAAATTCTGACACAATTTATTTCCCGAAATCAAAAACCCCCTCTTTTCACAAGGGATGAATTTATTGCAATGGCTTCTGTGGGAATGGAGACCGGAGAAATCAAGGGAAAGGAATCGCGCATAATACGCAATCTTTTCAGGTTCGAATCTCTTACTGTAAACGATATAATGACTCCCAGAACTGTAATGTATGCACTCCCCCAGGATATGACAATTAATGATGCGGTATCTAAAATCACTGTTAGCCAGTTTTCAAGAATCCCTGTATATGAAAATCTTATTGACGATATCACAGGATTTATACTTAAAGACGATATTTTGATTTTTTCAGCCCAGGGCAAACTAGATGATACTCTTAAATCTCTCAGAAGGGATATTCTTGCTGTACCAGACTCGATTTCACTAACTGTGTTATTTGAAAAGTTACTAAAAGACCGCCACAATATTGCCATAGTTGTAAATGAACACGGAAGCACTGAAGGTCTTGTTACGCTTGAAGATTTAATTGAAACACTTACAGGAATGGAAATAGTAGACGAAACTGATGATGTTGTGGATATGCGTAAATTTGCAAGAAAACAGTGGAATGAAAGAGCCAAAGCTATGGGAATTGAAACAGAAACTACTTATAAAACCAATGATTTCAGATGAAAAACAAAATCTTAAAATTTTTTAATTTTAAAGGGACAAAATAAATTTTTTATATTCTGCAGCTGTTTTTTCAGGCCTTTCAAGCATTGGCAAATGCCCTGTATCCTCCATTATAACAACTCTGCTGTCTGAAAGTTTTTCATGGAAAATATTTGCATTGTCAGGATGCAGAACCCTGTCTTTATCTCCCCAGATAATAAGAGAAGGAACATTTATACTGCCAAGAATACTGCTTGTATTATTAAGATCTTTTGAAAAATCCTTAAAAACTTTGTCATCTTTATCTTTTCTTGCAATTTTTTTATCAGCCAGAACTTTTAAAATCGGTCCGGGTATATAAGGCTTTTTTTCCATTACAAAATCGAGCATATCTTTAAAATCTTCCCTGCTTGAGGCAATCAAAGGGTTTTGACCTTTTTCAAGAAGTTTTTGGAATTCACTTTCGGTTTTTACAGGACCTGCACTGTTCATAAGGCCAAGTGAAATAACTTTTTCAGGATGGTGAAAAGTTAATTCTGCAGAAATAGCCCCTCCCATTGAACTTCCGATTATATGGGCTTTTTTTATTCCAAGGGCTTCCATAAACTCGTAAATCCATTCTCCCTGATTTTTCAGACTATACATATAGTTCATATCTGAAAAGCTTTTACCGTGGCACGGCAGATCAGGTATAACCAGCATAAAATCATCTGTCAGTTCGTCAGCAAACTCAAGCCAGTTATCTTTATCAGCTCCGAATCCGTGAAGCATAATTATTGTATCCTGGGTTCTTTTCTTCTTATTCTCTGTGAAATTATCAAGATATTTTATATCACCTGCAGAAATTGATACGCTCTGAACAGACAGGTCTGCGCTGTTTCTGGACATATTAATTGCTGTTTTATAAAGCTTTTGTCCTGAACATCCTGAAACAGCAAAAACAGCCGCAATGATAAGCATAACTGGAAATAACCTGCCAAGTCTCATAATTTTCCCCCTGATTAGGTGCCGAAAACTTAAAACAGCTCAATTTAAGTAAACAGTTGCTGAACGAAAACTGCCTTTTTTTGTCCGTTAAGTTAGAATCAAAATTTAATCCTTAAAATACCTCAGTATTTTTGCGGTTAAATTTTTTTTTCTGCCGTAACTGAACTAAAAATTCCGGTTTTCGGTTAATTGTTAAATATATGATTATATGTTTTTCACAATCAAGGTATATGTACAAGAAATTTTTAGAAAAATTAAATAAAGTACAGAATAAAAAAACACTAAGCTCCGGGCATAAGTAAACCGGTTCCCTGAAAACAGGGAGCCGGATTGTTTAATTAAGCCTAGAATTGTACTGCAAGCTGAGCTGTAAATGTATCTGCATCATCTTTTGTACTGTCTTTAAATGAACTTCTTAAATATTCAACTGCAACACAAGTGTTCTCAAGTACTGTCCATGATCCAACCGCACCGTATCGTTCATTAATTTCAATATCTTCCCCGTTTTCGTATCTTGCTGCAGTTTCAATATTTTCTAAAGGAGCAAATCCTATTTCTATATTGTATGCTTCAGGCTTTATTTTATCTGTTCCTGATTCAATATCATCTGCTGCTCCTGTGTATTCAGCATCAAAAAAGATTTTTCCCTTAATATCTGCATTTAAATAAACTGACCAGCCTGATGTAAAATCATTTACCCCTGTTTCCTGAAATTGACCTTCAAGACCGTCCGAATCTGAAATATCTGAAATATAAGATCCACCAAAAGATACAGCTGCTATTTCATTTTCAGGGAGATTAACTGAACCTGCAACAACATACTTGGAAATATGATCATCATCTCCTGACTTATTTACATCTCCGTTAAATACAGATGCGCTGAAACTGAAAATATCATTAAAAAAACCTGCTGTTATGGCATTTTCAGTTATCTCACCTATTTCAAGGGTCAGGGGATCACTTATAAATCCTGTATTATAAACTCCAAACGGCAGAACATAATATCCAAAATCAGCGTACAAAGGTGAATTTTGAGCTCCTGCTGAAATCAAAGCTTCATCAAGTTCAATATCTTTATCCTCATCATTGAAAGTAAACACAAAAGAACCTGTTATATATTCATTAATTTCTGCTGTTGCCCCAAAATCTACAGTTGCTGTGGAAAAATCTGATGTTTCATTATCCTGCTTTTCATAACCTGCTTCAAATTCAATTTCTCCCGAGAATTCTATTTTTTCTGTAAAAAAAGGATGTTCAATTTTTTTTTCAAGATCTGAAATTTTCTCAGAAAGCTCTGCATTGGAAAGTTCTTGTGAAAACAAAGAAGTTGTAAAAAAAACTGTTGAAATAAAAACCGCGCTTAAAAAAATTAAAATTTTCTTCATTTTATTCTCCTTATATTTTTTAAAAAATTTGTCTGAAATTATTCTCTGTTGACTGATCTGACCTGTCAGTGCCGCACCCTTTATTCGACGGACAAGCAGAGCAGCCATCTGAGCAACAAGTTATCTCTTCACTTTTCAATGACTTATAAACCTTTCTGATTAAATAAAGTACTGCAGCGCACAAAATCAAAAAAACCGATACTTTTGACATATTCACCCTTTCTGTTAATTTTTTCCGATTTTTCATTCGCATTTAAAAACAGCCGAATAGTTTGCTACATGAACCTGAATTCTTCTGGCTTGTAACAAAACAGTTCTAAAAATTTAGTTAAGCTGGCCGGCATAAACTTTTTATTAGAGTTTACTTTTACAATTAAATATATCTAACTTTTTACTTAAAAATATTGGCAGGCATGATTTTGTTTAACCAATGACTGCCAAAAAAAATTTCAAAAACAAACGAGCTTGTTAGATAAAGCTAATAATCATTTAACAATCTAATTGTCAACAGTTTTTAGAATAAAAAAATTAACCGGGTTTTTAAAGGAAGGGTTGTAAAAAAATTCAGCTCTTTTCTTAATTCAGGGAACAAACCGGTAAATAAACATTTCAAAAGTTTGATGCTTATGAAATCAAATAACTACAGACTATATAAAAGGATTTTTTTGAAGATGATTTTTTAACACAGAAGATACAATAATTTCAAAAAGGTCGTAAGAGGCTATATTTATATGCTTAAAATATAACCCCTTTATTCAGATTAAATCAGGTTACCTCAGATTCAATATTTTTCATTTTTTCAAGTTCATCACCATGATATTTTATTCCAAAGAAAACAGAATAAAGCATAGGCACAACTCCAAGTGTAAGAAGAGTTGAAAATCCAAGGCCTGCAATAATCGCAACAACCATAGGCTCCCATATCTCTCCCCCGCCAAAGTAAAGCGGAAGAACACCTAAAATTGTAGTTGCTGTTGTAAGCAGAATCGGCCTCATTCTCCTTTCGCAGGCATAAATAACTGCCAGGGAATCTTCATGCCCCGAAGAGATCTCAACTTTTATTCTTTCCAGAAGAACTATGGCATTATTTATTACAATACCTGCAAGAGAAACTATTCCAAGAAGGGTCATGAAGCCGAAATATAAATCCATTACATAAAGGCCTGCCACAACACCGATTACAGACATAGGTATTGCGCTTATAATTATAAGGGTTTTTCTCATTGAATTAAACTGGAATATAAGAATCATTAAAATAATAAATCCGCATAAAGGAACTTTTTCCATTATAGATTTATTTGCTTTTGCAGATTCTTCCACCTCTCCTCCGAAAGCATATTTATAACCTATACCCCAGTTTTTGCTTTCATTTTTCAGCCAGGGCTCAATGGATGAGATTATCTGTTCTGCTGTATAACCGTCTTTAAGCGCAGAGCTCACTGTAACAGTCTTCTTGCGATCACGCCTGTTAATCTGAGAATGTTCCCATTCAAGTTCAAGATCTGCAACCTGGCGCAAAGGAACATTATTATCATTAAGGCTAGAATAAACTGCCAGAGATTCAAGCCGGTCAACAGAATTCTTGTCAAACTCATCAGTTTTAAGAAGAACAGGAATAATTTTGTCTCCCTCCCTGAATTCAGTCATTTCAAAACCGCTGACAGCAGTATACAAAGACATAGCTATATCTTTACTTGAAACACCTGCTCTTCTTGCCTTTGGATAATCTACATTTACAATGAGCTTTTTTGTTTTTCTTCCCCAGTTATCAACTATATTTTCAGGACCTTCCATTGATTCAAGCCTGTTTTTTACTTTATTTACTATGTCAAACACCTTATCGCTTTCTGTGCCGGAAATTCTTATTTGCACAGGATCAGTAACAGGGGGACCGTTTTGAATTCTTGTAATTTTTAAATCTGCATCAGGAAAATTCTGGAGAATAAAATCTTCAAGCTTATCTCTGAGATGGGGTATAAGAGAAAGCTTTGTTACATTAACAATCATAAGCGCATAATTGGGCAGACCTATTTCAGGCTTATGAGTTATAAGAAACCTGGGACCACCGTTGCCTATATGAGTTACATAACTTTTTACTCCTTTTATTTCTTCATCGTCTAAAACAGCCTCTTTGGCTATTTTTTTAAAACGTTCTGATATACCGAAACTTTTATCCCCCTCATACAACAGATTTTCATCTATATAATCTTCAATCTTTTTAACCATATCTTCTGTTGCAGAAATAGTTGTACCCGGAGAAAGCTCCATTTCAACCTTGAATATAAGCCTGTCTGAAGGAGGAAAAAAAATTACGGGAAGATTTGCAAAAAGCTTTAAAGAAACGAAAAAAAGCAAAACAATCATAACAAGGGCAATATATTTAAATCTAAGAGTCTGAAGAAGAACTTTTCTGTACAGTTTTCTTAAAAAAACAACAAAAGATTTAAACCTTATCTTTTTGCCGGGCTTTCCCTTTTTTATAAAAATCATGCATAAAAGAGGAATCATTGTAAAAGAAAGAAACCATGATGAAAAAAGGGCAAGACTGACCACTTTGAAAAGAGGTGCTGTATATTCTCCTGTTTCTGATTCTGCAAGGAAAATCGGAAGGAATGCAACAGCTGTTGTTGCTGAAGATGTAAGAAGCGGAAGGGCAAGCTCCCTTGCAGAATCAATTGCTGCACGAACAGGCCTTTTACCCATATAAATTTCAACCTGTACAGATTCTGTCATTACAACCGCATTATCAACCAAAATACCGAGTGAAATTACAAGGGATGCAAGGGACATCTGATCAATGCCGATATTAAAAAATCTCATGGCAAGAAAAGTCATCAAAATCGCCATGGGTATTAAAGAAGCTACAACAACGCCTGTTTTAAGTCCGAGCATAACAAGAGTTGCAGCAAGCACTATCAGTACTGACTGCAAAAGATTCTTTTGAAAAACAAAGACTTTATCCTCAACTTCTTCGGGAGAAAAGTTTACAAGATCAAATGAAATACCGTGGGGAAATTCAGATTTCATATATTTGAGAAGTTTTTTTACATTATCTCCCAGAGTAATTAAGTTCCCGCCCTCTTTCATGGAAAGAGAAACACCTACTGCTTTTTTCCCGTTTGCACGCATTAGATTGGAAGCAGGATCAATATAACCTCTTTTTACCTCGGCAATATCCTCAAGAAAAAGAGTCTCTTTTATTTCAGGAACATGAATTACTGTTTTTCTAAGATCTTCAAGTGTTTTAAAATTACCTGTGGGCTCTAAAACAATACGCTCTTTTCCCGATTCCACAGAACCGCCCGGAATAATAATATTTCTTGATTCAAGTATTTTTAAAAGATTATAAGGAGTAATTCCAAGCTGGGAGAGTCTTGAATTTGAATACGAAATATAAACCCTTTCCTCCTGAACTCCGTAGAGCTCAACCTTTCCGGCATTTTCAAGAGTCAGAAGTTCGTCTTTCAGGTCTTCTGCTATATCTTCGAGCTCTTTGTAAGAAAACCCTTCCCCGGTTACTGCCGCCATAATCCCGAAAACATCGCCGTATTCATCGTTTACTATAGGTTTTTTCGCATTATCAGGAAGAAGCCGTTCAGCTTTTTCGACCTTCCTCCTTAATTTATCCCAGATAGGCCGCAAATCTGTATATTCACCTTTAACCCATACATCAACAACAGAAACTCCTGTCATTGAGCTGCTCATTACATAGTCAAGCTCAGGCATTTCCATCACAACTTCTTCAATTTTATCTGAGACAAGGTTTTCAATTCTTTCCGGAGATGCACCCGGAAAATATGTCACAACCCTTGCTATCCTTAGAGTAAAACCTGGATCATAGCTTCTTGGAAGATCAAGATAGGAATATATGCCCCCGAATAAAATAATAAGCAAAAAAACAAAAGTTACTCTGTTTTTATAAATCGCTTTTTTAGTAATATACAAAATTATACCCCGACTGATATATTTATTATTTTAAGCTCAAATCTAAGTCTAAATATCATTTTCAAGCCTTACTTCCAGACCTTCACTAACCTGACTAACACCACCGGAGACTATGAGATCACCAGGCTTGAGTCCTTTATTTATTATCAGTTCCGAATCACTGAGTTTGCCGACTTCTACATATACTTTTTCAATCTTTCCTTTACCTTTGCCTGTTTTTACAGCCCTCCAGACAAATCTTCCTTTCCTGTCTTCGCCTGCACATACAGGGAGTATACTTACGGCATTCTCAGATTCGCCTCCATTTGGTATTTTAATATATACCAGAGCAGACATTCCCGGTCTTAGCTCTGATCTTTTGTTTTCATCTGCTTTATCTTCAACAAGGGATACAATAACAGGATAAGTAGTCATCAGACCTGTGGGAGCGACTCCGACTTCTGTAATCTCACCATTAAAACTTTTATCTTTGAAGGAATCGACTTCAAGTGTTACTTTTGCTCCTTTTTTAAACTTATCTATATACGCTGCAGGTACAGAAATCTTTACTTCAGGAGAATCACCACAGTTTAAAACAAGCACAGGCTCTCCAGACTGGATATTTTCATTTTCTTCAGCATGAACCGAAGCTATTCTGCAATCTGCAGGAGATCTCAACCTGGTATATGAAAGCCTTCTTTTTACAAGTTCAAGCTGTTTTTCAACAGCCTCAGCAGCTGCCCTTCCCGATTCTGCAGCAGCTCTTGTGGCGTCAAGCTCATTAAGAGAAGCATTTCCTCTTTCATACAAAGCCTGAACTCTTGCATAAGAAGCTTTTGCATTTCTCCACTGGGCTTTGGCACGGGCAAGAGAAGCTGAAACCTCCTGAACTTTAATCTGATAATCGGTCTGGTCAAGCTCTGCTATGAGCTGGTCTTTTTTAACCTTGTCACCTACATCTACAAAAACATTATCCAGAGTTCCGGATACTTTAAAGCTAAGCCTTGAAGTAACAGAAGACCTTGTAATACCTGAAAAACTTTTAATCGATTTATTTTCAGTAAGTTCTGCCTTTATAACCTTCACAGGTCTGAGCCTTTTTTCTTCCTGTTCCTTTGTTTCGTCTGTTTTTGCGCATGAAACTGTACAAAAAAGAACAACTGCTGTTATACAAAGCCAAATCCGATTTATTTTCATTGTTTTCTCCTGAGTATATCTGATACTTCTTCTTTTTTTTCGGGAACTTGTGAAAAATCTGTAAAACCGAGTCTTACCTGAAGCCTGTAAAGATTTTCCAGATAATCATAAAGTGCTGTTGAAAAAACCTCTTTTGATACTATCAGGGAATGCTGGGCATCAATAAGATCGACTGATGTGGCAATCCCTGTCTGATAAGCGTCTGATACAAGCTCAAGATTTTTTTCTGCAGCTTCCATAGACTCGCCTGAAAGAGAAATATTCATCCATGAAGAATGAAGCTCATCTGTCAGAAGCTCCACAGATTCAAATATCTGTCTTTGGGTTTCCTTCATTTTGTATTTAAGACGTCCAATCTCTTCATTTGCCTTAACTGCTTCATTTTTAACCCTGAAGCCTTCAAATAAAGGAAGAACCGCCTCAACCCCTACTTCCCATGCATTTTCATCGGGCTGTTCAATAACAAGAGGAGGTACATTGGGAGCAACATTAAATACTGTATCATCAGAACCTGCTCCTGATCTTTCGAACTTGTGAACAAACTGACCTTTGAGGTAAACTTTGGGAATAAAATGACTTCGTTCAAGATAATTATACTGTTTTTGTTTTTCATCAATTAAAAGCTGATATGCTTTAATCTCCGGGGCATTTTTTACTGCAAATTTTCCAAGAACATTTTTTGCGGTTTCAAGTTTATTATTAGTGTTAAAAAATTGTCTGAAGTTTTGTTCCTTTACCCAGAAAATTTCAGAATTTTTATCAGGTGCTTCAGGATAAAAACTTTTTTCAAATCTTTTTCCAACAACCCTGCTGAGTCTTGCCAGCGCCTGTTTTTCCGAAGCCATTGCTTTTACAAATTCTTTTTTTGCTTCTGCGATTTTACTTTGCCATCTGTAAACATCCCCGGGCCCTGCCTCACCTATTTCGTTCCTTGATTCAGCTTTTTCATAATTTGCCCTTGAAAGCTCCAGATCTTCTTTTTTTATTTCTTTTAGTTTTTTCGATTTTATATAAGAAAAAAAGGCTGATGCTGCCTGATCAGCCTTTTTAAGTTTTTCAGCCTCACTTCTTTGTTCAGCTGCTTTAAACCCTTTTTTTGCTCTTGCAAAATTTGTAAAAACCTCATCATCAAAAAGAGTCTGTCTTAAAGAAAACCTAAGACTTACTTCATTTTCGGGATACTGCCCAAGACTGCCTGTTGCTGTACTTTCATCTCTTTTTAGGCCTTGTGCTGATATTCCTGCTTCAGGATAAAAATAACTCCCTGCTATTTTTTTGTCTGTTCTCTTTTTTTTTGTCTTTTGTTCCACAGCCTGAAGTTGTGCATTATTTTCAAGGGCATAATTTATAATCTTCATAAAATCGTATTTAGCTTTCTCTTTTTTTTCAGGACGAAGAAGAAGGGAATTTAAAATAAGATCATAATCAGGAAATATATTAAGCTGTGAGGCTGTATCCATGTTTATTATCATCTGAGCATTCTGAACAAAATCTGTATTAAGTTTTTCGGGCCTGGAACCTGAAAGTATCTTTTCAACCTGAAGAGCTACCCGCCTTACTATCATTTTATCTCTTTTGTCTGAACTTATTCCTGCAAGACATCCTTTTTCAACTTCTGATTTTCCCTGCATGGAAAAAGTAAATATACCTTTTTTGTTAAGGCTTGATATAAGATTGTTAAAATCTTTCCATGAATACGAATCAACCGGGGTTATAAGAAGTGAATCTATTTGAGGATCAAGATCTTTGACAGTTTTAAAAGGATCAGGCTCTGCTTCTACAACAGAGATATGATAGTCCATAGAATCAAGCTTGTCCTTTTTCTGATCAAGGCTTAACCCCTCAGAAACAAATGGATCGCATAAAACTGCAAGATGTTTAAATTTTGTAAGATCATGCAGATAGTCCCTTGCTTTAAAAACTGAATTAAACGACTGTATATAGTTTAAATTCTTTCTGCCGCTTGTATTTTTTTCTGAAGGAAGTCCCTGAAGTTTTGCATCTACAATCACTGCTGCTATACAGGGTTTTGAAAGTTCAGGCTTAAGGCTTAAAACATGAGAAGTAACAGCTCCTGCTGCAATTATAATATCAACATCTTTTTCATTTAAAAGATAATCAATACTTTTATGAACTTTTTTAAGATCAAATTTACAGTTTATGTTATATTTATCCGGAAAAACAATATTTCTGCCGGTTCCGGCAACTTTTTCAATATGTTCTATAAAAAGATCTGTATCAAAATCGAATCTTTTAGAATCCCCGTCTTTTAATATTCCTATAATTGTCTTATCAGAATCTGGTGCTGCTGATATATTAAAAGGAGTCATAAAAACAAAAAGGGAAATAATGAAAAAACTTACATATACTTTCATAAAATCTACTCCGGAAGGGAAGTTAACCATTTGATTTAAATCGTATTACAAGCTCAACAAACACAGATACAAAAAAACCGCTTATATATTTATTCAGCGATTTTGAGCGAAAGACTCAGCCTGATTAATAATTTTTATACAATAACCTTAATTGAGTGATTTTGCAATCACCCGAATTATGTAGTTTATATTTTTTTCTTTAAACTTATAGTTATAATCAGCTTGTAAAAGCAAACAATAACAACTCCAGAAATCCAAAGTGTTTAAATTTATCAAATATTGATTATAGTTAAATTTAGAAAATTTTTGATGCTCAACTTATAAAAAAAGGCGGGTAATTTATGAAAACAACTGATAATTTTGCAGATCTGACTTTAAATATTAAATGGAATACACCAGAATCTGAACATAAAGATATTATACATATGCAAAGAGTAAACATATTCAGAGATTTTTTATATGAGCATGAACCAGAACTTCTTTTTGACAGGGAAAAAAAAGAAACAGTAAAAGCTGATAAAAACAGCCTTGAATCCTATTTTTCTTATAATCCGTCCAATATATTCAAAACCAAAAAAAATGAAATGCGCCCCCTCAAAAAAGGAGGTCAGGAAGTAATACCTTTAAAAGGAAGATTCTATCCAAGGGGCATACTTGGAGGAATTAACAATGTTTTTTCAGTAAATATGCATCCTTTCAGATGCCTTGATATTGAAGGTGATACTATTTTTGCAGATTTCAACAATCCTCTTTCAGGAAAATCCCCTGAAATTGATATTAAAATAGAAAACATAATAAAAAAGGAAAAGGATTCAGGAGCTTCCTGCCGCCATCTTCTGGAAGAAAATATTACAGGCCCGGGAATGCAGGCAAGATTCAACAGCAGGCCGACAGATTTTTTTTCAGGCAATCCGTTTGAAAGAAAAAACAACACAGATGACAAAGAATTTTATGAAAAGCCAAGAATTACTGCACATGCAGATGCATTATGCAGAAAACACCTTGAAAATATTTATTCCGGGCTCATAAAACCTGACTCAAAAGTACTTGACCTTATGGCAAGCGTATATTCACATCTTCCTGAAAATAATTATCTTGATGTAACAGGTCTTGGGCTTAATATGGATGAACTTTCTGAAAACAAAGCTCTTTCTGAAAAAATTATCCAGGATATCAATACTAATACAAAACTACCTTTTGAAGATGAAACCTTTGATTATATAACTTGCGCAATGTCAGTAGAATATATGACAAAACCTTTTGAAATATTTAAGGAAGCTTTAAGGGTTTTACGAAAAAACGGGCTTTTTATTATTTCTTTTTCAAACAGATGGTTTCCCGACAAAGAAATAAATATATGGAGCGAACTTCACGATTTTGAAAAAATGGGGCTTATTCTTGAATATTTCCATGTGACAAAAGGTTTTAAAAATCTTAATACTGTTTCCATGAGGGGATTTCCAAGACCTTATGACAAAACAGACAGATATAAAGATACTTTATGGTTTTCAGACCCTTTATATGTTGTTTACGGCCAAAAAATTTAAACCGGGCTATTTTAAGCTAATAAATTTATGAAATTATTTTTCTATTTTCAGGCAGTAGTTTTTTTTCTTGTTTTATCTTCAGCACCTGAGGGAGCTGTTCGGACAGAAACCGATATTATAAATACAATAAAACCATATGGTTTTGATATTGAATTTTTAAGATCACTTCCTGAATACAACTTTAACTCTGTAGATATCAAAGATTCAGGCAGATTATTTCTTTATGAATCGAAAAAAAGCATATTCTCTTTTCTGAAAAGTAAAGGTCCGTCTGGGTACAAAATAGACAAAAACCTTTATATAAAGCCAAAAATTACCACAGATTATTTCGTGCCTGTTCTTGAGAATATAAACTCTTCAGTAGGAATACTAGACAGCGATATTGAAAGCCGCATCATGGAAAAAATTGATGATTATACAGGGGAAAACAGCGAAGGCGGAATTGAAATAGATTACTATTTTTAAGATTTATTTAGTAATTAACAAAACTGATATTTTAATCTGGTATAATTACAGGAAAGAAAAAAGCCGGTGCATTTTTCTGCATCGGCTAATTGATATGCTATTATTCATATACAAAACCACCCAAGCTTAAAAACCTTATATTTTCTGGAGCATAACCCTCTTCATCCGGATCTTAAAATAGAAAGAATAGTAAATGATCCTTCAGCATGGTCAGCCGGAACAGATAAAAAATATAGAGTTTCTTTCGAACCTTTGTCTTACATCAACAACGGTTCACCAGACTGGTCATTCAAAATAAAAATTCTTCGTATTCTTGACCACGATGATCTTTATAAAACTCCAAGATAAACCTTAATTCTTTTTTATCAGGATTATTTTATATCTTTAATAGGTAAACCCCTTTTGTACACATGTTTTTCATAAGTCAAGCGTTGATCTGGTCACATAAAGATAGGCTCCCAAGCAGGAG
>JBNJDM010000041.1:0-21347 GCA_051744925.1 Thermodesulfobacteriota bacterium | reverse complement strand
ATTTGTTTGGAATGATATGCCTGAATGAATTTCGTAGGTAAATGGCAGATCAGAGATTGGGAACGAGCAAAAATGTTTTTACATAGAAGAAAGAATCTTCTTAACAAGGCTACCATCTGCATTCTTTCCAAAGTGTTTCATGATTGTTCCCATGGCCTGCATATTGTTTTTGAACTGAGAAAAATCAATATTTTCCTTTATCCAGGCAACAATTTCCTCTTCTGAAGCCGTTTTAGGCAGATATTTTTCGAGAAGCTGAATATAATCAGAAGTAGTTTCACCTTTTGCTTCCAG
Source organism: Thermodesulfobacteriota bacterium (assembly GCA_051744925.1). Lineage (GTDB taxonomy): Bacteria > Desulfobacterota > Desulfobacteria > Desulfobacterales > JACKCP01 > JACKCP01. Next base: position 21,053 of record JBNJDM010000041.1, on the reverse strand, counting down.
GGTTATTTTTTCAGATTTTATAAGTCCTCTTATGATGTCCTGAACATCTTCATTTGTTATTTCTTCAGTTGTTTTTACTCTGCTCGATTTTTTCCCGCTTTCCAGTGTGATAGGCACTGTGAGTTTTGGGTACTCGCTTATTATCATACGAAGAGTATTTCTTGTGCTGTTATCCCTTGCAAGCATTGCTGTTTTAAGGTCAGTTTTGATTTTTTCTGTTATGGGTATTCCCATATCTTCGTTCCAGCCGTAATCGGACATTTTTTTTGCTCCTTCATATTTATATCGATTAAATCGTATATCTTTTTGTAATAATTTAATTATTCCGGATCTGATTAGTCAGACAGCTTTACTTACCACTTAGTGTAACTCAATTAAAGAAAAATTGAATATGCAAATGTAAATAAGTTGTTTTCTTAAATAAACCATGGGCAGGTTTTACTTTCTTATTGATAAATTTTAGAAATTTAGGTTAAATAATGGTATATTTACAGGTCTGCCAGGTAATTCAGTGTGTTAATTTCAGGGATAATAAATACCTAAAACTTATTTGCGGTGAAACCATTCTAATTAAGGGGGAAAAATGATTATTGCACAATTATCAGTCCACCCAATTGGTGAAGGAACAAGCGTTGGACGCTTTGTCAGTAAAGGCGTCGGGGTAATTGAGAAGTCAGGTTATAAATACGAAGTAGGCGGTATGAGTACCTCAATTGAAGTACCCGGTATGGAAGCCTTGTTCGACCTTGTTAAAAAGGTACATGAAGCACATGTATCAGAGGGTGCCCAGCGTGTTATAATTGATCTGAAAGTTGATGACAGACGTGACAAAGAAGCGGGCATAGATTCCAAAAAAACTTCGGCAAAAAAGAGTTTTTAAATTTAGAAAATATTTAAAAATGATTTGTAATCACATCTGCAATTGCATCAGTTATTTTTTTCATATCCTCTTCTTCTATAATATATGGAGGCATAGTATATACAAGTTTTCCAAACGGCCTTATCCATACCCCTTTATCAACAAAGGCCTTTTGAACCACACTCATGTCTACAGGTTCCTTGGTTTCAACAACTCCTATTGCACCCAGAACCCTTACATCTGCAACAGAATCAAGTTCCCGGCATTTACCCAGTCCGTTTTCAAGCCATTTTTCTATAGTCTTTACCTTATTTTCCCAGCCGTATGACATAAGCAGCTCTATACTTGCCTTTGAAACTGCGCATGCAAGAGGATTGCCCATAAAAGTAGGCCCATGCATAAAAACTCCTGAACCTCCCTCAGAAATTGTTACTCCCACATCTGTGGTTGCAAGTGTTGCTGCCATTGTCATGTAGCCTCCTGTAAGAGATTTCCCAAGACACATGATATCAGGACATACATCGCTATGTTCACAGGCAAAAAGTTTTCCGGATCTTCCAAATCCTGTTGCTATTTCATCAAAAATTAAAAGAACATTATGTTCATCGCAGAGTGCTCTTATTTTTTTTAAATATTGTGGATGATAAAACCGCATTCCTCCGGCTCCCTGAACAACAGGCTCTAATATTACCGCTGCAAGGGAGTTTTTGTTTTCTTCAATAAGATTTTTAAAATTGTCTATGTAATGATCTTCCCAATTATCATAAAAACCGCACTGAGGTGCATCTGCAAATATCTGCTTTGGAAGAACATGGGTAAAAATTTCGTGCATTCCGTTTACAGGATCGCAAACAGACATGGCAGCAAATGTGTCTCCATGATAACCGGATCTGAAAGTTAAAAGCCTGTTTTTTTCGGGTTGATCCTTTGAATACCAGTACTGAATTGCCATTTTTATTGCAACTTCAATGGATACAGAGCCGGAATCGCTCAGAAATACCTTGTCCAGTGGGGGCGGTGTTATATCTATAAGCAGGGAAGAAAGAGATACTGCAGGTTCGTGGGTTATTCCGCCAAACATTACATGACTCATTTTGTCTATCTGATCTTTTGCAGCCTTGTTTAAAACAGGATTATTATAGCCGTGTATTCCTGCCCACCATGAAGACATTCCGTCTACAAGCTCTCTTCCGTCAGATAGCTTTAGCCTTACTCCGTCTCCGGATTCTACAGGGTATGCAGGAATAGGTTTTGTCATGGAAGTGTATGGATGCCATATATGTTTTTTATCAAATTCAATAAGTTCTGATTTAGAAAATTCTTTTTTAACCATAGAAATATAAACTCCGTCTGTTTTTGCTAAATAGTAATTGGCCGAAAACTAGAATTTTTTGTTCAGTTCAAGGCAGAAGAAAAATTTAACCGCAGGAATACTGGAGTATTTTGAGGATTAAATTTTGATTCTAACGCAGAACTGGGCAAAAAAGGCAGTTTTCGTTCAGCAATTAAATAGCCTGAAAAAGCTGATTAACTCTGAATTTAATTTGTATCAGCGAGAAAGTTCAGATGCAAGTTATCTTGTAAACTCTTGTGCAAAATACTGTGGAGATATGTGGTCAAAAGTGATTTTGTATGATTTAGCCTTAGGGTTTGAACTTTATGTATTTCATTTTATGCATCAAAAGTGTATTTTAAGATCAAATAAAGGGTTTTGTATAGCAACTTTTATGTTTTAGTTCAGTATGTTGTTGTGGCGACCCGCTTTTACTTTATATTATTTTATTTTATAGTGTCGAACTTGGGTTAACACTTAATTATCCAATGATTTCCTTGCATTTCAACAACTCCCATGATAGGTGCTATGATTTTTTCAGGACAAATATATGATTCATTTAACAAATATTTCAAAACAGCACGGCGACCAGATTCTTTTCAAAAATGCAAGTTTTCAGATTCTTCCGGGATCAAGAACCGGGCTGGTTGGCTCCAACGGAACAGGAAAAACAACTCTTTTCAGACTGATTACCGGTGGTGAATCAAAAGACAGCGGTGATATTTCCATTTCAAAGAAAACAAAGGTCGGTTATTTTTCCCAGAATGTCGGGGAGATGTCGGGCAGGTCTGCACTTGCTGAAGTTATGTCTGCAGCCTGGGAGATTACTGCATTGGGAAAAAAGATGCAGGAAATGGAAGCGGCCATGGTAGAGCCCATGGATGATAATGCTATGGAAACACTTCTTTCAGAGTATGGTGAAGTGTCCGAAGAATTTGAAAACCGGGGCGGTTATGATCTTGAAACCAGGGTACAGACAATTCTGACCGGCCTTGGTATCGGGCCTGACGATTATGACAGAGCTGTTGAATCCTTCAGCGGCGGATGGAAAATGCGAATTGCTCTGGCAAAAATACTTACCATCAGCCCTGATGTTCTCCTTTTTGATGAACCGACCAACCACCTTGACATGGAATCAATAGTCTGGCTTGAAAACTGGCTGATTAATGATTTTAAAGGTGCTGTTCTTATGACCTGCCATGATCATGATTTCATGAACAGTGTTGTTAACCGTATAATTGAAGTATCTAATGGTGTAACAACAACCTATGGCGGTAATTACGATTATTATCTTAAGGAACGTGAAATAAGAATGGCTGAGCTGATTGCCAGCTACAAGCGACAGCAGGAAATGATTGCCAAGGAAGAAAATTTCATTGCAAAATTCAAGGCAAGGGTTTCACATTCGGCTCAGGTTCAGTCCCGTATTAAAAAGCTTGAAAAAATTGAGCGCATAGAACTGCCGGCTCAGCAAAAAGTTATAAAATTTGAATTTAAAGAACCTCCAAGAGCAGGTAATGATGTTTTTGTTTTTGATAACCTTGGAAAAACCTGGAATTCTCCCGGAATGCCTGAAAAAACAGTTTTTACAGATTTATCAGGAATGGTTCAGCGTCATGATAAAATAGCAGTTGTTGGTATAAACGGTGCTGGAAAATCTACCCTTTTAAAAGTTCTTTCAGGTCAGACAGAACCAACAGTTGGTTCTTTAAAAACCGGAGCCAATGTAAATATAGGATACTTCAGTCAGCACTCAATGGATATTCTTGATCCGTCAAAAACGGTTTTTGAAACAATACAGGAAACTCTTCCACTTGAAGGACGGGGAGTTATTATGAATCTGTGCGGAGCATTCATGTTTTCCGGTGATCAGGTTGAAAAGAAAATCAGCTCTTTATCCGGCGGAGAAAAAAGCCGCGTTGTTCTGGCCTCTATTCTGGGCCGGCCTGTAAATGTTCTGGTTCTTGATGAGCCTACAAACCATCTTGATATACAGTCCCGTGAAGTACTACTTGAAGCCCTTCAGAAATTTAAAGGGACAATTATTGTGGTAAGCCATGACAGGTTTTTTATAAGAGAACTTGTTAATCGTGTTTTTGAAATAGACCACGGACAGATGACAGCTTATGAAGGCGATTATGAGTACTACCTTTCCAAAACAGGAAGAAATCATAAGGAAGTGTAGCTTTTCGTATTATTTGTTTTTAAAAGTATAACACACTGCAAAAAGAAATCTTTTTTAGAATAATTCTGAAATATTTAACTGCCTGAAATATATCAAATTATTACATTACCAGGCAGGAGTTTGAGAGCCAGCAGTCCGGGAGAGTCTATCATATAAAGCAAACTTCGAATTGACTGACAGCCGGCGACCGGGCTCGTTCCCAAGCTCCTGCTTGGGAATGCATAGTGAGGCATTTTATTACCTGTACAACTCTCCATTGGATACCTGCTTTTGTGACACAGGAAAGCGTAAATAAAGTGTTAAACGGCCTGAAATGTTTATAAAAAATACAAGGTATCAGATCGGGGAGAAGGGGTGTGCTTTTAAACTGAGTTCAGGGTGTGAAATGATGAGAAGTAAAATAGAATATATCCACAATGATCCTGTAAAAAGAGTTTTTGTTTATATGTCTGAACTCTGGAGATGCAGTATTGCTGGAAATTATTGCAGAAAATAAGGGGTTATTAAAATTGATATTGGTTGGATCTGATTAAGGCAGGCTTAGTTTAAATCAGAGTAAGGTATGCATTCCCAATCAGAGATTGGGAACGAGCCTGAAAAATCTATTCCTGATGATCAGAAGCAGGTTAGCCTATTGATATTATTATCAATAGAGATAACGTTCTATATCAAGAGCTCCGTGGAAGATACCCAAAATGTCTATATTCCCATCATACTTGATGAGATATGCAATCCTGTAATGCCCGTATAGCAGAATACGAATATGCCGATCTGCAATTCTCTCGTACCTATGGCCTATCTCTGGAAAGGGAGATAGCAATTGAGCTTTTTCGTAGATAGCTTTAACTACCCGAATGGCTGCTTCCGGGCTATCCAGAGCTATGTAGTCGTGAATATCCCTGAGCCATCGTTCTGCTTCCCTGGTCCAGTTTATTTCTGCCATGTTTTAATTCTATGCTTTATCTCTGCATTGCTGATTGTCCTTTTTGCATCGGAGTCCTCAATGCCACGATCAACCATTCGAGCAAAGGCCAGCTCACGAAAAACTTCATCGTAAGAACTATCGTCAGGCTGTTCTTGGATGATTTTACTCATCTGTTCTTTTACTGAAGGCATATAATCACCTCTCAATTTAATAGGCTAACCAATATATATTATTTGGTTTTTTTCTGAATAACTCCAAAGTAATCAATACAATAATCTTATTACTAAAAAAGTCCTTAAGTGACAACGGATTTTGAAAATTGATATATTTTTTTAACTGGGTAATACTCAAAAAAGGAGTTCGGGCTCGTTCCCAAGCACCTGTTATGCCCTTTAACCACGAAATTCATTCAAGCATATCATTCCAAACTAATTTCTCAAGCAAACACTGGCAATTTAATACCTGGTCACATAAAATACAGGCTAGCAGACAAGTGAATTTTTTTCAGTGAAATTCAGTGTGTTTCTGTGGTTAATCAAGTATTTTATAACCACGGAAGACACTGAAAACACGGAATTTAAAGCTTAAAACGCTTAAATTTTAAACATGTTTTGGGCTCGTTCCCAAGCTCCTGCTTGGGAATGTAATTATCTGATATCTTTATGTATTTATTTTTTAAGAGGTTGTGGCAGCGGAAAGGAAAGCTTGCCTGCTTATATATGTTTTTTTGCCGCTAATTTACGCTAATATGGCTTTTTGCAAAGCCCTAAAAATCCGGGAACCATTTAAATCCGATATTATTATTAATACGCCGTCCTTTCAGGACTATGGTAAAAACAATCATACCGGTGGTTAAAACCACCGGCTATATGACATTTCCCTTTCAGGGAACCCATACAATATTAATGCTGTGGAGCTCTTTTTCAAAAAAGCGGTTTTATTAGCGTTTATTCGGTTAATTCGCGGCAAAAAATATTTATGGGTAAATAGCAGAGCTCCTGCCTGGGAATGTAACTCAGGTATTTGCAGGTAAAGGGCAGGGAGAAACTATTCCTGATGATCAGAAGCAGGTTTGATTTTTTGGGAAATAAGAGCAAAAAAAGCTTTAATATCTTCTGTCATAAGATAAAAACAGGGTACCATTATAAGTGTTATGCATGTGGCAAACAAGATTCCAAATCCAAGTGAGATTGCCATTGGTATTAAAAATCTTGCCTGTCTTGAAGTTTCAAGAATCATAGGCATCAGACCGCAGAAAGTTGTAAGGGTTGTAAGCATTATCGGTCTGAATCTTTGCTTTGCAGCTTCCTGAATTGCCCGGGTAATAGTTTCTCCAAGTCTTGTTTTGCGGTTTGTAAGGTCTATCAGAACAAGAGAGCCGTTTACTACAACACCTGAAAGGGCAACTATACCAAAAAGACTCATTACGCTTAAAGAATATCCCATTATAAGGTGTCCCACTACTGCTCCGACTAATCCGAAAGGTATACAAAGCATTATAATAACAGGCTGGAAGTAACTTTTAAAAGGTACAGCAAGAAGAGCGTAAATTACAAGCAGTGCAAAAAGAAGCCCTGATATAAGACTTGAAACACTGTCCTTTATTTCAGCCTGACGTCCCTGAAAACTGTAGGAAAGAGAAGGGTATTTTTCCATAAGTTCAGGAAGATTTTCAGTTCTGAGACTTGTTAAAAGGTTTTCGGTTTTTTCTTTTGGAAAAATATTTGCTGTAACAGAAACAACCCTTTTGCCTTCTTCCCTTGAAATTGATGTAAAAGCTTTTGAATAGGTCATTTGGGCAGCATCCCTTAAAAGAATCTCTCCTCCTGGTGCATTTAAAACAAGATCTTCTAAAGTAGACTCAAAATCCCTTTCTTCAGGCGGAAGTTTTACAACAACACTTATTTCATCTCTCTGCCTTAAAAAGGATACAGCTTCTTTTCCGTGAAGAGCATTTCTGATCTGTCTTCCTGTTTCAGCAGGAGCAAGTCCCATTCTTTCTCCTGCAGGAAGAATTTTTATGTCTATCTGCTTTTTACCGCTTGCAGAGCCGTCGTCAATATCTGTTACTCCGTCATATAATGAAAGCTGGTCAGCAAGTTCTTCTCCTGCTTTTTCAAGAATATCCTTGTCAGGATGGCTTAATCTTACAGTAACACCTTTTCCTGATCCGGGACCGCCTCTGTCTGATTCAAAATTCAGGGTTTCAAGTCCTGTTATATTACCTGTATATTCCCTCCATTTTTGAGAAAAGAATGTTGTGCTTACAGGCCTTTTGTCAGCAGCTGTAAGATATACCCGGATGCTTACTTCATTTTCATTTATAAGAGAAAATACTCCTTGTGAAAGCTCTTGATTTCCGTTTTCAGAAATTACCTTTTCAGCAGAGTTTAAAAGTATTTTTTCCACTTCTTTTGCTTTTGAGTCAGGAGAGCCTACAGGAAGTACAGCAGATGCATAAGCATAATCGGATTCAACTGAAGGAAAAAGGCTCATTCCCATTCTGCCCGATTTAACATATCCGGCTGTCACAAGAAGTACAGCTGTAGATATTCCTATTATGCAGTATCTGTATTTTATGCAGAATTTTAAAAAAGGGCCGTATACTTTTTCTATAAACCTTTCAAATTTTGTGCTGAATCTGTTCTGGTAATCTGCAATAAGATACAAAAGACCTTTTTTAAAACCTTCTTTCTGATGACCGAGGTGAGCAGGTATAATCAAAAGGCTTTCAATAAGGGATATAAAAAATACGCTTGCTACCACAACAGGTATGAATTTAAATATTTTTCCCATTATTCCGGGAATAAAATACATAGGCATAAAAGCTACAATATTTGTTATAACACTGAAAGTAACAGGCATTGCAACTTCCTTGACTCCCAGTAATGATGCTTTGGCAAAAGAAAGGCCTCTTCTTCTGTTGAAGTATATATTTTCACCCACAACTATTGCATCATCAACAACAATTCCAAGAGTTACAATAAATGCAAACATTGTAATCATATTAATGCTGAAGTCTGTAAAAGGAAAAATAAGAAAAGAACCTAAAAATGATATGGGAATTCCCAAACTTACCCAGAATGCCAGTCTGATTTCAAGAAAAACAGCCAGAAGTATAAAAACAAGTCCAAGACCTATAAAAGCATTTTTCAAAAGGAGCTGAGCTCTTTGCAAAAAGATATCTGACCGGTCTCTTAGTATGTTTAATTCAAGATCTCCGGGAAGCTCTTTGTTTATATCCTTCATAACTTTTTTTACAGCGTCTGCAACTTCTCCGGGAGTCTGGTCTCCTATTCTGTATACATCTATGAGAAGTGCATTTTTCCCGTTGAAACCTGCACTTATTCTTGATTCCTCAAAACCTTCGCTTACCGATGCTATGTCGCCGAGTAAAACTTTTGAGCCTGTGCCGGTTACTATTACAGGAATTTTTGCATATTCTTCTGCAGTCTCTTTAAGCTCTTTAATCCTGACAAGAATATCACCGCCTTCTGCTTCAATATTTCCGGCTCCGACTTCAGTGGAAAAACTTCTAATTTTTGCAGAAATATCATCTATTGTAAGGTTGTATTTTCTGAGATTGTCTTTGGGAACTTCTATGTGAATTTCCCTGTCTCTGGCTCCGCTTAGTTCTACCTGGGTTATATCCGGACTGTTTAAAAGCTTGTCTTTGACCTGTTCTGCAGTGTCTCTTAAAATAAAGTCGTTTTCATCTCCTGCAAGTATAAGGTCTACAGTTCCTCTTTTTCTTTCTGCAATTGATACTTCAGGATCTTCTGCATCATCCGGAAAAGATGTAATTCTGTCTACTTCTGTTTCTGTTTCCTGCCAGAGCTTTATTATGTCTGTTGAATCAAGAGCCTCTATTCTTACAGTTCCTCTTCCCTCAGATGCAGTTGATCTTATTTCATCTATACCTTCAAGGCCTTCTACAGCTTCTTCAACCGGAAGAATAATACCTTTTTCAACCTCTTCAGGACTTGCGCCGGGATATGATACAGAAACAATTACTGTGTCTGTTGAAAATTCGGGAAAGACTTCCTGTTTTGTGTTAAGTCCCATTATAAGACCGCCCACAAGCAGGAGAAACATTAAAAGGTTTGCAGCAACAGAATTTCCGGCCATCCATGCAAGAGGACCTTTTGAAAGATTATTTTCCATATTTTAACCTTTTTCATCCTCTTTTCCGGGACTTAGAAAAAGCGGCATTCCTTCCACAGGTACTGAAATTGCTGATGTTATAACTTTATCTTCAGGATCAAGGGAGTCGCGGATAAGAACATTTTTGCTGTTTTTCCACAAAATATCGATTTTTCTTATTTCAAGCTTTTTATTATTGAATATCCATAAATAATTGTTGTCGCGGACATATTTTCTCGGAACGGAAATTACATCTTTAAAAACATCTGCTTTTATTGAAACTGAAACATAGTCTCCCGAAAGCAGGGGAGGTTTGTTTTCTTTAATTCCAAGGGGATCATCAACTTCTATTAAAACCTCAGCCATTCTGGAATCTTGTGTGATTTTACCTGTAACAGATTTTAAATATCCTGTTCTTGAAGTTTTGTTTGTCTGGGACGTTACTTCTGCTTTTGTTTTATTGTTTTGTTGATACAGTCTGTTTACACGGTCTGAAGGAACATAGGCTTTTACTCTGTATTTTGAGGTTCCGTAAAGTGTGGCAAGGTTTTCCTGGGCTGATACATATGAACCGGTATTTGCATTTGTTTCAACAATTACAGCGTCAAAAGGAGCTTTTATAACTGTTTTTGCCAGATCAATTTCTGCCTGTTCAAGATCGGCTTTTGCAGATTCAAGATCAGCCTGTGCTGACTGAAGCTGAGGTTTTCTTAATGCAAGATTTTTGTTTTTTAAGGGTGATCTGTTTTGATTTTTGTACATTTCAAGCTCTTTTGCAGCACTTTCCTGCTGGCCTGATTCAAGATTAAGTGCGGCCCGGGCTTTTTTTACGGCTGCCCTGTATTTGTTAACTCTTGTGAGATAATCTCTTTGATCTATTTTAACAAGGATTTCTCCTTTTTTAACAAGTCCTCCGGGATAGAAATTTTCTGAAACCTGAGTGATTTCTCCGGTAACTGAAGGTCTCAGAGATATCTCTTTTTCAGGATAGACTTCTCCCATTGCATCAATAATAAGTTCTTCATTTTTTTGAGGAAATTGTTTTACTTCAACATAAACAGGTTTTGGTTTTTTTGGCCCTTTTTTACCGACTTCAGGTTTGTTTTCTGTAAAAAATTTAAAGCCTGCATATCCTGCCGCTATTAAAAGAGCAAAGATTATGAGCTGAATTATTATATGTGAAGCTTTTATTTTTGTTTCCTGTGCTGGCATTTTTTTCTTTCCTGTAAGTGATACTGATTTTAATTCAGGCATAATATCTTATTAAAATGATTTTATACAGATTAAATTTATAAAAGCAGCAATCTGAAAATGATTATGCTAAAAAAGGAAGTAGTTTCAAAAAATGTTTGACAGGGCTAACAAATAAGTTTAGTTTCTTTTTTAATTTTAGGCACACCAAAAAAATGGAGATAAAAATGGATGAACTTGTTTGTTTAAGGAAGATGAAAAAGAATTCATCAGGAGTTATAAAAAAGATTAACGGAAGTAAGGATATGGAAAGAAGATTCAGAGATATCGGACTTTTTTCAGGTGTATGGTTCAGGCTTGAGGGAAGAGCACCTTTAAAGGATCCTGTAGCATTAAGGCTGAAAAACTGTAAAATTACTCTTAGAAACAATGAAGCTGATATTATCATGGTTGAACCACAGGGAGGTGACCTGTGAGCATATCTCTTGCGCTTGCCGGAAATCCCAATTCAGGCAAAACAACACTTTTTAATGCACTTACAGGTGCAAGACAGCATGTTGGAAATTATCCCGGAGTTACTGTTGAAAAAAGAGAAGGTAAGTGGATAGACAAGGAAAAAATTATAAATGTTACCGACCTTCCGGGTACATATTCACTTACTGCATATTCTCCCGAGGAAAAAGCAGCAAGGGATTTTCTTCTTGATAACCGCGATTTTGCAGTTCTTGATATTCTTGATTCAACAAACCTTGAAAGGCATCTTTATCTTGCTATTCAGTTTCTGGAACTGGGGGTTCCTCTTTTTCTGGCTGTAAATATGATGGATGAAGCAGAAAAAGAAGGAATAGAAATTGATACTAATCTTTTGTCTTCACTCCTTGGTGTTCCTGTAATTCCTACTGTTGCAAGGGAAGGAAAAGGCAAGGCTGAGATATCAGAAGCTTTGAGCCGCATAGATTCCGGAGAATTTTCTACCCAGGGATTTGAGATTTCTTACGGAGATCTAATAGACAGTGCAATAAAAGAAATTGAACAGATTATAAAAGACTTCCCTTTAGTAACCCAGAAATACCCACCAAAATGGACAGCTTTAAAATATATTGAACAGGATCCTGAGATTGTAAAGCTGATAAGTAAAGCTGATGTACAGGGAAAAATTGATAAAATATTTAATGAACTGAGAAAAAAGAGTCTTGATCTTTACGACCTTGAACCTGAAACAATAATTTCAGATAAAAGATATGGATATATTTCAGGTATAGCAAAGCAGACAACAAGATATACAAGAGAATCTGAAAACAGGCATCAGATTTCCGACAGAATAGATTCTGTGCTTACACATTCAATAACAGGCCCTGTAATAATGATAGGAGTTTTCTATCTTCTTTTTAAAGCTACATTTTTCCTGGGAGAAGCTCCCATGGGAGTGCTTGAATCTCTTATCGGACTTCTTGGTGACGGGGCAGCTGCAGTTATTCCTGAAGGTCATCTTCAGTCTCTTTTAGTTTCAGGGGTTATAGACGGTGTTGGAGGAGTGCTTGGATTTCTTCCTTTAATAGCTGTAATGTTTTTTATGATAACTTTTCTTGAAGATGCCGGTTATATGGCAAGAATGGCATATATGCTGGATCGTATTTTTAAAACCTTCGGACTTCACGGATCTTCAGTAATGCCTTTTATAATTTCAGGCGGAATTCCGGGGGGATGCGCTGTTCCGGGTGTTATGGCTGCAAGGACTTTGAAAAGTAAAAAGGAAAGAATAGCAACAATTTTAACAGCTCCTCTTTTAGTCTGCGGAGCAAAAGTTCCTGTATTTGTTCTTTTATGCGGGGCTTTTTTCGGAGAAAAAGCAGCCATGGCAATGTTCTGGATTACTATCGGCGCATGGGCCGCAGCTCTTTTAACCGCAAAACTGCTTCGTTCCACAGTAATCAAGGGAGAATCAACACCTTTTATAATGGAACTTCCCCCATACAGGCTACCGACTTTAAAAGGGGTGCTTCTTCATACATGGGAAAGGGCAAAGCAGTATATTAAAAAAGCAGGAACTTTTATTCTGGCAATTTCAATAGTTATATGGGCTGCAATGACTTTTCCGGGTCTGCCTGAAACAAAGACTGCTGAATTTGAAAGTATGAAAAACGAAATATCTGCACAGTATTCCAATGATTCAGAAAAACTTCATACAAAACTTCTGGAAGTGGAAAACTTAGAAAACCAGGAATCTCTTAAAAATTCTACAGCCGGAAGAATAGGAACATTTTTAACACCTGTAACACAGTATGCAGGATTTGACTGGAAAACAAATATTGCTCTTGTGGGAGGTTTTGGCGCAAAAGAGGTTATTGTTTCAACACTTGGTACTGCATATTCCCTTGGGGAAGTAGATCCCGAGGCTCCTTCAGGGCTTTCTGACAGACTTGTAAAAGACCCTTATTTTGATTATATTACTGCAATAAGTCTTATGATTTTTGTACTTTTATATGCTCCCTGTTTTGTAACTGTTGTTGCAACAGCAAAAGAGATAGGCTGGAGATGGGCTGCCCTGGGTGTTATAGGAAACACAGCCATAGCTTTTATACTTTCAGTTGTATTTTATCAGACTGCTAAGTCAGGAATATTCTAAATTTTAATCCGCCTGATTTCGTTATACCGGAATCAGGCGTTGTAAAACGGATAAAAGAAATATGGAAATAAACAGATGGAAACATGATCATACTTTTTTCATCGGTAATAAAAAAGGTGAAAAAGGTGTATTTATTGTAATGGTTTTAACAGCTGTTACTATGATAGGTGAGATAGCCGCCGGAATTATATTCGGTTCAATGGCTCTTCTTGCAGACGGCTGGCATATGGGTACTCATTTATTTGCTTTATCTGTTACAGCCTTTGCTTATTATTATGCGAAAAAGCATAATAACAATCCAGAATTTTCTTTTGGAACCGGAAAAGTAGGTGCTCTTGGAGGCTTTGCAAGTTCAATACTTCTTGCTCTTGCTGCTCTTGCCATGTTTTTTGAAGGAACAAGAAGGCTTATCTCACCCCAGGAGATTCATTATACCCAGGCAGCAATAGTTGCAGTGATAGGTCTTATAGTAAATGTTGTAAGTGCATTTCTTCTGCATCAGGACGATGGTCACGGACACAGTCATAATCATACTGACCATGAAAATCATAACCACAGTCACCAAGGACATGATCATAATCTTAAAGCGGCTTATCTTCATGTAATAGCAGATGCTCTTACTTCTGTTCTTGCAATTTTTGCACTTCTGGCCGGAAGATTTTTCGGACTTGCTTTTCTTGATCCGGTTATAGGAATGCTCGGAGGTTTTGTTATTCTTAAATGGGCTTTAAATCTTTTAACAGATACAGCAAAAATACTCCTTGATAAAAGTAATATACCTGAAGTCAAAGATGATATAATAAGAGACCTTGAATCAGACGGTCAAACAAGAGTTGCTGATTTTCATATATGGCCTGTGGGAGAAAGCAGGTTTTCCCTTATTGCTTCAGTAGTAACAACAGGAAAAAAGACTCCTCTTGATTATAAAAACCAGGTCTCTTTTGATAATAGAATTGTTCATACCACAATTGAAGTAAATTATCTTTGTGAAAAACATTCTGATAAAGGTGAACCAAGGGAGGTTTGTTCAGCCTGCAGTAGCTGATACAGGCTTATATTTTTCCTGAATAAAATTTATGTTTGTATTTTAAAAAATCTGCCGGTTTTTAATTCCGGACAGATTTTTTTATTTTCAAACTTATCTGTAAGGATTAATATGTTTAGTAATTGGCCGAAAACTTGAATTTTTTGTTCAGTTCAAGGCAGATTAAAAATTTATGATGTTAAGCAGGAGTATAAATGACCAGAAAATGGCTTAGAAGCAGATATATAGCATTAATAACAGCACTTATTCTTATATTTTTTACATTTTCCTGCGGAACAATTCTGCATCCTGAAAGAAAAGGACAGGTTTCAGGAAGAATAGATCCAGGTATTGCGATTTTAAACGGATTAGGCCTTTTCTTTTTTCTTGTGCCCGGTGTGATTGCTTTTGCTGTAGATTTTTCCAATGGAACAATTTATCTTCCTGAGGGAGAATCTTCAGATATAATTGAAAAGCTGAACCCTGAAACCATGAGAAAAATAGAAACCGATATTCAGCTCACCAGAAAAAATATTGAAAAAATAATTGAAAAACAAACAGGCACAAATGTTGATCTGAGGAGTTCATCTGTTGAGATTCTGCCTTCTGATTTTAATATATAAAGCCTGTTCAATTCAGTCTCAATTGCAACTGAAGCCGCTGAAAGGCAATTGATTTAATAAGGAAAATATTATGAGTGAACAAAAAATTTTATCTGAATATGAGAATAACCAGGAATCTGAGCTTGTTACAACCCAGCTGATCTGTGCAGGTAAAGAAAAGTATGCACTCCCCAGAGAAAATATAAGTGAACTAATAAGGATAGCTCCCGAAGAGATAAAAGATAAGCTTTCAAAAGTCGGAAGTGCTTCTGTTTTAAGGCTGAGGGGAGAACTGGTTCCTGTTGTTGACCTTGCAGAGATTCTTGGTCTGGAAAAGTTTTATACTGAACCTGAAACAGGAGAGTTTAAGCCTGACAAGAGAAAAAATATAGCAGACAGAAGATCTAAGCAGTATCTGGAAGAAGATAAAAATAAAACCGATGCTCCGGAAAAACCGGTGGAAAGATCAGCTGAAGACAGAAGAAAAAAATCAGCAAGTGCTTTAAATTTTGTAGTTGTTGTGTCTGACAGCTTTAAATATGCTATTCTGGCAGAGAGCTTTGGTGACAGTACTGATCTGGAAGTCAGACCTCCTGGTGAATATATTAAAAAGAGCAGGCTTTTTTCTGGTGTAACTGTCAGCAAAGGAGAAAAACCTGTTTTAATGCTTGATGTTGAGGCTGTTGCAGATAAAGCCGGACTAAAGCTTAATTCTGAATTAAAAAGAATAACCGAATCTGAAAAAGAAAGCACTGATCAGCAAGAAGATTTAAAAACTCTTTTAACCTTTAAAAACAGTAATGATGAATATTTTGCAGTAAGCCTTGATAATGTCCAAAGAATTGAGAGAATAAAATCTTTGGAAATCGAAAATCCTGGTCAGAAGAAAATTGTAAAGTACAGAGGAGGGGTTCTTTCCCTTTTTGAATTGTCAGATATTTTTAAAGCAAAAAAATTTGAATATGAAGAATTTACCGAGGTTATAGTTTTTAAAGTAAACGGCAGGGATTTCGGGATAACTGCAAAACCTCCTGTAGATATTCAGGAGGTTGTTTTTGATCTGGATGATAAAACTCTTGTATCAAAAGGAATAAGAGGTTCTCTTCCAATAAATGGAAAGACTTCTTTGTTAATAGATATATATGAAGCAAAGGAGCTTTTAGATTTATAAGCAGTTTTTTTACAAGTCCCATCCCCAGTATTCAAGAAAAGTTTTAAAGTCTCTCATATCGGACTCATCCCTTGCCCATGGCTTAATGCTTGTATAAAAAACAGACCCTTCATTTTTATTTTTTCCAAGCTTTTTATCCTGACCTATTCTCCAGTCAAAAGTCCACCAGCTCATAAACATTCTTTCATAAATCTTTTTGCTGTTTTTTACATATCCTTTTGAAGCCCCTTTTTCAGTTATAAAAAAAGATGTTTTTTCATTTTCACTAATGCTGAGGTTTTCAAGGCTATCAAGACTTTTAATGCAGGAGTTTTTAGTTTTGAACAAAGAATCAACCTTGCTTTTACTTATCAGTTTTACATCTGAAACTCTGTGGTTTGCGCTTTTTTTATGAACAAGAATTTTAAATTTTTCAGGATCTCCTTTGTATTCAAGAATTGATGGAAGCTTTTCTCCGTGAACAGACTGCATTTTTTCAGGCCAGTTTTCAGGATAAGCCGACTCAGGCAATAAGGATGTTGGCACAAAGGCCAGATAACAACCGCAGGTGTGGACGGCACTGAAAAGAACCGGTTTTTTATCTGAATTAAGGGTAATAATAAAAAAAAGACCTACATTCTTGCCCTTCCCGAGATGCCCTCCGGGAGTTTCGGTAAAGTTAACTCTGTAGATAAGATTTAAATAATTATCTTTTTTTGTTTTAAACTCTCTTTTTTCAGCAAAAAAACATGGTTTTTCAGTATCTATTGAGATCCTGATTTTTCCATCTTCATCTTTTTCTGCAACAGGAGACCCTATAAGATTATAATTCTTATTAGCTTTTTCTGAGTAAATAAGAGGAGAGAAGTCTGATAAAAGAGTTTCATTATCTGATGCTCTGAATAACAATTTTGTGTCATTTTCTGTTTTTAATTCTTTGGAAGAACATCCGTTCAGAGAAAGTGCTGTGATAAATATTAAAACTATAATTTTTGAATACTTCATGAATTTAATGAGTCCTTTTTATATATTTTTGTGAGATGAAAAATTATAATTTTTAATTATTAAAAATTTTTTCGAGCTTATTAAATCTGTATTCAAAAATTTTCATAAGCTCTTTTTTTATAAAGAAAAAATATGCAATATTTCCTGCAAATCCAAAGGGGAGCTTAAAGGTTACTTTGTCTTTGATAAAGACTTTATTTTCTTTTTCTTCAAAAAAATGCTCATGATGCCATATTTTGTATGGTCCTGATCTTTGTTCATCAACAAAATATTCTTTTTCCTTTACATGGGTAATTTCTGTTACCCAGTTAGTTTTTAAAAAAGGAAGAAGTCCTATTCTGTAGGTTATAATCTGACCGGGATACATTTTTTCTTCTGTTTCAGATGTAATTTTAAATCCCATATATTCAGGTGTTATAACAGAGAGATTTTTGGGAGAAGAAAAAAACTCCCACGCAGTATCCAGATCAGTATTTAAAAACTGATCTTTTGTTAAGGTAAAAATACCGGAATGTTTTTTTATCATAATAAATGTTTTTTTAATTAAAGATGAAATGTTTTAATCAGGAAAAGCTTTTTAATCACGGTTCATAGTTTGAGGAGTTGAAAGCTTAAATTCAGGCTGCTCTTTTGTAAGGTCTATACTTACATTGGTTTTTTTGTCAGCAACAGGGAGTACATTAAAATTAATGTTGTTTTCAGTCGGAGTTTTAAGCTCAACATTTTTTGCAGGTCTTTTAAATGATACACCGGAAAAAGATATTGGATTGAGGTTTTTAATGGTGTTGTCAAAAGGGCCTGCTCCAGAATCTTTTTCTAAAATATTGTCAAATGAATCAAGCTTATCACCTGTAATTTCCGAATAAAAACTGCTGTTTAATCTTTCCTGCTCATTTAAAACAGAGCTTTTGCTGTTTTTTTCCTCAAGAAAAAAAGAACCTTTTACATGGGAATTTTTCATCTGAGGATTTTTTAGTGAAACCAGTTCAGCATACACAGCTGAACTGGTAAAAATAAATAATATATTTAAAACTGAGATAAGCTTTTTCATATAAGACCTATTGTAATATTTTTGTATGAATTCAGTATTTAAAATATTATATCTGAAGTAGAATATCAATGTTTGTTTTTTAGGGTAACCGGTGTTTTCTGGTGTGCAAACCTGTTAAATCATGTTTGTAACCAGCTAATACATCATGATATTTGCAATAGAATCTTGTATATGGTAATTCTTTTCAGCGTATTTTTGTGCATAAAATATTTTTTCACAACCGATAAAATTTAAGGATAAATCATGACTGATCAGAAAATTATTTATACAGAAATAGATGAAGCTCCGGCACTTGCCACATATTCGCTTCTTCCTGTTCTTCAGGCTTTTACAAGGCACAGCGGCATTTTTTTTGACAAAAAGGATATTTCCCTTGCCGGAAGAATTATTTCTTCTTTTCCTGAAAGGCTTACTGAAGAACAAAAAATTCCGGATTATCTTGATGAGCTTGGTTATCTTGTGAAAAAACCTGAAACAAATATTATAAAACTACCTAATATAAGTGCTTCTTTGCCCCAGCTTAAAAGTGCAGTAAAAGAACTTCAGTCCCAGGGATATGATATTCCCGATTATCCGGACGAACCAAAAACTGAAGAAGAAAAAGAAATTCACAATCGTTTTTCCAAAGTTCTTGGAAGTGCTGTAAATCCGGTTCTCAGAGAAGGGAATTCAGACAGAAGAGCAGCAACCGCTGTTAAGGAGTTCAGTCGCAAACATCCTCATAAACTTATAAAACCGTGGCCTGAAGAATCAAAGTCACGTGTAGCCCACATGTCTGAAGGCGATTTTTACGGAAGTGAAAAGTCTGTTGTTATAGAAAAAGATTGTAATGCAAGTATTGAACATATTGATGAATCAGGAAATGTAACAGTTCTTAAAGAAAAACTTCCTTTGCTTGAAGGGGAAATTCTTGATGCTGCAGTAATGAATGTAAAAGCTCTGAGATCATTCTATGAAGAGCAGATTAAAGAAGCAAAAAAAGATAACATCCTTCTTTCTATTCATCTTAAAGCAACAATGATGAAAGTTTCCGATCCGATTATGTTCGGTCACTGTGTTTCGGTTTTTTATAAAGATGTTTTTGAAAAACACCCTGAAACCATAAACTCTATGGGAGTGAATCTTAAAAACGGAATAGAGGATTTTTACGAGCGTATTCAGTCACTTCCCGAAGAAGAAAGAAAAGCTGTAGAAAAAGATATTGAAGCTGTATACGAAAAAAAATGCAGCCTTGCCATGGTTGATTCAGGCAAAGGAATAACAAATCTTCATGTTCCCAATAATGTAATAATTGATGCATCAATGCCTGTTTTTATTCGCGACGGCGGCAAAATGTGGGGTCCTGATGACAAACTTCACGATACAATTGCAATGATACCGGACAGAAGCTATGCAACTATTTATCAGGCAGTAATTGATGATTGCAATGAAAATGGAGAATTTGATCCTGCAACAATGGGAAGTGTTGCCAATGTCGGGCTCATGGCTCAGAAAGCAGAAGAGTACGGATCCCATGACAAGACATTTGAAATTCATGCAAATGGTAAGGTTCAGGTTAAAGATGATAAAGGAAAGATTCTTCTGGAGCAGTCTGTTGAAAAAGGTGACATATACAGATCTTGTCAGACAAAGGATGCACCTGTAAGAGACTGGGTCAAGCTGGCTGTTACAAGAGCCCGTGCTTCACAGGAACCTGTTGTTTTCTGGCTTGATGAAAACAGAGCTCATGATGCTCAGATTATTGCTAAGGTAAATAAATATCTTCCTGAAAATGATATTAAAGGGCTTGATATCCAGATTATGCATCCTGATGATGCCATGAAATTTTCCCTTAAAAGAATCAGACAGGGTAAAAATACAATTTCTGCAACCGGTAATGTTCTTCGTGATTATCTTACAGATCTTTTTCCGATTCTTGAACTTGGTACAAGTGCGAAAATGCTTTCAATAGTACCTCTGATGAACGGAGGCGGTCTTTTTGAAACAGGAGCAGGAGGTTCAGCTCCAAGACATGTGGATCAGTTCAGAAGAGAAAATCACTTAAGATGGGATTCCCTTGGAGAGTTCTGTGCTCTTGTTCCATCCTTTGAGCATGTTGCGTCTACTTTTAAAAACAATAAAGCCGAACTTCTTGCAAAAACACTTGATAAGGCAATTGGCAGACATCTTGAAAATGAAAAAGCGCCTTCAAGAAAAGTTAAGGAGCTTGATACAAGGGGAAGTCATTTTTATCTTGCCTTGTACTGGGCCCAGGCTCTTGCAGAGCAGGATACAGACACTGAGCTTCAGGAAAAATTCAAAAAAGTTGCAAAAGAGCTTAAAGATAATGAAGAAACTATTGTAAATGAACTTAGCAGTGCCCAGGGTGAACCTGCAGATATTGGTGGTTACTTCAGGCCTGACAAAATTAAGCTTGAAAAGGCGATGCGTCCAAGTGTCACGCTTAACTCCATAATAGATTCAATCTGATAAATTGTTTAATTTATCGATTTAAAACCCGGCTTAAAATTTTCTTTTGCCGGGTTTTTTATTCTATCTCCTTTTTACTTGCTTTTCCGCTTAAGTGATTAATATCGATTCTTATAACCTTTGTTGCAAAGAGGTTTTTTCTGATTTCATCCTCTCCTTCTTTTTCATATCCTGGAGCGTATTTTTCATTAAGAAGTCTCAATGCCATAATCTTTTCTTCATCTTCAATTTCATAAGCTTTTCCGAAGACAACTGCCGACTCATAATCTGTTGTAAATCTTGAAGGCAAAACCTTTGTTTTTCCGACAACAGAGAAGCATATTTGAGGATTTTGTTTTATATTGTCTAACTTATGTCCTTTCATTGCGCAGTGAAAATAGATCGAGTTATTTTCATAAACATAGCTTAAGGGAATACCGTAGGGGAGGTTGTTTTTGTCTGAAGTAGAAAGAATACCGTATTCTCCGTTTTTAACTATTTTTTCTGCAGA
>JBNJDM010000040.1:0-21792 GCA_051744925.1 Thermodesulfobacteriota bacterium | reverse complement strand
CCGGCATTAAGAAGTCTGTATATTTTTAAATTTTCTTTAACCGGAATTCCCGGATATCCGGGACTGTATCTTGCACCTTTTTCTGCTCCGGCTTTCTGCTTAAGATGATTATGCTTGTCTGCTGCAAAATCTTCGGCCACCCTGTTGGCAAGTCCGTTTAAAAGATGGGCTCCTTCTGAGTCTTCTTTTTGTGAAAGTTTTGTAACATAGTCCCCTGCTTCTGAACCTGCAGTTACTATCTGAAGACCTATATAGTCTTTTTCACTGCTTATGAAATCTGATATCCTGAACTGATCATTTGAAGTTCTTACAGGTTCTGTTTCAATTGTTTCAAGAAACTTTTCCGGATTTTCAGGATCAAAAATCTCTATAGAATTATTTTTCCTTCTGCAAGGAAAAATTCCTGAAACAGAAGAAGGAGTTATGATATTTTCAGCTTCAGCTTTTTTAATCCAGTATTTAAAATCGTTTTTCACACTTTCCAGCTTATTTTCATCTTTTATATCTTCAGGCTTATGCTTCCAGTTGATTAAAAAAAGATTTTTTTCTCTTATATTAACCTTTGTTATTTTCTCTTTTTCTTTAACAGGAGCAAAAGGCTTTATATCATAGCTGTAATCAAAACATACCTTTCTTTCAGGAAGGTCTTTTGATTTATTTTTGCTCGATTTTTTACTCTCTTTTACAGCTGAAAGAAGAACTTCTCTGTTTTTTTCTATTGTCTCTTCGCGCTTAGCCCCCAGAAGACGACCTATAACATTGACACTGTCCATTGCAGTCTGACAGTAAAAAACATCAGGCTTTATATCTTCTACAGATTTGGCACCGCTCATGGCAACAGATGCTGCATGTTTTGCATTTACAGGAGCTCCGCCTATAAACACAGGGATATCAATACCTCTTTCCCTCATCATTTTCACAACAGTTAGCATATGATTCGATGTCTGAACAAGAAGCGCACTCATGCCGACAGCATCGGCATTTTCCCTTACTGCTGCTTCAACATAATCCTCAAGAGGAACCTGAACACCAAGATCAACTACCTTGTAACCGTAATTTTCAAAAAGGGTTTTTGTAAGGTCTTTTCCTATGGAATGAACATCCTGATAAATTGTACCTATAACTATTGTTCCCTTGAATTCAGATTTTGATTCATCCTCTGTTCCGTCTTTCATAACCCACTCTATGAAATTCATTACTTCCTTCATAATATCAGCAGCTTTTAAAAGATGGGGAAGGGAAGCTTCTCCTCCTGCAAATCTTTCTCCGAGAATATTCATGGCTTCCATGAGATAATCATTAATAAAATTAAGTGGATCTTCATCTTCAAGTGCTGCTGCGGCATCAAGAACTATAGAATCTGCATAGGTATACTTTTTCCCTTTGTATTCAAGCTCACCCTGTTTTCTCGATTTGTAGCCGTCTTTTATTTTTTCAGCTACAATATCTGCTGGTTTTAAACCTTGGTATGAAGATTTTTTTGCAGCAGTTTTCCCTTTTTTTACAAGGGCAATATCTTCAAGCTCTGCATATGCGTCCATATCTCTTTCAAGTATTACACGAATGGCAAGTTTATAATCGCTTTTATCAATGCTGTTTACAGGGACATAATGATTCGGATTTACTATGGCCGCATCAAGGCCTCTTTTTCTCCCCTCATCAAGAAAAACCGAGGTAAGGACTTTTCTCATATAAGGCTTTTTAGCAAGGCCGTTTGTTAAATTACTCACACCAATAGTAGTTTTGATTTCTGGATCTATTGTCTTTATCTTTTCAATTGAATTTAACGATTCAACAGCAAAATTTCTTCCTTCTTCAGATTCAGAACCTATGGGAAAAGCATTTATATCTATAAGAAGCTGGGAAGGCTTAATACCGTAAAGTGCCGCAGTTTTTACAAGCTTAGAAGCGATCTCATATTTTTTTTCAGCAGTTATAGCAGGACCGTCATCATCTGCTGCAAGGGCAATATATGCAGGTGAATGAAATGCTGTTTTTTCAAGAACATAATCAGCTTTTGTTGTTCCTTCGTGGGTTTCCATTGATATTGAATTTATCATTGGTCGTCCCGGATAAACCTTTACTCCATTGAGAAGGGCTTGTGCATCAAAAGAATCTATACACATTGCAGCTTTGAAATCGAGATTCAGCCCCTGAATTACTTCAGGAAGAACATCTTTTGTATCAACCTGGTTGGAGTCCATGCAAACATCTATTATTGATAATCCAAGATCCCTTACCTGATCATTCATAACCTCTTCAAGAACATCAAAATCGATTACACCCTCTTCATTTTCAACAGCTTCCCTTACTTTTTTGGAGCCTCTTATATTGAGTCTTTCCCCGATTCTCACAAGCTCGTCGGAACCGTCTACAGCTACTGCTTCCTGTGGTCCTGAAAGATAAAGTCTTTTGTCTTTTCTGTTATTAAACGGAACCTTGCCCTTAACTTTTTGTGCTACAGCTTTCATATGTTCAGGCTTTGTTCCGCAACACCCGCCTACAATATTTACACCGTATTCAAGAACAAATTTTTCAAGATACCCGGCAAGATCCTCGGGCTTAAGCTTGTAAACAGTCTCTCCGTTTTCAGATTCGGGAAGTCCTGCGTTTGGAAGAACAGATACAGGAAGAGGTGAATATTCAGATATCTTTTTAACTGTCGGCTCCATTAGATCTGGGCCTATTGAGCAGTTAATTCCGAAAACATCTATTCCAATATGAGCAAGGGTTGTAAGGGCGGCATGAATATCTGTGTTAAATATCTGCATTCTGGAATGCTCATCAACTGTAACCTGAGCCATCACAGGAATTTTTACATTTTTTTCTTTCATTGCCTTGAAAACACCTGAAACAGCCGCTTTTATTTCAAGAACATCCTGCTGGGTTTCAAAAAGAAAAACATCTGCTCCTCCGTCTATAATTCCCTTTGCCTGAATATAGAAGTTATCTTCTATCTCATCCCATGTTCCTTTGTGAAGATCAGCTTCTGTGGGTGAAAGAACATAGTTTGAAGGGCCTATGGATGCAACTGTAAAAAGAGGTCTGCCGTCGTAATCATCTGAATTTTTAATCTCTTCTGCGGCTTCTCTTGCGATTTCACAGGATTTAAGATTCATATAATAGGTTATGTCTTCATACGACATATCCTTGAGATTGAGCTTTTTTGTTTCTTCAGGAAATGATGAATCATCAAGATTTTTAAAATCAAACTCCTTAAGCCTTAAAGGACAAGCACCGAAAGTGTTGGTTTCAACTGCATTGCATCCGGCTTTAAAAAACTCAAGATGTATATTTTTTATTACATCAGGCCTTGAAAGGGTCAGAATATCCGAGAGCATTTCGAATTCATCGCCTCCGAAATCTTCGGAAGTAAGGTTGTAATTTCTGATCATTGTACCCATTGCTCCGTCGAATACAACAACTTGATTTTGAATAGCTTCAAGAAAACCCGGCATATAAACACTCCTGATAAAGTTTGGTTCGTTAAATAATCATATCAAGATATATTGATTTATTTGTATTGTCAAATTTACATTCAAAAATCAGAAACTAAAAAACATGTATTTTGCTCTTAAAGAATAACAACTACGGTAAATATTTTTCTATTTGTAAACAAAAACTCATTTTCCACTGTAATTTCCTGTTAATTACCCGAGGATTTCATAAATCAAATTCAGATTGACAAAAAAGAATTTGTGTGTTTTAAAAAATATTAATAATTTTAGGCTGAGCTAAAAATTTTACATAAACTTTCAACTTCTACCGTTATATGAAAGATTTTTAAATTTAACATTTCAGGCCTGATTTTATTTAAAGCAGTTAAATTTAATCTTCCTCCTCCCCGGTCAGTCTATCCCCCTGACCGGGGTCCCCTTCAAACTGTACACAAAAGATAAAATCCCTTTATTGATTGCATAGGCCTTCAAACTAAAGTAATATAAGAACATATAAACCTTGATACACAAACCCATCAGGGAGTTCATATGGATTTAAAGAAGTATGCCGAGAATCTCGGGCTTGATGAAGATGACTTCAAAGAGCTGACCTCACTTTTTATTGAAACCACAAAATCGGATCTTGAAAAGCTTAAATCTGCTCTTGAAGCAAATGATTTTACAAAAGCAAGAGAAGCATCCCATTCTATCAAAGGCGCAGCTGGAAACCTGGGTTTCATGGATATATGGGAAACAGCATCAGAAAGTGAAAAAGCTTCTGAAAATCAGGATGAGACTTTAGTTAAACAGTCTTATTTTAAAATCCTTGAAAAAACAGAAAAACTTGACGGATTAACCGAAAATGGCTGAAACAGAAAGCTTTAAAATTCTGGTAATAGACGACAGCCCTGTTAATCTCGGAATTATAAATAAAGTACTCTCCCAGGAAGGCTACTGTGTATTTACGGCACAAAGCGGTCCCGAAGGAAGACTTGCTGCAGAAAAAAATCAGCCGGATCTGATTTTGCTCGATATTATGATGCCAGAAGAAGACGGGTTTGAAGTAATATCTGTGCTGAAAAAAAATTCAGCAACTGCGGGAATACCTGTTATCTTTCTTACAGGAGTCAGTGAAATAGATTTCAAGGTAAAAGGTTTTTCCCTTGGTGCTGTCGACTATATACTAAAACCTTTCCATCCAAAGGAAGTTCTTGCAAGGGTAAGGATTCATCTAAAACTTTCAGTTGCAACAAACTCGCTTATAACTGCCCAGGCAGAAAGACTTAAACAGGTAAAAAAAGCTCAAACCGAGCTTCTTATTTCTCCTGAAGATTTTAAAGAAGCCAAATTCGGGGTAAGCTTTAATTCTCTCCATGAAGCCGGAGGTGATTTTTATGATGTTTTATCAATATCTGAACGTATACACGGTTACTGCGTAGCCGATTTTTCAGGTCACGACATCAGCACAAGCTACCTTACCGCTTCAATGAAAGCTCTGCTCAAACAAAACTGCACACCTCTGTATCAGCCCGGCGAAAGTATAAAAATGATA
This sequence comes from Thermodesulfobacteriota bacterium, assembly GCA_051744925.1. Classification (GTDB taxonomy): domain Bacteria; phylum Desulfobacterota; class Desulfobacteria; order Desulfobacterales; family JACKCP01; genus JACKCP01. The sequence continues at coordinate 16,803 of JBNJDM010000040.1, read as the reverse complement.
AACGACGTACTTGTTGAAATCCTTCCTGAAGGAAAATACCTTACCTCTGTTTATGCAAGACTTAACAGAACAAACAAAAAGCTTACAATCATAAGCTCAGGGCATCCCCCTGCTGTACTTGCAAGACAGGGCAAACCAGCTGAACTTATAAATCTTAACGGCGATATACTCGGAATGTTCAAAGATGCAATATTCGGGGAGCGTACATTCAGTCTTAATGAAAAAGACAGACTTTTTTTATATTCAGACGGCCTTATAGAAAAAAACAAAGCTGTCTGGACAAGTGGCCTGGAACAGCTCCCGTCAATCTGCGAAGAATTTAATGACGTCCCGATCAGGGAAGCGCCAGAACAAATCAGAAACAGACTTTTCGAAAAAACCAGAAATCCCGAAGATGACGTTGTAATAATGGGTATAGAAGTGTAATCCGTAAACCAAAGAGAGGATTAATGGAAACAGCACCTCTTTTCAAATTTGCCGAAAACGGCTCTCAGATCCATATTGTAATGGATTCACGCATGGAAAATGTTGATAAAGCAGCAAATCTCACAAGGGAGTTTCTTTACAACATCAACCTTAACAATATATGCTTTTCAACATGTCTGGTTTTAAGAGAAGCTCTCACAAATGCAGTAAGACATGCTCACAAATACGATATTTCAAAAAAGATTTTTTATACTGTAGCTGCTGAACAAAATGAAATAACTATAAAGATTGAAGATCAGGGCGAGGGATTTAACTGGAGAAAAGCTCTGGAATCAGAATACAACGATCATAGTCAGCATGGTCGGGGATTTAAAATAATGACTGCTTATTTTACTACGGTTGAATTTAACGAAAAAGGAACTATTATTTTTCTTAAAAAGAGACTTTAAAATCTGTTTGAATATTTCATCTGAAAAGGCTGACAATGTTTAAAAAAAAAGAGGACTTATACAATTTTTTTTTCAATCCTGATGATATGTTAAGCCTCTCCCCCGAGGTTCAGCTTTTTTTCAGACTGATGAAGCCGCTTCCCGGAGATTCTGTACTTTCCATAGGTACCGAGTCCCACGAAATTATAAAAGCATGCCTTGAGATAAATTTAGACATGTCAGTAACAGATTCAAACAAAAACAAACTCAACCTTACACTTGAACAGTTTAAGCATAAACTCTCTTATTATGAAAGTCATGCAGAAGATCTTCCTTTTGAAGACAACAGTTTTGAGTATTCCTTTTTTTTTAATTCCCTGGGACTTACAAGAGATCCTGTAAAAGCGCTTGAAGAATCTTTCAGAGTTACTAAAAATTATGTTTTCATCGGAATATTAAACAGATACGCAATAAAAGGTGTACAAAAAACAATAATGGATTTTCTTTACCCTGATACCCACAAATCAAAACTTTTCAGTGTATTTGAAATAAAACAGATAATAAAGGAACTGCTCGGAGATGTTCCTGTTAAATGGAGAACAGTTTCCACACTCGATTTTCACAATTCTCCTTTGCTTAAAAACATAGGATATTCTGATCTGATACAAAAAAGTCCTTTTGGAAACTTTGCAGGAATAAGTGTAAATCTTACTCCAAGATTTACACTTAAACCGCTTGATTTAAAAATCAAAGAGCAGGCAAAAATGAAACAGCTGAAAACAGCTCCTCAGAGGTGCATAAAATGGAACAGCAACTTTACAAACAAATAGACTCAGAAAAATCGATGTGTCTTTTATGCAGCCACTTCTGCATTCTTAAGGAAAACGAAAAAGGAAAATGCGGTGTAAGGCAAAATACCGGCGGTAAAATTGTTTCCCTTGTAAAAAATATTGCAGCTGCAGGAGGCCTTGACCCTGTTGAAAAAAAACCGCTTTTTCATGTGCTGCCAGGATCTTTTTCTTATTCCATAGGCTCTCCCGGATGCAATTTCAGCTGCACATTCTGTCAGAATGCCGAGCTTGCACAGGGCCCTGCAATTACAGGAAATATAGAAGGAGTTGAAGTAAGGCCTGAAGATATTGTTCAAAACGCACTACATGAAGGTGCAGAATCTATAAGTTATACTTATTCTGAACCTACAGTATTTTTTGAACTTATGAAATCTGTTTCAGAAATTGCTTCTGAAAAAGGGCTTCTGAACCTTATGGTTTCCAACGGTTTTATTTCAGAATACGGACTAGACAGTCTTGACGGACTTATTGACGCTGCAAATATAGATCTTAAAGCTTTTAATAACGATTTTTATGAAAAATACTGCGGAGCAAAGCTTAAACCTGTTCTTGACACTCTTAAAAGAATGAAAAAGAAAAATATATTCACAGAGGTTACAACACTTCTTATTCCCGGAAAAAACGACAGCGATGAAGAGATAAACGAAGCAGCAGCATTTATTAAAAATGAACTGGGAGAAGATACTCCATGGCATATTTCAGCATTCAGACCGACTTTCAAAATGACTGATGTTCCTCCTACTCCTTCTTCATCTATATACAAAGCTATTGAAACAGGTAAAAAACATGGGCTTAAATACATATACTCAGGCAATATTTCTGAAAACGATTATGAATCAACATACTGCCCCGGATGCAAAAACAAACTTATTGCAAGAAAAAGATTTTATGTTATAGAAAACCGTATTGTTAACAGTAAATGCAGTCAATGCGGCTCTCAAATTAACGGAATCTTTAAATGATAAAAATTTTAAATGCTTTAAAAACATATTCTGAGATGATTAAAATCTCACACACTATTTTTGCACTTCCTTTTGCTCTTTCAGCTGTTGTAATCGCCTCAAGATATTCGAAAACAGGATTTTACGAGGTTTTTTTCATAATTCTTGCCATGACCGGTGCAAGATCTGCTGCAATGGGGTTTAACAGAATTGCTGACAGAAAAATTGATGAAAAAAATCCAAGAACAAGTATAAGGGAAATACCTTCAGGCAAAATTAACATAAGCGCAGCCTGGTTTTTTTTCGGTGTATCTTCTGCAGTTTTTATATTCTCTGCCTTTATGCTCGGTGAATTATGCTTTTACCTTTCGTTTCCTGTTCTTTTTATTTTATGCTTTTATTCATATACTAAAAGATTTACTTCTCTGGCACATATTTATCTCGGTTTTGCCATTTCCCTTGCACCTGCAGGAGCTTTCATAGCTCTTACAAACTCTTTAAACGCAGGTATAATAATGCTTTGCATTACTCTTTTAACATATATTTCAGGTTTTGATATTTTATACTCTTGTCAGGATACAGATTTTGACAAAGAGCATGGACTGTACTCCCTGCCTGCAAAATTAGGAGAGAAAAATGCATTTCTTATCTCAGATTTTCTTCATTCAGTATGCTTTTTAAGCCTTTTATCAGTCTATTTCCTTCTTAATATGGGATATATTTTTCTTGTGTCGGTTTTAACAATAGGTGTACTCCTTATAATGGAGCATATGATTGTAAGACCTGGAAAAATGGAAAAAATTGACATAGCATTTTTTAATATAAACAGCATTATTTCTATAACCCTGTTTGCAGGAATATTTTTTGATGAACTCTTTTTCAGATGGATCTAAAAAAAAATTTATAATCGCCTGCACAGGAGCTTCAGGCGTTATTTATTTTACAAGTCTTTTAAGGGAGCTTTTTTCACTTGAATGCGAGCTTCATATAATTATATCAGGTTCAGGAAAAAAAGTTCTTGAACATGAATCAGGTTATAAAAATCAAAAAATTAAAGATTTTATCTCAGAAGAATATAAAAATTTAAAAATTAAAGCAGATATTTTTGAACACGAAGAAAACAATTTTTTTACTCCCCCTGCAAGCGGTTCTTTTTTTCACAACGGAATGGTTATTGTTCCCTCTTCAATGAAAACCCTTGGCTCCATAGCTTCAGGCATTGCTGACTCACTTATTTTAAGAAGTGCTGATGTCAGTCTCAAGGAGAGAAGAAAACTTATTATTGTTCCAAGAGAAACTCCCTACAACAGAATTCACATGGAAAACATGATAAAAGTTAATGATGCAGGAGGTCTTATTCTGCCGGCATCTCCTTCTTTTTATCATCACCCCCGGACTATTGAAGAACTTGCAGACTCTTTAACAGCAAGAATTCTTAATCATCTTGGAATTGAAAACACCTTAATCTCTCCATGGAACGGTTAAAAAGATCTCCTCAGATTCACATCTTTTCAGAATAGTATTTGACAACAAAATTTAAAGGCATATATTATTATTAGAGGTATCAAACAACAAGGAGAATTAAATGTTTACACAAACTCTGTTAACGATCTTTATCCTTTCTTCGGCTTTTTTATTTACAAAGAAAGCAGAAGAAAACACAGATAAAAATTAAATCTCAAAACAAGATGCCTATAAAGGAGAAAATTATGCTTGATCATAAAACTGTATGCCAAAAAATTGAACAACTCTTTCCTGAAAAGGGAGAATGCGGAAAAGATATGAATGTTGCATGGAACGAAGAAAACAATGCATATCTTGTTGAATATATGGAAAACGGCAAACCTGCAAAAACTTTTGTTGAAATAGATGGTGCAGGACTATGCATTGAAAAAGACCACTGCCTGGACCTTGCTTTTCAGGTAAATCAGGTAAGATAAAACCTGAATTAAAAACCGATTTATTCAGATGGTAACTGAAATAAAAATAAAACTTTTGTTAAGTACTGAAAATAAAAAAACCCCGCATTAAAAATGCGGGGTTTTTTATTTTTATTCAAAAACAGTTAAATAATTAATTACTGTTTTTTGTCATCTTCATTAACTTCTTCAAAATCAGCATCAACAACATCGTCATCTGCATTTCCGGAAGCATCCTGACCTGCATCTCCTGCTTCTGCTCCGCCTTCCTGCTGCCCCTGATCAGCCTGCTGCTGATATATTTGTTCAGCAAGCTTGTGGGAAGCTTCAGAAAGCTCCTGGGTTGCAGTTTTGATTGCTTCAGCATCTTCACCTTCAAGCTTGGATTTAAGCTTATCTATATGAGACTGAATATTGTTCTTTGTTTCATCATCCAGCTTTTCACCAACCTCTTTGAGAGATTTTTCAGTCTGGTAGATTACTGAATCAGCCTGGTTTTTAGCCTCAACAACTTCACGCTTTTTCTTATCTTCTTCAGCGTGCATTTCAGCTTCTTTTACAAGATTTTCTATTTCTTCTTCTGAAAGACCGCTTGAAGCAGTAATTTTGATTGACTGCTCTTTTCCTGTACCTTTATCTTTAGCAGATACATGGACTATACCGTTTGCATCTATATCGAATGTAACCTCAATCTGAGGAACACCCCTTGGAGCAGGTGGAATATCAGTAAGTTCAAAACGTCCCATTGTTTTATTATCTGCAGCCATTTCACGCTCGCCCTGGAGAACATGAATGGAAACAGCAGGCTGATTATCTTCAGCTGTTGAAAATACCTGACTCTTTCTTGTAGGTATTGTTGTGTTCTTTTCAATGAGCTTGGTCATAACTCCGCCAAGTGTTTCTATACCAAGAGAAAGAGGAGTTACATCAAGGAGAAGAACGTCTTTTACATCGCCCTGAAGAACACCGCCCTGTATTGCTGCTCCCAATGCAACAACTTCGTCAGGATTAACACCTTTATGCGGATCTTTACCAAAAATATTCTTAACTCTGTCCTGAACTGAAGGCATTCTTGTCATACCGCCGACGAGAACAATCTCATCAATTTTGTCTTTGTCGATTCCGGCATCTTTTAATGCTGTGCGGCAAGGTCCTTCAATTCTGTCTAAAAGATCAGAAACAAGGGACTCAAGCTTTGCTCTTGTAAGCTTTATCTGTAAATGCTTTGGCCCTGACTGATCAGCAGTGATAAAAGGAAGATTTATATCTGTTTCAAGAGAAGATGAAAGCTCCATCTTTGCTTTTTCAGCAGCTTCCTTAAGTCTCTGAAGAGCCATTTTGTCATTTCTGAGATCAATTCCGTTATCTTTTTTAAACTCATCTGCAAGCCAGTTAATAAGTACAAGGTCAAAGTCGTCACCACCAAGATGAGTATCACCATTGGTTGCCTTAACTTCAAAAACACCGTCGCCTATTTCAAGAATTGAAATATCGAATGTTCCGCCACCAAGGTCGAATACGGCTATTAGTTCATCATTTTTCTTATCAAGCCCGTATGCAAGTGATGCTGCTGTTGGCTCGTTTATAATTCTTTGAACATTAAGACCTGCAATTTTTCCTGCATCTTTTGTTGCCTGTCTCTGGCTGTCGTTGAAATATGCAGGAACTGTTATAACAGCATCTGTTACTGTTTCACCAAGATAGTCTTCTGCAGTTCTTTTAATTTCTGCAAGAATAAAAGATGAAATCTCAGCTGGTGAATATTTTTTATCTTTTAAAATTACCCTTACGTCTCCGTTCTCAGCTTCTTTAATCTGAAACGGAAGGTTTTTTATATCTCTTTGAACTTCGGAAGAGGAAAATTTTCTTCCTATAAGTCTTTTTGCACCGAAAACTGTATGATCAGGGTTTGTAATCGCCTGTCTTTTTGCGATCTGTCCCACAACCCTTTCGCTGCTGTCTGTAACTGCAACCATTGAAGGCATTGTTCTTCCGCCGTCAGAAGTTGTAATAACCTTAGCTTCTCCGCCTTCCATAACAGCTACACATGAATTTGTTGTTCCTAAATCTATTCCTATAATTTTACCCATAATATTTCCTCCTTAAATTATCCCGGCAATTATTCCTGATTATCATTATTATTTTCAGGTTCTTCCGCGTTTTCTTCATCAGAATTATCATTAGTTTGTACAGGCTTTGCCACAGTAACCATAGCCGGCCTTATAAGCCTGTCATGCAGCATGTAACCTTTCTGAAACTGATTAACCACGGTATTTTCCTCAACATCATCTCTTTCTTCCTGACCTACAGCCATATGATAGGCAGGATCAAATTTTTCACCGGCAGCTTCAATCGGTTTTATACTGAACTGCTCAAAAACTCTTTCAATCTCTTTGAGTGTCATTTTAATACCCTGAGTAATCTGACATGATTCAGATTCGCCCGAAGACTCAGCAGAAAAAACAGCTCTTTCAAGATTGTCAAAAATTGGAAGAAGCTGTTTTACAAGAGATTCAACTGCATACCTTTTAAAATCGCTTACTTCTTTTTTTGTTCTTCTTTTAAAATTTTCAAGCTCAGCATGGGATCTGACATATTGATCATTAAGCTCTTTTATTTTATCTTCGGCCTTTCCGAGCTTATTTTTCAGCTCGTCAACTTCACTTTCAGGAGAGTCATTATTTTCTCCTTTTACCGAAGACTGATCAGAGTTATAATCCATATTTCTCAGATTATCCTGAACTGCATCATTTTCAGAAGCCTGCTGCTCATCGAAATTTTCTTTTCCCATGTCAGTACTTCTGGATGTCTTATCCTTTTCTTCCAACACGATCCCCCATTAAATAACTTTTTTAATTATTTCAAAATTTTATAAAAAAACATTATAATTTGTTTTAATCTGGAAGGAAAAATAAGACCAAAATAAAGGTTGTCAAGAAAGGTGAAAAAAAACTTTGGGGCTAAAAACAAAGGCCCTAGGTCATCCTGACCGGGATCGATCCGCGACACAGACAAAACCGCTTATCGCTGCTCCCTTCCGGGCCTGACGAGGTTCACGACCGTCTGTTACACGGCGGCCGATCAGGATGACTTAAGGCCTTTACCGTTAAAAATTTTGACTCCATCATATATTTTCAGTAAAAAAAATCAAGACAATTTTAAAATGAGATAATTATGAAAAATAATCCTGTTGAAAAAACAGAAAAAAACTTAACAAATTTAATAGGTACAAGCAAAAAACATAAAATTCTTGTAGCATTTTCAGGAGGTCCTGATTCTGTTTTTTTGCTGTACGCCCTTGTTCTTATTTCAGAAAAAACAGGATTTAAACTTGGAGCTGCTCATCTTAACCACTGCCTGAGAGGAGAAGATTCTGTAAAAGATGAAAATTTTTGCCGAAATTTTGCTTCAAAACACAACATCGATTTTTTCTGCGAAAGAGTTCAGATAAAAAAAGAAGCTGAAAACCTTAAAACATCAGAAGAAGATGCCGGCAGAAAAAAACGGTATGAATTTTTTGAGTCTGTATCAAAAATGAATAAATACGACTTCATTGCAACAGCACACCAAAAAGACGATAATGCAGAACAGGTTCTTATGAATATTATACGAGGTTCAGGAGTTGAAGGACTTACAGGTATACCTGCAAAAAGGGATAATATAATAAGGCCTGTACTTAATATTGAAAAAAATGAAATCCTTGATTTTTTGCATAATAACAATATTGACTACTGTACAGACAAAACCAATTTTGAAACAGACTTTTTAAGAAACAAAGTAAGAAACAGCCTGATTCCTTATCTTGAAAAAAATTACAACTCTCTTATAAAGAAAAGTCTTTTCAATCTTGCTGATATTGCAAAGGGAGAAAACATATACATAAATAAAGCTTTTAAAAAAGATATTGAAAATTTCATTGAATTAAAAGACAATACAGTTCTTATTAATCTCAAATATTTTAATAATAAGGATTATGCACTAAAAAGAAGAATATTAAGATACGCTTTAAAAAAAATTAAAGGAAATCTTTTAAGAATCGAACTTAATCATATTGATAAAATTATTGAAACCGCGCTTTCTGAAGGGACCAAAAAAATCCACCTTCCGGATCAGATATTTGCAGTAAAATATTACAACACAATCGAAATAAAAAAGTCTTTGATGAATTTAAGAGATCCTGATAAATCAGAAGATCAATTTTTTTATGAAAAAATAGAAAACTGCCCTGACAACAGGATGGTTATAAAAAAAAATCAGGGGTGCAAAATAGAAATATATACAGAAAAAAGTTTAACAGATAATGACAAAACAGATAATGAGTCAATACATCTGAACCCGGAAAACCTTGACTTTCCATTAATTCTCAGACAGATAAAACCCGGAGACAGATTCACCCCGAAAAATTTTCACGGAAGAAAAAAAATAAAAAAAATACTAAATGAAAAAAAACTCTCTCCTGATGAAAAAAAAGAAATCGTTTTACTTGAATCAGGAGAAAAGATTATGTGGATATCAGGATTAATAAAAAATCACTTTAATGCTCTGCCTGAAAAAGGTAAAAAAACAATAGTTATTAAAAGGATTTTGGGGTAAAAAGGGATTTAATCCTTGCTTACTCAGTAAAGGTGATTAAGATATAAAAAAATGTGTAATATAGTAATTGGCCGAAAACTTGAATTTTTCGTTCAGCAACTAATATAAACAAAAACTCCCTGCTTATGCAGGTATTAAAAATAACTTTTCAGGAGGTTTAATTGAATCCTTTTTACAAAAACCTTTCTTTATGGCTGGTGATTCTGCTTGTATTTTTTATGCTCTTTCAGGTTTTTGAGCAGGGCCAGACTCCGGCAGCCGAACAGATAAGCTATTCAGAATTCATGGCTATGGTTGATCAGGGACAGATCGATGAAGTAACAATCCAGAACCAGAATCTCAGAATTAAAGATACAAACAATAATCAATACAAGTCATATGCACCTGATGATCCAGGCCTTGTTGAAGAGCTGAGAAAAAAAGGGATTGCCATAACCGCAAAACCGCCTGAACAAAACCACTGGATGATCAATGCTCTTATTTCATGGCTTCCTCTCATTATAATCATAGGTGTCTGGATTTTCTTTATGAAGCAGATGCAGGGCGGAGGCGGAAAGGCTATGTCCTTTGGCAAAAGCAAAGCAAAGCTCATGACCGAAAATACCAAAACTGTAACTTTTAATGATGTTGCAGGTGTTGATGAAGCAAAGGATGAGCTTACAGAAATTGTAGATTTTCTTAAAGATCCGAAAAAATTTACAAGACTCGGTGGACGAATACCAAAAGGTGTTCTGCTCACAGGATCTCCTGGTACAGGTAAAACTCTTTTATCAAGAGCTGTTGCAGGAGAAGCCGGAGTCCCCTTTTTCAGCATAAGCGGTTCTGATTTTGTTGAAATGTTTGTAGGTGTTGGTGCTTCCAGAGTAAGAGATCTTTTTATGCAGGGGAAAAAGAATGCTCCGTGCATAATTTTTATAGATGAGATTGATGCTGTCGGCCGTCAGAGAGGCGCAGGTCTGGGTGGTGGACATGATGAAAGGGAACAAACCCTTAATCAGCTTCTTGTTGAAATGGACGGATTTGAATCAAATGAAGGAGTAATTCTTATTGCTGCCACAAACAGATCCGACGTGCTTGATCCTGCTCTTTTAAGACCGGGACGTTTTGACAGGCAGGTTGCAGTTCCGCTTCCTGATGTAGCAGGCCGTGAGCAGATACTCAGCGTTCATATTAAAAAGACACCTGTCAACAAAGATGTAAATGTTAAGGTGCTTGCAAAAGGTACACCCGGCTTTTCAGGTGCTGATCTTGAAAATGTTGTAAACGAAGCAGCTCTCATTGCTGCTAAAAGAAATAAAGACTATATAGACATGAAAGACTTTGAAGATGCAAAAGACAAAGTCTATATGGGTCTTGAAAGAAAATCAAAAGTAATGAGCGAGGAAGAAAAAAAGGTTACAGCATACCATGAAAGCGGTCATGCTCTTGTTGCAAGACTTCTTCCAAATACAGACGCTGTAAACAAAATTACAATTATACCAAGAGGCAGAGCAGCCGGTGTTACATGGTTTCTTCCCGACGAAAGCGACTTCAGGTACAAAGACCAGCTTTTAAGCTCTCTTTCAGTAGCTTTCGGCGGTCGCATTGCAGAAGATCTGATTTTTAACAGAATAAGTACAGGTGCTGCAAACGACATTAAACAGGCTACAAATATAGCACACAAAATGGTCAGATCCTGGGGAATGAGTGAACTTGGTCCTCTTTCCTATTCAAAAGATGATGATCAGGTATTTCTTGGAAGAGAGATAACTCATTCAAAGGATTATTCAGAAGATACTGCAAGAAAGATAGATGAAGCAGTGGAAAATATAATAAACAGTTCATATCAGAGTGCTGAAGATGTTTTAAAGGAGAACATGTCTCTTCTTCATAAACTTGCTGATATGCTTCTTGACAAAGAGACTGTTCTCGGCGCAGAGCTTGACGAGCTTATTCTTTCTGAAAAACCTGATTTTGAATTTACTTCAACAGTTCCGTCTATTGATGATCAGGAACCTCTTAATCAGGAAGAAAAGAAAGACAGCCCGGAAGAAGAGCCCGAAGATACTGAGGCGCCTGAGTCCGATAAAACAGATCAAGCCGATGATTCTGTGGCAGAAGATAAAGACGACAGCGGAGAAAACAATACAAAAGAATAAACTTAAGATGCATTTAAATCTTAATAAAAAAACACTTATAATGGGGGTAATAAATATTACCCCTGATTCTTTTTCAGACGGAGGAAAGTACAACTCAGCAGAAAAAGGACTGGAACATGCAAAAGCACTTATCGATTCAGGCGCAGATATACTCGATATAGGCGGAGAATCAACAAGACCTTTTGCAGAACCTGTTTCTCTGTCAGAAGAGCTGGAACGGGTTATTCCTCTGATAAAAGAATTAAAAAAAATCACAAATATTCCTTTATCAATAGACACAACAAAATCTGAAGTTGCAAAACAGGCCATTTCAAATGGAGCAGAAATTATAAATGATGTTTCAGCCCTTGGATTTGATGAAAATATGGCTTTTGTTGCCTCTGAATTCAGTTGCCCTGTAATTTTAATGCATATGAAGGGTACACCTGAAAATATGCAGAATAACCCTTCCTATAACGACCTTATGAATGAGCTTGAAGATTTTTTTTCTGAAAGAATCGAATATGCTATTAAAAATGGAATTAAAAGAGATAGTTTAATTATTGATCCGGGAATAGGTTTTGGCAAAACAGTAGAACATAACCTTATTATTATTAAAAATCTCAAAAGACTCAAACAGTTTGACCTTCCTGTACTTACAGGGACTTCAAGAAAAACTTTTATAAGAAAAATCCTTGGAAAAGATGACTCTCCCATGGATCCTGATGTAATTACAGGAAGCATAGCTTCTGTATGCGCTTCAATTTTGAACGGAGCCGATATAGTAAGGGTTCATGATGTTAAAGAAACAAAAGCTGCCGCAACAGTAAGTGATGCTGTTAAAAACGCATAAAACCGGAGTGTACAATGCTTCTTGCAATTGATGTTGGAAATACAAATACAGTGATAGGACTTTTTAAAGAAAATAAACTGTTCAGAGACTGGAGAATTAACACAAGAAAAGAGACAACAAGGGATGAGTTCAGCATCATAATTAAAAGTCTGTTCGCTGAAAGCTCTGTTGCAAATGCTGATATAAAAAAAATAATAGTATCTTCAGTTGTTCCTGAATTCGATTATATTATCAAGGATTTTGCCGGAAACTATCTCTGTGAAGCGTCTTTGCACTGGATTAGTTCAGAATCAGTCAGTACACTTATGCCTGTTTTATATACAAATCCCGGAGAAGTAGGCGCAGACAGAATAATAAACGGAATAGCAGCCTACAGAAAATATAAAAAAGCACTTATTGTAATAGATTTCGGCACTGCTACCACATTTGATGTCATATCCTCAAAAGGGGAATATCTGGGAGGAGCAATTTCTCCGGGAATAAAAATATCTTCAGAGGCTCTGTTTTCCATAGCATCCAAACTGCCCAGAGTTGATCTTATAGATCCTCCTCCAAACGCAGTGGGAAAAGATACAATAACAAGTATAAAATCCGGAATACTTTACGGCTACGCTTCTCTTGTAGACGGAATGGTGGAAAGAATCAAAAAAGAAATCAGTGAAGACACAAAAGTTATTGCCACAGGCGGACTTTCTGTGGTCATGGAGCAGATAACCGATTCAATAGAAAGTACTGAACCGTATCTCACACTTGAAGGAATGCTTGCTGTTTCTGAAATTTTTTGATCTGAAAATTAAAACCTCAGTCCTTTTTTCAAAGTCTCTTTGAAATTTTTATAAAAATTTTCATTTTCAGCAAAACCTTTTTTTAAAAACTCTTCAAATTTTGAGATATGCCCTTTATTTATAATCATATTCATGCTGTGAGCAAAAGAATCCTTACGGTCAAGGGTCCGCCTTGTATCTGATATAAGCACAGCATAAATCTCCCTTCTGTCCCTCATGGGAAGTCTTTTTATATATCTTACAACAGCATTGCCTGAAATATCTTCGCATGAAAATTTTTCATCTGCTATTATCAGAGTAAAATCTCCTCTCATTCTGAGCTCGCGAAGTGCTTCATGATTATCCTTTGGAGAGAAAACGGAATATTCCATATATTCAAGAACTTCAGTAATATGAGGTCTGACCTGTTCATCTTCGGTACAAACCATTGCAGAAAGACCTTCTTCCTCTATAAAATCGAAAGGGTCTCCGGACTGTTCAGAAGCATCCATTCCTAGGCTTAAATCACTTTCTCCGGTTTCAATATCCCTTGGAATTTCTTTATTTTCTTCATCAGAAGGGAAATCAGGAATATCAGAATCAGTCTCTTCAAAATCAAAACCGGAATCATCCTGTTTATCTTGAAAAATCTTCATTTTTTCTCTGCAGGAAGGACATGTAACAGAAACAGTTTTTCCCTCAGGTATTTTTTCATCCGGAATATTTAATGTTTTGCCGCAGTTTGAACATTTTTTCTGCATCAGAGCACCATTTTAAAAAAGTTTATCTTTTTTTAAGACCTATTTTAGTTTTATCCATTTCAAGATCAGAAATATCAGTTGTTTTTTCACCTCTTGCCGATTTAACAGAATCGACCCCCCTGCTGACCACAGATTTTCTTGAAGCATAAGCTCTTGCTGTATCCTCGGTTATAAGCCCGTCTCTGAAAAGCTCTATTATGCTGTGATCGAAAGTTATCATTCCTAAGTGCATTCCGCTTTCCATGATATCATAATAGGTTTTGCCTTCAGATTCTCCGTTTAGTATTATATCCTTAACTCTCAGACTTGTTCCCATTATTTCAAAAGCTGCAATTCTACCTCCGCCGACTTTTGGAAGAAGCCTCTGGGAGACTACCCACTTCACAGAATCTGCCAGCCTTATCCTGAGCTGTCTTTCTTCTTCCACATCAAACATACCTATTATTCTGTTCATTGTTTTACCGGCATCTACAGTGTGAAGAGTCGTGAGAACAAGGTGTCCTGTTTCTGCAGCTCTAAGGCCGATTTCAACAGTTTCCCTGTCCCTCATTTCACCTACCTGAATAATTTTGGGCGCCTGCCTTAATGCTGCTCTCAAACCGCTTGGATAATCAGAAAAATCGCTGCCAAGCTCTCTTTGATTGAATGTAGATTTTTTTTGAGGGTGCTGGTATTCAATAGGATCTTCAAGAGTTACAACATGAACAGGAAGTTTTGTATTTATATGATCAAGAATAGCTGCCATTGAGGTAGATTTACCTGTTCCTGTAGCACCTGTTATAAAGATAATACCGTTTTTTTCCTCGGCAATTTTATAAAAAACCTCAGGCAGACTAAGATCTTTAATTGTAGGAACACTTGTTTCTAAACGTCTTAAAATTATAGAATAATTGCCGCCTGACTGTGAGAAAATATTTATACGAAACCTCGCCTTTCCAGGAAGAGTATAGGAAAGATCGCAGGAGCCTGTTGTCACGAGAATATCAAGCAGTCTTTTGTCATTGTTTATAAGGTTCAGGGCAAGGTTTTCTGTCTGAAAAGGTGTAAGATTATCTATTTCAGGATGAACTTTTACAGGGAGAAGCTCTCCGTCTGCTTCCACCTGTGGAGGCCTTCCAACGGAAAAATTAAGATCCGACACATTTTCATGAAAATCGAGCATGGTTGTAAGTATTTGATCTACTTCATTTCTTTTCACAAAAGCCACCATGATTTTATTGATTTTAAAAGTCTGGTTACGTCTGAAAAACAAAAAATTCAGACTGCCGCTTTTTTCTTTTGCTGAAACAAAATTCAGGCTTCAGGTCTCTTAATTACTAAACCTTTTATTACAAAAAAACTATACTTCTGTAAAATCTTTGGGAGGATTTTTGATGTAATCCCTGAACTTAGCCTTTGAATTGGCTTTGGCATAGGCATCATCCCCGCTGATTTTTCCTTTCTGAAGAAGTTCCATTATTGCATCATCAAGAAGCTGCATTCCATACTGTTTTCCTGTCTGAATAGAAGAAGGAATCTGATAGGTCTTTGCCTCACGTATAAGGTTTCTTACAGCTGGGCTTGCTATCATAACTTCAAGACATGCACACCTGCCTTTCTGATCCACTCGTTTGAAAAGTACCTGTGAAACTACCGCTCTTATGGAATCTGCAAGGGTAGATCTTATCTGGGGCTGTTGATTTGCAGGGAAAACCTCAACAATCCTGTCGACTGTCTTGGCAGCAGAGCTTGTGTGAAGGGTTCCGAATACAAGATGACCTGTTGAAGCAGCTTCTATTGCAAGAGAGATTGTATCTATATCTCTCATTTCACCCACAAGAATAATATCCGGGTCTTCCCTTAATGCGCCTCTCAATGCTGAGGCAAACGATTTTGTATGTGCACCGACTTCTCTGTGGTTTACTATACATCCCTGGCTCTGATGAACAAATTCTATGGGATCTTCAACTGTAATTATATGGTCTTTTCTTTTTCTGTTGGCTTCATCTATTACAGCGGCAAGTGTTGTCGATTTACCGCTTCCTGTTGGACCTGTAACAAGAACAAGACCTCTTGGAAGCATACCTAGTTTTCCTATAACAGAAGGGAGACCTAGCTGCTCAACAGTCATAATGTCGCTGGGTATCTCCCTGAAAACAGCTCCTATTCCGTTTTTCTGCATAAAAAAGTTGGCTCTGTATCTTGCAAGACCTTTAATTTCATAACCAAAATCGACATCCCCTGTTTCTTCAAACTCCTTGATTTTATCTTCAGGAGCGATTTCATAGAGCATGCCTCTTAACTCGTCATTGTTTAAAGTCTTGTATTTTACTCTTTCAATCTCTCCGTTAACTCTCAGTGCAGGAGAAAGGCCTGAAACCATGTGAAGGTCAGAGGCTCCCTGGTCATTCATCAGTTTAAAAAAAGCATCAATTTTTGCCATATTTCCGTCCTGTTGAAATTAAAAATATCTGCATAATCAGGAATTTAAATACCCTGCCAACCTTTTTTGTTCAGATCATAATACATACTTTATACTGCCTGAGCCGAAAAAAATAAAGCTACTACATAGCCATTTTCTGTCCTGCCATATAAAGCGTATTAACAACAAAATTCTGTAAAAATATAATAGCAAGAAGTACTATTATCGGAGAAAAATCCATTCCCCCCGCAGTTACAGGAAGCCTTTTTCTTATCTCTGATAATACAGGCTCTGTTGCAGCTCTTAAAAATCTTACAATCGGATTAAAAGGATCAGGATTAACCCATGAAAGGATTGCGCTTCCTATTATTAACCACATATATATGCTAAGAACTGTATTGAGTACAGCTGCTATTCCTGTTAAAAAATTTCCCATTCCTATACCAAACATTTAGTCTCCTGTTATTTATTAAGTTGAGTTTCAGATATAAAAAAAATAGTTTATTATACATTTATTAGTCAAGTTAAAAGGCTTTAATCTGTAAAGTTTTTAAACAATCTGTAAATTTATATACTTAATCTGAATTAAATTTAAGTTTTTACCTGATTGATAATATATTGTTTTCAGTTATAGTAAATTTAATAAAAATTTTTTACAAACTTAAAGTTTTACAAGGAAACAAATGGAATCGTTTTTTAAAGTTGAAAAGATTGAAAATTTATATAAATACAGGTCTTTTTTTGAAAAA
>JBNJDM010000039.1:0-22126 GCA_051744925.1 Thermodesulfobacteriota bacterium | reverse complement strand
ATTTTATTAATAAATATTATAATTTTAAAAAATGATTGTAAAGTGTTAAGCTTTACTTAACAAGTCTGGATTGACAAAATTCAGTTATCCTGTTAAATTAAAACTATCTCTTCTCAAGATATCAATGCATTCTTTTTAAAAAGTATTCAGTTAAACAGCAATCCGGTCATATATATTTAAATTCAAAAATAAGATATTTGTTCCCAAAATGAAAAATTAAACGGAGGTAATTTATGTCAGAAAAAAAAGGATTAATAACCAGTTCACAGTACGGACCTTTTCAGTTTGTTAATATTAAAGAAGCTTATGATGACAGCGGAAAAAAAGTCGAATTTGATAAAGTTGCTTCTGTCTGCAGATGTTCAAAATCGAAATATCTCCCTCATTGTGACGGATCACACTGCAATGAGAATTTTGTTAATGAAAAAGATGACAACAGAAAAAAAGATGTTGTTAAGGATTATAAAGGCGAGAACATTACAATCCATGATAACAGAGGTGTATGCAGTTATGACGGATCCTGTATAAAGGAACTGCCCGAAGTTTTTAAAAAAAACGAGAGACCATGGATAGATCCTGATGCAGCCTCTCCGGGTAAAATTATTGAAGTTATAGAAAAATGTCCTTCAGGTGCTTTAAGTTTCAGTCTCGGATCAAAAAAATACAAGGAATTCGGTCAGGAAAAACAAAGAGTTGTTTTTATTAAAGACGGTCCGGCTCAGGTTGAAGGACATATCGATTTTATAGACTATGCAGATTCAAAACCTGAGTGCAGTGAACATTATACCTTGTGCAGATGTTCAAAATCAGCAAATAAGCCTTTTTGTGATGGGAGTCATGAAGAATAAAAAGAGGCTTATTGCAAATTAGTTTTATTCTTTTATTCTTTTAGTCCTGATCTGATTGTATGCATCTTTTGCAGAAGAATAAGGATCAAAAGCAGAGTCTGTAAAACTTTTATACATTTCCATTTGTGCCGGCAGGGAGTTTAGTGCATTAATCCCTGTTAATATATATTTTTCGTTGTTATCCGGTTCATAGATAAGATCTGCAGGGTCAAGGTAGATTTCGCCAGCCATCCCTGCAGCATCCCTAAAATTTGAAGGACCCATAAAAGGGATTACAATGTATGGCCCCCCACCTATTCCCCATTTTCCAAAAGTCTGACCCAGATCTTCTTCAGGCGGGTTAAGTCCTTCAATAGTTTGTGCTGAATCAATGAATCCGAGGAAACCAAGAAAAGTATTAACAAAGAACCTTCCGGTTTCTGCGCCAGCATTTTTTACTTTTCCCTGTAAAAGATTGTTTGCAATTCTTAAAGGGGAGCCTATATTGAAGAAAAAATTGCTGACTCCTGTTCTTGCAAATTTAGGTGTGATTTTTGTGTAGGCTTTGGAAACCGGGGTAAAAATATAAACATAGACTTTGTCATTAAAAACAAATATAGCTCTGTTTACAGGTTCCAGAGGATCATAAACTTTTTTTCTTTTTTTTTTACCTTTTTTTGAGGACTTATCAACTTCAAAAAGATCATCAGATAAAAGGTCATCCTCTAGTAAACTGTCGTCATAATCGGATTCAAAATCTTCGATAACCTCTTCTTCACTTTGGGAAAAAGAACTTTCCTGTGAATATAAGTCTGTAGACAAAATACTTAAAAAACAAAAAAGCAGGCATAAAAATCTAATTTTCATCAATAGGTTTCTTTCTTTCTATTTTCAGTTTTTCTATTTTTGAATCAAGAGCTTTTATAAGATCTTTTGGTGACTTTTTAAAAAGATATTCATCAAACTGACTTCTGTAATTTCTAACCATGCTCATACCTTCGATTTTTACATCGTATATAAGCCATCTGTCTTTTTTGATAAGTCTGTAAATAACAGGTACAGGTTTATCTTCAAGTGAAATATTAATAAGAACTTCTGCTTTGTCATCGGAAATTTTTTCATCTTTAAATATTACTTCCTGGCTTTTAAAATTTTCCTGAACTTTGTTGATATATGTATTTGCAAGAAGTTGTGCAAAAAGAGTCTGAAACTGCTCTTTTTGTTCATCAGAAAAAGAGCTCCAGTATTTCCCGACAGCAAGCCTTGATATAAGGCTGAAATCAAAAGAATCTTTTACTATAATCCATATTTCTTCCCATTGTTCTTCTCTTAAATCGGGAGTAAGGGTTTCATATTTTTCAGACTGAAGTATATCTATTATATTGTTAGTAGGTTTTTTTATGGCTTCCATAGGTGAAGAAGCAAAGCATTCAGCCTGAATCGAAACTATAATTAATGCAGATAATAATATTTTTTTTATCATTTCAGAAAATCCTCCTTTTCTGTGTCATCGCTTTCTACAGAACCGAATACATATTTACTTATGAGTTCTTCAAAATCTATTGGTGATTCTGTTTCTGATATCATATCTCCGTTTTCAAGTACTTCAGGATCACCTCCAGGAGAAAGCTGAACATATTTGTCACCAATAAGACCCGAAGTTTTAATAGAAGCTATCACATCTTCAGATAATTCAACATTTTTATTAATTTTTAAATCAGTTACAGCAGTCTGGGTTTTATTATCAAGATAAATTCTTTCAACTGTTCCGACCTGAACACCTGAAATTTCAACGCTTGCTCCGTTTTTAAGTCCGGCTACTGTTCTGAAATTGGCTTTAAGATTATAATAATTGCTGCCTAAAAGTTCCATTTTGCCCAGTTTAACAGTAAGATAACCAACACATATAAGGCCGATTATTACAAAAATGCCAACACCTGTTTCAAGTACTGTTTTTTTCATATATCCTCCGGATTAACAGCCGGCTTATTCCGGACTGCCTTCAATAAAATTTTTTATATATTTGTTGGAAGTATTGTTGATTTCTTCTTTTGTTCCTTCAAACACAATTTTCCCCTTGTCAAGCATCATTATTACATCAGATATGGAAAATATATCAGGTATTTCATGACTGACAAGAACTGCGGTAAACCCGAATTTTTTTTGGTAGCCTGATATCATTTCATGTACATAATTTTTTCTTACAGGATCAAGGCCTGTGGTCGGCTCATCAAACAAAACTATTTCAGGTTCGCTAACAAGAGCTCTTGCAAGTGCAACTCTTTTCTGCATACCACCTGAAAGCTCTGATGGGTATTTGTTCTCAGCTCCTTTAAGTTCAAGCTGATCAATTCTTTTTGTTACTTCATCATGAATAATACTTTTTTTATAATTGTTTTCATAAAGCGGTAGTGCAATATTTTCATAAACAGTCATGGAATCAAAAAGAGCGTTACCCTGGAACATATAGCTGATTTTATTTCTGAAATCTTTTAAATGCTCCTTTTCCATATTTTTTAAAAGCTTACCATCAAATAAAATATTACCCTGATCAGGTTTAAGCAGTCCTATTATGTGTTTGAGCAACACACTTTTACCTTCACCGCTTTTACCAATAATAACAGTTATCCTGCCTCTTTGTATTTTAAGGTTTATACCGTTTAATACGTTAAGGCTTCCGAAATTTTTATGAATATTTTGCAGTTCTATGGGTGCGTTTTTTAAATTTTCCATACATTTCCGTTATAATAAAAATGAGGTAATTATATAGTCCCAGATCAGTATCCATACACATGAAGATACAACAGCTGAAGTCGTTGAATAACCAACCCCTTTTGATCCGGCCGCATTTTTCTGCATATGAGTGTAATATCCTTTGTAGCAGCATATTGTTATAACAATAAGTGCAAATACAAACGATTTTATAAATCCGCCTGTAACATCGCTTAATGTAATGCTTGATTCAACTCTGGCAAAGTATATTCCTGCATTAAGTCCCAGAAGAATTGTCCCTGTAATATATCCGCCTATAATACCTATAAAGTCGAATATTGCAGTAAGAAGGGGGAAGCTGATTATTCCGGCCCATATTCTCGGGCTGAATATAAATCTGACAGGATTGATGTTCATTGTTGTAAGAGCGTCAATCTGCTCGGAATTTCTCATTATTCCGATTTCTGCAGTCATTGCTGAACCTGCTCTTGCAACTATCATTATTGCAGTAAGAACAGGGCCTAGTTCTCTTACAATGGTAAGTGCCACTGCAGTGCCTAAAAAACCTTCAGAGCCAAACTGAACAAGAGTATAATACCCCTGGAGTCCGAGTACCATACCTGTGAAAAGGCCTGTAAGGCATACTATCAGTACCGATTTCAGGCCTATGAAATATATCTGATTTATCAGTTTGGAAAACTGTACAGGCCATTTAAAAAAGATTACTAAACCTGTTAAAAAAAACAGAAAAAAATTGCCAAGTCTCTGTATTGAAGAAAGGACTGATTCTCCCAGACGTCTTGGTATATTGATTACATATTCCATGGTTATCCTTAGCTGAGACATTAATAACAGAGCATAAATTGAAGCTTAATTGTTCTAATTAGTTGCTGAACGAAAACTGCCTTTTTTGCCCAGTTCTGCGATAGAATCAAAATTTAATCCTCAAAATCCTCCAGTATTCTTGCGGTTAAATTTTTCATCTGCCTTGAACTGAACAAAAAATTCTAGTTTTCGGCCAAATACTAATTACTGAATTAAAACTAAAAATTTCCAGTTTTATTATATTTACTATAATTAAGCCATTATCAAAGCTGTTCTGAATTTTTAAAAAAAATCAAATAAGATTATATTTTTTTACTTTAACTGAAAGTTTAAATCAAACTTTTTTTTAAAGAAGGATTGAGTCGGGAAATGTTTCTTAATATTATGTCTGAGAATGATTTAAAGTTTTGGTTTAAAAAAAGGGTGTTTATTTAAAAGGAAGGAGTCAGGACGGTTTATTGCAAACCGCCTAGATTACCGGACTGGATTTCTGCGGGGAAAAACATTACTCGATTGTTGCTTTAATGTATTTAATAAAAAATACTTTAATCTACACTTATATAAAAAAGTAAATTAAATCTATAGATGAAAGGCTCTATTTTTCTGGGGTAATAATATCAAATTGTGTATACTCCTGAGTGATTTTTAAACTTAAACAGCTCAGAGGAATAATGCAAAAAAATCTGTTTTGTGAAAGATATAATTCAAGTAATTCAGAGTATTCCCGATATTATTATTTAATTCCTTATATGATAACGGAGGTTGTTTAAATGAAAAAAAACTTTATCATACTGATTTTTATATTTTTTATTGCCGGATGTGCAACAAATCATCATGTTTTAAAAGAGTATCAGTTTGTAAGAATGCATGAAAATCTTATAGCAGGAATTGAGCCTGAAGAATCCAATTCCAAAATTTTGATTAAAGAAACTGGCAAGGGCATTGCGCCTGAAAACGGAACTCCTATGGAACAAAAGTATATGGCTGAAAGAGCAGCTGTGCTTGATGGTTACAGAAAGCTTACTGAAAGGCTTGCGGGGCTTGTGTTACAGGCAAACTCAGAGTCCGGCAACGGAACTCTTTCAGAAGATGAAATCAAGGTTGTTGCCAATGCATACATGAGAGGCGCCAATGTTGAAGAGGTTATCTATCAGGGGGGGGTTGCCCGCGCAGAAATCGAAGTATATATTAAACCCCGCGAAGAGGTTTATTATAATAACTTTTTTTCAGGTTCAGGCAAAAGCTGGTGGTGGTAGTAGTTATTTAAGCCGGAATAAAGGTTTTTTTATTATTTTTGTATATAACTGCCGGAGCAGTGCCACTATATAAACATCTTAACTTTGTTATATCCGGTTTTGTAAGGCAACTATTTTTCTTTGTCGTTTTTACCTTTTTCATACATATTTTTTCCATACCATGTGATCTGTCGTAAAACCCCCCGTAAAATACTTACATCCTTGGCCCGCATGTTCTGGCGTGAAAAAAAACTTCTGAAATTGTCAATCCATCTGTCCGGGTTTTCAGGATTTGCAAAATCTATTTTTACCAATATATCCTTTAAATGTTCATACATTCCGTCAAGCTGAAACCTTGAAGCAAGTTTTGGTTCCGAATATTTCGGAGGTTTTGATACTGATCTGAATAATTCATATGAAATAATCATTACAGCCTGGGAAAGGTTTAAAGAGGCAAAGTCTTTTGTAGGAATATTCACAAACTGATGGCATCGCTTTAAATCTTCATTTTCAAGGCCTTTGTTTTCAGGTCCGAATAATACAGCAGTTTTATTGTTTTCAAGCATTTGAGATGCACGCAAAGCCATTTTGCCGGGAGTATCAATGTTTAAATTTCTTTGTTTCCCAAGTCTTGCAGTAGTTCCGATGCACCATGTAAAGTTGTGTAAAGCTTCATCAAGAGAGTCATAAAACAAAGCATTTTCAAGCACATCTGCTGCTGCATGGGTAGATAATTTTAAAGCTGTTTCATGGTCATATTCAGCAGGAGAAACCAGAATAAGTTTTGTTATCCCCATGTTTTTCATGGCTCTTGCGCATGAGCCTATATTTGTTGAATACTTTGGCCGTACAAGTACTATACTTAAATTGTCTGTTAATTTTTCCGGATACATGGTGATTTATATTCTTTAATAAAGTTCTGTTTTAAAACTCAGCAGAAAATTTAGTTTGTACTGCCTGGTTAGGCCATTTACATTACTCCTGAATTTTTAGCTGTTCCTGAACTGAAAAGAAAAAAGCTATTTCTTTTTGAGCATTTTCTTCTGAATCAGAACCGTGTACGGCATTTTTTTCTATGGCAGTTCCGAATTTTTTTCTAATGGTTCCTTGATCAGCTTTTTTAAAATCTGTTGCTCCCATGAGATTTCTGTAATTTATTATTACATTTTCTCCTTCGAGTATAAGTGCAATAACAGGCCCGGAAATCATAAATTCGACCAAAGATTCAAAAAAAGGTTTGTCTTTGTGTATGCTGTAGAATTCTTCTGCAGTTTTTTTTGAAAGTCTTGTCATTTTCATGGCTTTGATTTTAAAATTTTTTTCTTCGATCATTTTGATTATTTCGCCGGTTGCATTCATTTCAATTGCATCGGGTTTAATCATTGCAAGCGTTTTTTTCATAATATCGATTCTCCGGAAGATTAAAATTAAATAGTATTTGGCCGAAAACTAGAATTTTTTGTTCAGTTCAAGGCAGATGAAAAATTTAACCGCAGTAATACTGTAGTATTTTGAGGATTAAATTTTGATTCTAACGCAGAAATGGACAAAAAAGGCAGTTTTCGTTCAGCAACTAAATAGAGAAAATTAGATTATTTAATAGAATAAATCAATATTTAAATAGTTTTAAGTATGCAGATAGTAGTACCTGAACCGGGCGTTTTAACTTTTTAAATCCATAAGTCAGAATTAATTTTTTTATTATCATCAAGTAAGGTAATATACAGTCTTTCTTTTTATTTGTTAAAATGATAAATCTTTTTATTTCTTAAAGGAAATATACTCCGGAGGATTTTTAAATGAAAATTGTAAGAGGCAATTCAGGTTTTACGCTTATTGAAGTTATGGTAGTAGTAATTATTCTGGGAATACTTGCAACTTTTGTTGTTCCAAAGCTTGTGGGAAGAACAGACGATGCAAAAATTGTTAAAGCAAAATCAGACATTCAGGCCCTGGAGACTGCATTAAAATTGTATAAGCTTGATAATGGAAAATATCCTACAACAGAACAGGGACTTAAAGCTCTTATAGAAAAGCCGGAGACAGGAGATGCAGATAACTGGCGGGAAGGAGGTTATCTTGATAAAAAATCAATCCCCAAAGACCCCTGGAATAATGAATACATATATATGTCTCCCGGACTGCACGGAGATTATGATATTATATCCTACGGCGCAGACAAAACGCCCGGAGGAGAAAATGAAAATGCTGATATTAATTCATGGGAAATAGAATGATTAAAGTGAAATCTTTTGATAAAGGTTTCACTTTAATGGAAATAATTGTTGTTATTATAATTATTTCTTTGATGACAGGCTTTGCTGTTCCAAGGCTTGACAGCTTTCTGTCTTCTGACAAATCTAAAAAAGGTATCAGGATTTTTACCGGTTTAATGAGAGAGTTGCGGCTTAAAGCTGTAAAAACTGGTACTGATCAGATTCTAGTGGTTGATCCTTCTGCTGACAGGTTCTGGATTGAATCAGATTCAGAAGAAAAAAATAAAAAAAGTCCGGGCAGTGATATAGATATTGCGGGTGCTCAGATTTCAGGGCTTGATTATTCTTCATCAGAAAAGGTTTATATCAGGTTTTACAAAAAAGGATACAATGATCCCTTTGCAGTTACTCTAAAAAACCGTTCTGACGGATCTGTTTTTTCAATAGTCGGTTATCCGTTTTTACCATCTCCGGAAGTCTATAATGAACCTTATTTTTTTGATTCAGGTTTTTAATGATTACAAATAAAAATAAATCGGGATTTACATTTCTTGAGGTTATGATTGCTGTGTCTGTGCTGGCTCTTGTTCTTACAGCAGTATTCAGACTGTATTCACAGTCTGTATCCATGCTTTTTTATACAGGCTTTGATCTTAAAGCACCTTTGCTTGCAGAAAAGATTATCAGTGAAAAAAAGAGTGAAAACGAATTTTTTTCAGATGAAGAAGGTGATTTTGGAGAGGACTTCAGTAATTATTCCTGGAGTATGAAGGTTGCTGATGTTGAACTCAGTGATTTGTCAGAGACAATACCTGAACAGGCAGAAAATATAAAAATGCAGAAAGTTACAATAACTGTAACAAACATAAATAAAAACAGGTACACGACTTTTTTCTATGTTTATAAATAAAAATAATTCATCCGGGTTTACACTGGTGGAGATACTCCTTGCTGTTGTAATATTCGGGATTGTTACAACCACACTCTATTTTTCGTATAACAGTCTTTTTCAGGCAAGGGAAAAAATTGAACAAAAGACTGAAATACTTTCAGGCGCAGAAACAGCGCTTTTCAGAATTGTAGAGGATCTTTTGAATTTTTACTGTGAAACAGGGCCTCTTTATAGAGAAAAAGAAGACTTCGGAGATAAATCGAAATACTTTTTTTATGCTGAAAATACGTTTAACCAGTCTTTTTCTTCAACAGAAGTAAATTTTACATCTTATGCACACCTCGGTTTTGGTAAAGACAACTATAAATCACCTTCAGAAATATTTTATTATTTAAAGGATAATATTTTGTACAGAGGCGATTTTGTATACCCGTATCCTGAATCAAGAGAAGAAAAAGAAAACAGGTCATATCCGCTTTGTAAAAATGTAAAAAAATTTAAAATGACTTTTTATGATGAGGAAAATCAGAAATATGAATCCTGGAATTCCGATGATCAGGATTTTGAATATGCAACCCCTAAGATGGTTAAGCTTGAACTGGAAATAGAGCTGGAAAATGATAATGAAAAATTTGAAACAAAAATCAGACTTCCTGTTTTCAGAGAAAAAAAAGAATAACCCTTTTTTCTCACAAAAAGGTGTTGCCCTGGTTTTAACTCTTATAATGGTTACGCTTCTTGCAGGCTGGGCTCTTTCTCTGAATCTTAAGGTAAGAGATGTTCTTTTTCAGACCAATATTCTGAAAAAGCGGATGATGCTTCATGACAGAGCACGTGAAGGAATCAGGATAGGCCAGGCTCTGCTTGTAAAAGACAGGATGACATCAGAAACAGACTCAATACAGGAATTCTGGGCTGATAAAGAAGAAATATCTGCTTATTTAAGCCTTCTGGGTTATTCAGAAGATGAGCTTAAAATCGAAATAACAGATGTTTTATCCAAAATTCAGATTAATGCACTTGTTAATTTTCCAAACACCAAGAATGACAAGCAGATAAAGCTCTGGGAAAGATTTCTTGACGGTCTTAAAACAGAATACCCTGAACTGATAGAAAATCCATACGAAATAATAAACCCTATGCTCGACTGGCTCGATTATGATGATGATAACGCAGTTACAGGTCTGAGCGGAGCAGAAAAGCCTTATTATGAGTCTGAAAATATACTCACACCACGTAACGGCCCCATGAAAAGCATAGAAGAATTATCCTATGTAAAAGGGATTAATGATAAACTATGGGACAAAGTATACAATTCAGGTATTGCACAAAAATTTCTGACAGTGCATGGTGATGTAACAAGAAGCGGAAAATCTTTTAATTATAAAGGTAAAATAAATATTAATACTGCTCCAAAGGAGGTTGTAGCAGCTTTAATAACTGACAATGCTTTTTATCATATGGCAGAAGAGATATGTTCTTTAAGAGAAGAAAAATCCGACGAGAAATTTGTTTATAACCTTGAGGGAAAATGGTATAAACAATGTCCCGGATGTGAGGACGTTCCTTTGGATGAAGATCTGATAACTACTTCTTCGAACATGTTCGAAGTATCAGCTTCGGCTTCAGACAAAGATACAACCGTAAAGGTTAAAGCTGTTGTCAGAAGATATACTGACAAAGACGGAAAATGGAATTCAAAAATCGAAACCTGGATTACTGAATAATATGCAGATTTACAAAAGCAGTGCCGGACGAATCTGCTGAAATATAAAAATAGAAGACCGGTTTTTTTAAAATGTTCAACAGGCTTAAAACATGACAAAGTATTTTATTTCGCCTTTTACAGACGATAATAATGAAAATATATATATTAAAACTGCATTTACCGGGAACAATTTGTATGCACAGATTGTACCCGACTCCAGTGATGAATTTGATGAAATCCGGAAAGCAGGAGCTTATTTTTGTTTAGATTGTGATAATATTTTTTTCAGGAATCATCAGTTTCCCTTTAAAAGCAGAAAACAGATTGAAAAAGTTATAGATTTTGAGCTTGAACCATTTTTTCCTTCAAAAGATGATTCATATGAATTTGTATTTAATCAGACTGAATCAGGATCAGATAAAAACACCAGCCAGGCTTTATGTCTTTCAACTCTTAAGTCTTTTCTTGATGCAAAAGAAAACCAGTTCAGAGAAAAAAATATCCAGATTAAAGGTTTTGCACCTTTTTCATATTTTCAGGCATCAGCTCTTTTAAGGCTTGGATATATAAAAGATGATGCAGTAATAATAGTCAGGGAAAACGATTTGAGTGCTGCTGTTTTTGCTGTAAGCGAAAAAAAAGTTTTAAGTGTAAAAAAAGTTTCTGATTGCAGGAGTTGGGAAAATATTGCTTCAGCAGTAAAAATTCTAATAAACTTTACTTCTCTTTCAGTAAAAAATGATTTTCATGCAGGGTCAGTGGAAGTAATTGATGAGTCTGAATTAAGTGAAGAGCATATAAATTTACTAAAAAAAGAATTTGTAATTCCGGTTAACCTGTTTGATAAAACTCAGCTTGCAAAATTTATTAATATCGATTCAGACCTTTCTGTATCATATCTTCTTTTTTGCAGAGAACTTGCTTCGGACAGCAGTATAGTATTCAGAAAAAAAAAGCCGGGTTTAAAAAAGTTTTTGGATTTATACAAAAAAGAAGTTTTAGTATCGTCGGTTTTTGCATTAACTGCAATTGTTATGCTCAGTTTTCAGGTTTATAACACTTTTTCTGAACTAAAAAGTCAGTCTGTTTATGCTGAAAATATACTCAGGCAATCTCTTGAAGAAAATTTTCCGGGGATTAAAACTATTAATGCTTCTGTTGTAGACCAGGCAAAAGTTAAGGTTATCCAGGCTGAAAAAAATCAGGATAAAGCTCAAAACAGATTTTCAAGCATAAAAAAAACAGAGCTGCTCAGCCAGATAATTTCAGGTATACCTCAAAGTGAGGCAGAACTTGAAAATATTACAATACTTCCGGAAATGACAAGTGTTTCAGGTATTGTAAGCGGATATGACGTTATAGACAAAACAAAAAATGATCTTGAAGAAAACAGTCTTATAGATTCAGTTTCAATTTCCCGGGCATCAACTGATAATTCAGGAGAAATAAGATTTCGGCTGGAGCTTAAATTAAATGAATAAATTATTTGAATATATATCTGGTCTTGAAGAAAGAGAAAAAAATATTTTACTGGCAGGAGTGGTTTTTCTTATTCTTTTTATAATAATAAGATTTGGAATTATTCCTGTTTACAATTATAAAAAAGATCTTGAAAACCGTATCAATTCATATATTTATCAGGCAGAACAGATAAAAAAACTTGGTGCTGAATATAAAAAGTTAACAGGAACAGGCAGGCACGATTTTTCTTCAGAATCTGACAATAATCCTGCACTTTTTTCTTTTATGGATTCAATGGCAGGCAAAACAGGTATAAAAGACAAGATTGATTATATGAAGCCATCCAGTGAAGAACATGATGATTATACTCTTGATAAAGTTGAAGTAAAGGTTTCAAATATAGATATGAAAACTCTTGTATCATTTTTGTATGAGCTTGAATCGGGTTTGGCTAATATGAATATTAAAGCGCTTAAAATTGTAAGAAGTGAAAAAGGTGGTTCTGTGACATCAACAATTAAGGCAGAGACTGTTAAAAGCCATGGTTAAAACAGGTTTAAAAATTTTCGGATACATGGTTTATGTTTTTATACTTGTATTCGTATTTGCGCACTTAGTTTTTCCGGGGAAAAAAGCAGCATATTTTTTGTCTGATTATGCAAAAAATAATTTTAATGCTGACATCACTGCAAAAAGAGCAGATCTGAAATTCCCTTTAAAACTTGTAATTACTGATCCGGTAATATCGTATGACAAAATTAATAATTTAAACCTGGCCAGGATTGAACTGCAGCCTAAAATTCTTCCTTTAATAACAGGTATGGCTTCAGCTAAGGCAAAAATTTTGGGTTTTGAGGGAGAAACAAAGATTAAAGCATCTGCAGGCTTGATAAACCCTAAAGATAATTACAGTCTATATTTGGAAACGGAAGATATAAATCTTGATATTCTTGATAAAAATATTAATTCGGATATCAGTTTCAGCGGGCGAACGTCAGGTAAATTCAGAATTGATGTTAAGGATAAAAAAGGTGATTTTAGTTCAGTTTTTGATGTTAAAGATTTTGATCTTGTTTCTGATCTGATTTTAGCTCCTTTATCTGCTTTTGAAATAAACAGATTGGAGATTAAAGGCGGAGTCATCAGCAATAAAATAAGATTTGAAGATTCAAGGATAAAATCAGGAGCAGGACTTGCCTCTTTTTCAGGAAATTTAGATCTCAGGTATCCTTTTGAAAATACAGGCACTGATTTAGAGGGCAGATTTGTTCCTGATATTGAATTTTTTTCCCGGAGAAAAGAAGATCCTGAATTATCAATTATTTTTTCTTTGCTTAAAAATAATAAAACTATTGAATATTCAATAAAAGGGCGTTTAAAAAACCCCTCAGTAAGGTTGAATTAGAAATTATGAAAATATTTTTTACCTTATTTAATCTTTTTATGACTGCTGTTATTGTTTTTGCAGGTGTTGATGCTGTATACAGTGTTATTTTTTCTGATGCAGATTATTATCAAACCCAAAAAATTAATGCTGATACAGGTTCGGCTGAAATTTCAGTTAAAAAAGATGAAACAGGAAGTCTTGAAAAATCTTTAAATCAATACAGCCAAATCTATGAAAGAAACCTGTTTGGAACACTTGTGTCAAAGAAAGATTCAAAACCTGATATAGATATAAAAAGTCTTGAAAAAACAAGACTTAATCTGAAGCTTCTTGGAACAGTTGTCGGTTTTAATATAAACTACGCTGTAATTGTAGTTGAAAATAATCAGGGTCTATACAAAGAAGATGATGAAATAAAAGATGCTAAGATAAAAAGAATTTTCAGGCAAAAAGTTGTTCTCACAAGAAATGGTAAAGATGAAATTCTAACCATTGATGAAGAAGAAGGACAAAAGCAGAAATACTATAAAAGTGTTGATGAATCAATAAATCAAAGCGGAGAAAACAGTTATGAGATTTCAAGGGAGTTTATAGATAAATCCCTTGAAAACATGAATTCTCTTATGCGCCAGGCAAGGGTAAGACCCAACTTTGAAAATGGTAAACCTGCAGGTTTAAAAATTGAGAGTATACGTCCTTTTTCACTTTTTAAGAAAATGGGTCTTGAAAACGGAGACGTACTTGTAGGTGCCAATGGAAAAGAGATTAAAACTGTTAATGACGCAATAGGTGTGTACCACAGTTTAAAAAGTGCAGA
Source organism: Thermodesulfobacteriota bacterium (assembly GCA_051744925.1). Taxonomy (GTDB): domain Bacteria; phylum Desulfobacterota; class Desulfobacteria; order Desulfobacterales; family JACKCP01; genus JACKCP01. The sequence continues at coordinate 8,046 of JBNJDM010000039.1, read as the reverse complement.
AAAAATTGCTCTTGATATAAAGCGCAACGGAAGTAATCAGACAATAGAGTACAATATTGATGAATAATCAGACCATTAAAAGGCAGGCTTCATGAGGTTTATAAGTTTTAAAAATTTATTTGTTATTTTTTTTATGACTTTTTTTATTTCTTTATCTTTTCCATTTGCTTCATTTTCAGAAGAGAAAGTTTCAATAGATTTTGAGGAAGTAGATATTAATGTATTTATTAAATTCATAAGTGAAGTGACAGATAAGAATTTTGTTATTGATAATAGGGTAAAAGGAAAGGTCACTGTTTTGTCTCCTGGTAAAATTTCTCCAGACAAGGCATACAAAGTTTTTGAATCAGTTCTTGATGTCCATGGTTTTGCAGCTGTTCCTGCGGGAGATGTAATAAAAATTGTTTCAACTTTTGAAGCAAGAACAAAAAATATGGATACTCTTACAGGTAAAGAATCTTCACCTTTAAGTGACAGAATGGTAACCCAGATTATTCCACTTGAATATGCTGATCCATCAGCTATAAAGCGGCTTATTGCTCCTCTTGTGTCGAAAAGAAGTGCTGTAATGTCTTATGATGATAGCTCAATGGTAGTAATTACAGATTATCAGTCTAACATTGCCAGGCTTATAAAAATAATAGATGCAGTTGATATAAAAGAGACAGGCAGAGAGATTACAATAATAAATCTTGAAAATGCTGATGCCGGAGATCTTGCCAAAACATTAAAGGATGTATTTTCCAGTAACACAAAATCGGAAACAAAACTTACACTTGAGAATGTACGTTTTATTGCTGATGAGAGAACAAACAATCTTATTGCAGTAGCAGGAAAACAGGATCTTGAAAGAGTAAAACAGGTTGCAGAAATTCTTGACAAGGAAAAGCCCAAAGGAGATGAAAATTTTCATGTTTATTATCTTGAAAATTCTGATGCTGAGACTTTATCTGAGGTTCTCCAGAATATAACTTCCAGTGAAACTTCTTCTGATAAAGCAAATAAATCTGCTCCTATTGTATCAGGAGAAGTTTTTATAACAGCTGATAAATCGACCAATTCCCTTATTATAAAGGCAGGTAAAAACGATTATAAGGTTGTTCAGGGATTAATAGAAAAGCTTGATATAAACAGACCAATGGTTTACCTGGAATGTCTTATAGTTGAGATGAATACAGATAATGATTTTGGTCTTGGTGCTGAATGGGCTGTTGGTTATGAGGATGATATAAAAGGCTCACAAGGTGCTTACGGCGGAGGTTTTTCAGGAAACACCTCAACTCCATACGGAAATATCGGCCAAATTACTCAAGAAGGTACTTTTCCCAGCGGATTTTCAGTTGGTCTTATGGCTGAAACTCTTGATATTGGAGGAGTTGCTTTTCCCAACCTTGGAGCTGTTATAAATGCTTATCAAAATAACAAGAATGTAAATATCCTTTCTACTCCCCAGATTATGACCCTTGATAATGAAACTGCAAAAATAACTGTGGGTAAAAACATTCCATACCTTATAAAAGCAACAACCGGGGATAATGCCTACAGTAATTATGAATATAAAGATGTAGGCGTAAATCTTGAAATTACACCCCAGATTAACCGTGACGGACTGATAAAGCTGGACATTTTTCAGGAAGTTACAAGAATAGATTCTGTGGCAGGTAATTTTGGCGAACTTCCAACCACACTTAAGCGAAACATTGAAACAACAGTTGTTGTTGAAAGAGAAAATACAGTTGTTTTAGGCGGACTTATTGATGAATCTATGACTGAATCAGAAAATAAAATGCCTTGTCTCGGAGATATTCCTCTGATTGGATATTTATTTAAAAATTATGGAAGCTCAAACGATAAAACAAATATGTATGTGTTTATAACTCCCCATCTTGTAAATAACAAAGATAGTGCAGACGCTCTTTATAAAGAGAAAAAAGAAAATATTAAGGAAAAGATGGAGAAAAACCGCAAAGGTAAATCAAAGGATATTCCTCTTTATGACTGATACAGAGGTTTTTGGAATTAAAGATAAAATAATAAAGGATATTGCTGCAAAATCAGGGACAGAAGATGAGAAAGTCTCCCTTCTTTTTCCGGAAAATCCGGGTATGAGCGGAATTGTAGATCCCCTTAGCAGGAAAGGGAATATTTCTGAAAAAGTAATTCTTGAATCTTTAAGTTCATGGTTTGATATAAGATATATTGATGAGATTCCTGACGTGGAATACGATTTTTCTTTTACTGATAAACTTTCAATAAATTACCTTAAAAAATTTTTAACTGTTCCTCTTATAGAAAAAAACAGTGATAAGGTTTTAATTGTTGTAAATGACCCTGTTTTTTTCAGTGAAGCAGACGATCTTGCCTCATCTATAGACATTAAGAATTATGAAATTGTACTTGCCGGAAAAAACGAGATTATCTCTTTTATAAACTCAGCTTATAACCAGTCTGAATCTGATTCAGCAGATGATATTGTTCAGGATGTGGAAGAAAGTACAGACGATATTATAAATGAGATTGAAGAGACCACAGATCTTCTTGATGATACAGCCTCTGCTCCGATTATAAGGCTTGTTAACCATATTATTTCAAAAGCAGTTAAGGTAAATGCATCAGATATTCATATAGAACCTTATCAGGATAAGTTTCATATAAGATACAGGGTCGATGGTGTTTTGTATGAAATGTTCTCTCCGCCGAGATGGATGCAGTCGAGTCTTATATCAAGAATAAAAGTAATGGCAAAACTTAATATTGCCGAGAAACGTCTCCCCCAGGACGGAAGAATAGAAGTTAAAATAGGAAACCAGCAGATAGATATAAGGGTTTCAACCATACCTACAGGTTTCGGGGAAAGAGTTGTTCTTCGTCTTCTTAACAAGTCGGGCGGTCTGTTAAGACTTACTGAGCTTGGAATGTCTGAAAATATTTTTGATATTATAAACAGGCTTATTCATATACCAAACGGTATAATACTTGTAACCGGACCTACAGGAAGCGGTAAAACAACAACCCTTTATGCTGTACTATCTGAAATAAACAGACCTGATATTAATATCATAACAATAGAAGATCCTGTTGAATACCAGATAAGAGGTATCGGCCAGATTCAGGTAAACAGAAAAATCGGACTTACTTTTGCAAAAGGTCTCAGGTCGATTGTAAGACAGGACCCTGACGTAATTCTTGTAGGAGAGGTAAGGGATAAAGAAACAGCTGAAATTGCAGTTCAGTCAGCTCTTACAGGCCATCTTGTTTTTTCAACTCTTCATACAAACGATTCAGGAAGTGCAATAACCAGACTTTCAGATATAGGTATTGAAAAATATCTTATTTCATCTTCTGTTAAAGCTGTAATAGCGCAAAGGCTTGTAAGGGTTTTATGTAATAACTGCAAAACAGAATATACTCCTGATGATCTTGAAGCTGAAACTCTCGGGATAAGCGGAGAAAAGCTTAAAGGACAAACAGTTTACAGATCTGCCGGATGTGATGAATGTGTAAATATAGGCTATAAAGGCAGAATGAGTATTTATGAGATAATGATACTTGATAATGAAATTCAAAGCCTTGTTTTAAAAACACAGGATTCAAACCGTATTCAAAACGAAGCTGTGAAAAAAGGGATGACTACTTTAAGAGAAGATGGGGTAAATAAAATTTTAAAAGGTATAACAACCATTGAAGAGGTTTTAAGGGTTACAAATGCCTAGAATTGTTATTTTATTTTTTCTGTTATTTTTAGTTATATCATCAGCACATGCATCTGATTTTGATGAAAATCTTCTTGCAAAAGGTGAATCCTTTTTTGAAAAGAAAATGTATTATAAGGCAGAGACCTTTTACGATGCTTATCTTTTTGAAAACAGTTCATGTAAAATAAAATTCAAATCAGGCCTTTGCAGGTACTACACCAAACGATATGAAGAAGCACTTAAGATATTTGACCAGATATCTGTATCCTGTGATGAAAAATATCAAAATCCTTCTTATTACATGATGTATCTAATTTATCTTGCAATGAATGAACCAGGTCTTGGAATTTCTGAACTTTCCAATTTTGAAAAGGTTGTATCAGATCCTGTGTTAAAAAATCTGGCAGCATATGAAAAATTATGGTTTTATTTAAGATTTGGAAAAAATCAGCAGGCAGTAAATCAGATTAAAAAAATTGATAAAGATTTTAAAAATCGTTTCAATATTTACCAGATTGAAGAACATATTCCGTATTTTGATAAAAAACAAAAATCGCCTGTACTTGCAGGAGTTTTTTCCATAATACCCGGAGGAGGCTATTTATACTGCAACAGATATAAAGATGCATCATTTGCTTTTTTTGTAAATTCTATTCTTGCAGCTGCATCATACGAAGCTTTTGATAATGATCTTAATGTTATTGGAGCTCTGACTGCAGTTCTTACAGCAGGTTTTTATTCAGGTAATATTTACGGTGGAATAAGGGCTGCTGAAGTTGAAAACAGACTTTACAGGCAGAATTTATACGAGTCTGTGGAATCAAGATTCAGATACCAAGAAGATCCTGAATTTAAGCTTGAATTTAAAATAAGTTTTTAAAATAATTTTTATTCAAAGGAGATCGGATAGTAATGCAAGAAAAATTATCCTAAACTAGCCCTTACATCAGCAATGGTTATGAATAATTTATTTTTAGAATCATGAAATTGGGTAAAACCATATTTTTCATAAAAGAGCTTTGAACCCTCTTTAGCATCAACAATTATAATAGGAAACGCAACTGTATCACTTGCTGAAAGTAATTTTTTAAGCGCATCTATTAACAGCCATTCTCCAAATCCTTTGCCTTTGTATCTCTTATCAACTGCTAAACGAGCTATTAATCCGGCTGTATTTGAAAAATTATGCTTTTTCTGTAAGTTCGAAGGTAACCCCCGGATATCAATAGTTGCCATTGTTAAAGTATAAAAGCCTGCTATACGTGAGTTGTTTGTTTCATCTTCAAGAATAAAAGTTCTATTATTATCTTTTTTATCCTGCTGACTGGCCATTAATTTTAAATAATTATTTAAGGCTTCTATACTGCAATTAAAACTCTTTCTGTCATGCTTTAATTTATCCAGAAGAACTGTCTTCATGATTGCTTTTTTCTTTCATAACTTTCAGCTGCAGCTTTAAGTTTAGGATTTATTTCAGCAGGTCTATCCAATGCTTTTATAAGTAAATTGGCATCATTTTCAGTAAGTTTTAAAAATTGATCATGCTCTATTATTTGTTTTGCTTTTTCAACTGCGGCATTTAAAACAAAATTGTTAATGCTTGACATACCTGATAATGCTGTTGCTTTATTCAATAAATTCTGAGTATCAGCATCTACCCTTGCAGTTATTCGTGGTAATGTAGCCATGATTTTTCCTTTCATTTTTGTGACAAAATAGCACATGTTAAATATATTATCCGGATTATCTTAACAAATGTCAAGATTTGTGTGCCAAATTGTCACATGATCAATAAATTTCTAGTGCGGAAAGAAGCAGGGCACAGGTCAAGGCGAAATTCGGGGGACATGATACGGTTTTTTGCATATTATATAAAATGGTATTGTGCCCCCGGATTTTTACATGTTTAAAATTCCGAGAGAACTCAAAAACTAGAAAAAACAGTTGAAATTTTATTATTTTAACTGTTTTTTATTTAACAGCATAAGCCTTGTCATGAGGCCCTACAGTCAAAAAGACAACAGTCTTATCAGGCAGATTATCACAAAAACAAAACCCGCAGTCAGCAATATCAAGGCATTCTTCACAAATAACAAAAACAACCCTAAAATTTCTGTCTATCCTGACACTGCGGCATCCGATAAGGTTAAGCTTGTCTGTAACATCTCCAAGAAACTCACTGTTGTGATAGGGATTTGTTAAAACTCTTTCAACTCTTCTTTTAATTGCCTGACGAATGGAAGAATAGCGTTTGAGGTTTTTTAAAAACAGATCTTCATAAACAGCTTTATAATTACTCACCCCATACCTCGTCATGAGAATGGAGTTTAAGATTTCCGTTTTTATCCCTCTTAATTATATCTTCCATATCTTTGTATATCGGCATTTCAGGATCAATAAAAAAGATATCAGGTCTTGCCTGGGCAAGTTTTGTAAGCTCTTCTCGTATGACTCTTCTGATAAGAGGCTCAAGATGTTTTGCAATGTTTTCCATATTTACTGTTGATTGCTCTTCAGTCATTTTTAATCTCCTTACTGATGAACAGAATAGGTCTTCCTGTCTCAACCAGTCTGTAAAGGATGTCTCTGTCTTTAATATCTATTATCTTCCCTGTATACAAGATAATCAAGGGTTATATTAAATGCTTTTGTAAGCTGCTGCTGGCTCCATCCCCTGTTTTTTCTTATGGAAAGTATTTTATCACTGATTGTCATATTATCACCTAAAAATATCAAAATAAATGTTTTTATCTTTTTTTAAAATTATTGGTAATTGAAAGTTGAGGATCAAGTCCAAAAATATAGGAGGTAGAAGTTTACTTTTTTAAGCTTATAATATCATTATAAAAAAAGTAAAAGGCAGGCAAACCAATGTGCCCGTCTAAAGGAAGGGAAAAAGTATACTATATTAACAAATTATAATTCTTTTACCTTCAGCATATTGGTTGTTCCTGTAACCCACACAGGATGACCTGCTGTAATTATAATTTTATCACCTTTTTTTACATGCCCGGAGCTTAAAGCTGCTTCACCGCCTTTTTCAAGCATTTCATCAGTATCTCTCGGATTGCATATCAGACTTGGAACACAGCCCCAGTAAAGACACATTTTCCTTACAACTTCCTCAACAGGAGAGATTGCAATTATCTTGCACTCCGGCCTGAATCTTGAAATCTGGGCAGCTGTATAGCCTGATCTTGTGGGAGCTACAATAGCCTGTGCATTTGCAAATGATGAGATAACACATGCTGCATATGGTACTGAAGTTGAAGCTTCAGATGCAGGTTTTGAGTCGAACTTCGGGTATGGATATTTTTCCTCTGCATTGTCAGCTATTTTTCTCATGTACTCAACTGTTTCCACAGGGTAGTTTCCGCTTGCAGTCTCTTCTGACAGCATTAAAGCGTCTGTTCCGTCAAGAACTGCATTTGCAACATCAGTAGCCTCGGCTCTGGTAGGTCTTGGAGAATCGACCATGGAGCTTAGCATCTGAGTGGCTATAATAACAGGTTTTCCTGCTTTAACCGATTTGTCTACAAGCATTTTCTGGTAAAAAGGGACTTTTTCAAGTGGAACCTCAACACCCAGATCTCCTCTTGCCACCATTATTCCGTCAGCCTTTTTAATGATATCATCTATGCAGTCAATTGCTTCGTGCTTTTCAATCTTTGCTATTACCGGGGTATCAGCTCCCATCGATTTTATGAGATCTTTTATTTCATCAATATCACTTGAGTTCCTTACAAATGAAAGTGCGACATAATCTACTCCAAGTGAAATACCAAACTCAAGATCCTTTTTATCCTTTTGTGTAAGAGCAGGAATGTTAAGGCTTGTTCCGGGAAGGTTTATACCCTTGTTTGATGTTAAAACACCTCCTGTAATAATCCTGCAGCTTATCTCAGTACCGCTGATTTCTTCAATTTCCAGCTCCATAAGACCATCAGCCACAAGAATTCTGTCATTTTTATTAACATCCTGAGGAAGGTTTTTATAGTTTACAGAAACTCTTGATCCTTTGCCTGTAATATCTTCGGTTGTAAGGGTAAGTTTTTCTCCTTTAATAAGCTTTATACCTTCACCTTCTACTTTTCCGGTTCTTATTTTAGGCCCGCTTAAGTCCTGGAGTATGGCACAGGGGGAGTTTTCTTCTCTGGATATTTTTCTTATCTTATCAAAGGTAGACTTATGATCCTCATGTGTGCCGTGGGAAAAATTCAGTCTGGAAACATTCATTCCTGCGTTTATAAGTTTTTTTATTGTGTCTGAATTATTGCTTGCCGGACCGATTGTACAGACTATTTTTGTCTTTTTCATATTTTCTCCTGATATTAAATATCTGACAGTGCTT
>JBNJDM010000038.1:0-24011 GCA_051744925.1 Thermodesulfobacteriota bacterium | reverse complement strand
TCTCCGGCTTCGGAGGCCGGCACCCTATCCAGCTGGGCCACGGGCACTCTGCAGTAATCAACTAAGTTATGAGTGTGCAAAAGTCAAGGGTAAAAGTCTTTTACAGATTAATCAGTATAATTTTCAATCTTTTAATATTAAGATTTTAATTTCAGCTAATAGTTAAAATAAAATCAAGTTTTGAACTGAGTGTAAATTTAGTTTTTTGTAAAAATTTTAAAATTCTGATAATAAAAAATAATCCGGTAAATACTTTTAAAAGGGGATTTATTATGACTGGATCTTATGTCTGCCACGAAAACAAACCTTTTGAAGAATATAAAAGTCTTTTTAAAAAAATATTAAAAAATAAACACTCCGGAAATAATTTTAAAAATCAGGAAAAAATCAAAAAAGCTGATAATTCCCATAATCTAACTGATGAAGAGCTTTTCCATCTTGCAGTAACCGATGTTGAGCCGATTAAAGGAAGCAGGAGGGTATGTCCTGATATATCCTGCGGAAAAAAGCCTTTTTTTGCAGCCGGTTATAATGCAGATGAAGATGAAACAGTTAAACAAAATCTTATAGAACTTGTGGAATCAGGCGAAGGCTTTGATGTTTCAAAAACTCCTGAATATGACGAACTTATTGGTGCGGGAGTTCCTGCCGGAATTGCCCGGAAACTGCATTCGGGAAGGTTTTCAGTTCAGGATTACATCGATCTCCACGGTATGAATTCAGAAGATGCATCTGATTATGTAGCTGAGTTTTTGAAAAAGAGCTTTGAATATGGAAAAAATGCTGTTCTTATTGTTCACGGCAGAGGTCTTTCATCACCTAAAGAGCCTGTTCTTAAAAATATGGTAAGATGTATCCTTACTTCCAATTACTGGAGAAGAAGAATTTATGCCTATACAAGTGCAAAAGGTACAGACGGTGGTGCAGGCGGAACATATGTGCTGTTCAGGGATAAACCTCTTACAAAAAAACAGGAAAAACAGCTTTTATCATCACAGGGAAATCTTAAATGTATATAGTTTCAGGTGTTATAACATATAAAATACATGAATGTTTTTCTCTAAAACAGAAACGATCTGTAGTAAGACCTGTAATTGCAAAGTTTCAAAGAGAATTTAATATTTCTGTTGCAGAGGTTGATACTCTTGACAAGTACCAGATTGCTACAATCGGCTTTTCAATGGTTGGAAATGATAAAAAGTATTTAAATACAAAATTAGACAAGCTTTTTAATCTTGCAGAAGCTCTTGGCGCAGCAGAACTTACTGCAAGTGAATACGATATATATAGTTTTTAAAGCTACCATTTAATATAATGATCTTCAAACCAGCCCCTGAAGTTTACTTTTAAAGGTGTTTTATCAATATTTAAAGTACCTTCAAAAATTCCTGTGTGCTGAGTAAATTTTGTTGCTGTAAATATGAAATTTTCTTTTTCAGTCTTGGTTTTTTCAGGATAAAATTTAAGATCGATTATACTGTCGTTTGATTTTACAGACCAGGTATCATCTTCATTTTTATTAAAAGATGCCTGATTAATCTTAATTGTTTCATTGTTAAACCAGATAATATTTTCGGTTTCACCTGTCTGATTTATACCCCAGGAAAGATTCATTCCGAATTTATCTCCAAAATCAAGTTCAGTTGAAGCAGAGGCCCAGTTCCACCATATTTCTCTTCCCGGAAATCCAAGACTTCTGTCTGTAATGCAAAAAGTTTTTTCTTTTTCAAGATCAATTTCTTTGCCATTAATTTTTAATTTTCCCTGAGCTTTTACAAGAGCCTGTTTTTTTGTAAAAAACCATCTGTTGTAAGAAGTTTTTGAACATATTCTTAAAGGTTTTGAATCGTCTTTAAAAAGGTCAAGTTCGATTGAAATATCTTCTGACTCAGCTTTTATATATGAGTCTTTAAGTTCAATGTTTAATTTTTTCGATTTAATTTGTGCAAAAGGATCTTCATTTTCAGGGGCAATTATATTTTTAAAAAAAGGGAAACAAAGTCCGTCCTTTTCATGGAGTATATTATTTTTTATATCATGAATGTAGAAAAATCCTTTGGCAGCATAACCTAAGTCTGCAACAGCTATTCCGGCTGTAAAATCTTTTGTGGAAATTCCTGTAAAAGCAAATTGTCTTAAAAATAAAAAATTTAAAAATTCAGGAATATTTCTGCCCATTTTTGTTTTAAGTCTGGCTGAAGATAAATCAGTATTTAAAGGTTTATCAAAAAGACCGAAATCGGGGGAGCCTGTTTTTTTGTTGATAAGATTTGTTTTCATGTTTAGATTGCTTTATAAGTTGAAGTTAAAGTGAGCAAAACAATACATACACGGTAAACTTGAAAATCGTTTAATTTAGTTTATAATTTAACAGATTATCAGGTTTTAAAAAACAAACTTTTAGCATAACTGAGCCTTTTATATATATCCGGAGAACATAAATGAGTATTAACTCCTCGCAATTAAGCAGTGAAATTCTAAACACAATCGATAATGTCAGGTTTTTATACGATTCATACTTAAGAACCAATGAGAATGTTTTGTCTGAAAAAGCCAAAGAATACGAAAATTTTTTTGAGTCTCTTAAAAAAAATATAGATGATCAGGTTTTAAGAATTGCAGTTGTAGGTGCAATTAAATCAGGGAAAAGTACATTTATAAATTCTTTTCTTAAGTCAGACATATTAAAGCGTGGTGCAGGTGTGATCACATCTGTAGTAACAAGGGTTGTTTCAGGTCAGAATTTAAAGGCAACAGTCCATTTTAAAAGTATTGAGGAAATAAATAAGGATATAAAAAACTCGGTTGTACTTCTGCCTGATTTTGATGAAAATCTTACTTTTGAAAATTTTGATATAACTGATGAGGATTCAAGAAACAGGCTTAAACTTCTTCTGGAGAAATTAAAAACAGATCAGCTTATAACCAAAGATTCAAGAGAGGCAAAAAGTGTTTATCTTCAGTCTTATCTAAGCGGGTATAAAAGACTTTCAGATATGCTTGACAACGGATTTAAGGTGTTTGAAGGAAATGAATTTGAAGAATACAAAGATTTTGCAAGTCAGGAACCTCTGGCTGTTTATGTAAAAGATATTCTTGTTGAAATCCCTGTTTCTGAAATAGATGAAAATACCGAAATTGCAGACTGCCAGGGAAGTGATTCCACAAATCCTCTTCATATAGCAAGAATTCAGGATTATCTTGTTAAGGCAAATTTTATAATTTATTTGATAAGTACAAGAACAGGACTTCGTCAGGCAGATATTAAGTTTTTAAATATGCTTAAAAAAATGGGACTTACAGAACAGTCTTTGTTTGTTCTTAATTCAGATCTTTCAGAGCATGAAAATATTGAAGACCTTAAAAGGGTTGAAGATAAAACAATTGAAGAGATAAAAATGATTAAGCCTGAAGCAGAATTTTTTACAATTTCTGCTTTATATGAACTTTTTAAAGAAAATAAGGATGAGCTTTCTGATAAAGACAGCTTAAGGCTTGACCAGTGGAATCTGGACATGGAAGCTGTTGAATATCTTCATTCTGGTTTTTCAAGGTTTAAAACTTATTTTGACAATGAGCTTATTTCAAGAAAGCATTATATTTTTTATTCAAGCTGCTTAAGAAAGGTAACAGACAGTTTAAGTGATTTAAGACAACGCCTTGAACTGAAAATTAAGTATATAAAACAGGAAAATGACGAGGCTCCTGCAGATCTGAAAAAGCATGAAAAGCGTTTTAATGAGATTAAAAAATTAATAAAAAATACGCTTGAAGGTTCAAAAAACAAATTTGATAAAACTCTGAAAAATGACATTGACAGATTTTTTGATACAGGTTCCCATGTTTATTCTCTTATAAACGATTTTATAAAAACCTATAAAAACGATTATGATAAATATATTACAAAAACAGGGGAAAATTCTGTAAAGGTAAATTATTTTTCACTTTATCAGGATTTTAAGCAAAGCCTTGACAGTTATGTTACCCAGGAAATTAACCCTGCTATAATATATTTTGTAAGAGAAAAGGAAAAGCAGATTGTTTCTTATTATTATGAGCTTGCAAAATCATATGAATATATGGTTTCAGAGGCCAGAAAAAGTTTTGATGATCTTGTAGACAAAGAAAGCAACGATTTTAAATCTTATCTTCCAGAACCTGAAAACTTTGAATTTGAAAAAGATTTTAATATGCCCTCAGCCCTTGATGCACTAGATTATAATGTAAGTATAAGAAGCAGTGCAATCGCAGGTTCAGGTTTTGTATTTTTTAAAAATTTATATAACAGGCTTTTTAATTCAAAAAAATCTATTCATAATGATGCACTTAAAACCATAGAAAAAAGTCTTGAAAAGATAAAAAAAGAGACTGAAAAATCAATAAAAAATCATTTTTTAAATTACAGAGAAAATCTTAAGTTTCAGTATATTCTTAAATTTTCAGGTCAGGTTATGGAAGTTTATTACAACAGCCTTATAAACCGGCTTGATTCATATATAAACGATTTTTCCAATATTCAGAATCTGCTTGAAAAAAATGCGGAAATTAAAAAAGAATATGTTTCTGAGCTCAGTCAGCTTTATGACAAGTGTAAAATTGCAGAAAAAGATGTATCTGAAATATATAAAAAAATAAACTCAGGCTGATATGCTGATTAAAGATCCTGAATCATAATTTTTTTCTGAATTTTCAGAGTATGATTTTGATGCATTAAAAGAATTTGTTTTTTCTCCTGATTCAATGCCCGACTTTTCAAGCTGAAGTTTTATCATTTCTTCACTTGCTTTTAGTTTCTGAGAAACAGCACTGGAAGCTATTGCCCTGTCCGAAGTGGAAGGGTTTGCCGGAGCAAGAGCCGCATTTCTTACAGCATCCATTTTTCTCATTGTTGCTTCAGGATCTCCGGGAACAGGAGATGTATCTATTAAAACATCTCCTCCAACTGCATACATGGCTCCGTCCGGGCCTTTCTGATACTGATAGTTTGCGCCCCGCATTATATATGATCCGCCTGCTGCAACATGGGCCATTTCATGAGCCCGGACTTCCTGGTCGCGCTTTTGGAGCTTTTCTACAATTTTTTGTTCATATTCAGTAAGATTTTCTTCAGATTTTTTCGGAGAATATTCTTTTTCAGGAGATTGTTCTGTTTTGTCAGCTCTGGTTTGCCTGTTTTTTTCTACCTGATCAGGTGCATCGGATACACGGGTATTGTTGTTCTGCTGCCCCTGATTTATATAAGGATTTATATGTGAAGTATTATTTATATACATTTTTAATCTCCTGAAATGAGTATATAATAATAAATTAATTCTAACCAGAAATTAATCGTTTTCAAGCTTTCTTTATACATATTAAACCCATGTCAGGGAAAAAGTTTTTGTTTTATTATGTATAGTTGTGGTAATTCATATAAAACAAAATAAAAAATGGTGGTGCTATGACTGAAGAAAATGAAGTTACGTTTGAGGAAAATACAGCTTATATTCTGTTTAACTATGCTGTAAAAAGAGAGGACCTTAAGGAGCTGGCTGATTCTATAATAGAGAATTCAACTCTGTCTGAACAGACCATTCTTTATGAACTTCAGATCCTTAAAATTATAAGTACAGGAGTTTCAATTAACTATCTTATTAAAACTCCTGAAGCAAAAAATAAAATTTCAGAATATTACTGGAAATATATTCTTGATTTTTCAGCTTCTGTGACAGAGGCAACAAAAGAATATTCTAATGTTGAACTGAATTATTTTGATGTAATCAAGGAAAAGCTCGATTTTTATCTTAAGGAATTAAACCAGAATAAATCTGCTGCTGAACCTGCTTCTGTTATCGGGCCTTCATTTGCTCATCAGTGCGGAGATGATTCTGATACTTTTGCTGTTATGGCCGGTGCCAAACTTTTTAAATCTGTTATCGGCGGACTGAGCAAGTTTTTTGAAAAAGAAGGACTTGTCTGATTTTTTCGTTTATTGACAAATAAATTTTTTGGAAATAAAAATTATCAGGATTTTATATAATAAATTACTTTAATACCGGGATAAAATATGAGCAGAAAGTCTGAAATTCACAGAAAAACTCTGGAAACAGATGTACATGTAGTTCTTGATCTTGATAAAAATGGGAAAAACGAAATTTCTACAAAAATACCTTTTTTTGATCATATGCTTGATCTTTTTTCAAAACACGGAAACTTTAATTTCTCTGTAAAAGCCCATGGAGATATTGAAGTAGATTATCACCATACAGTGGAAGATATCGGAATTGCAGCAGGTGCAGCTTTTAAAGAGGCTCTTGGCGATAAAAAAGGTATAGCAAGATACGGAAACTGTTCTCTTCCCATGGATGAAACCCTTGCAAATACAGCTCTTGATATTTCAGGAAGACCCTACCTTGTATATAATATGCCCAACGAGATCCATGCCCGGGGAAGTTTTTCTCCTTATCTTGCAAAAGAGTTTTTCAGAGCTTTTGTTTTAAATTCAGGTATAACTCTTCATATTAATGTTTTGTATGGAGAAAATGAACATCATATTATTGAAGCTGTTTTTAAATCTTTTGCAAAAGCACTTGCTCAGGCATGCAGGGTTGAATCTCAGGAAATACCATCTACCAAAGGTATTCTTCAGTAAAAAAAGTATGATTTTAACCAAAATATTCCATAGACTTGAAAATCTTTAAAAAGAATTTATTATTTTTTAAGGATTTTGATTTATATTTTCGAGTTGACTTGAGCGGGAAAAAATGATTTTCTTATAAGGTTTTTGGTAAAATTATAAAAAAATAGTTTTGATTCCTTTATTATGTACTTTAACCCGGACCGAATAAGTGGGGTATAATCTTGCCTGTTCCTGAAACGGTCATTTCTGAAATATTAAATACTGTAAATATTGTTGATTTTATATCGCAGTATGTTCAGCTGAAAAAGGCAGGAAAGAATTATACAGGGCTTTGTCCCTTTCATTCTGAAAAAACTCCTTCATTTTCAGTATCTCCTGATAAAAATCTGTTTTACTGTTTTGGATGCGGTGAAGGGGGTAATGTATTTTCGTTTCTTATGAAATATGAAAGCCTTACTTTTCCTGAAGCTGCAGAAACTATTGCAAGACAGTACTCAATAAATATACCGAAATCAGGTTACAAAGGCGGGCAACACAAAGAAAACAGTGAAAGAGAACAAATATTAAAGATTAACAGGGAGACTGCAGATTATTATCATTATATTCTTCACTCTTCAGGTTCAGGTAAAAAAGCTGCGGAGTATTTAAAAAAAAGGGGTATTCCGTCTGAAATTTTAGATGAATATTACCTTGGTATGGCTCCGGAAGGCTGGGATAATCTAAGTTCTCACCTGAAAAAAAAGGGGTTTTCACCTGAAATTGCTGAAAAAGCAGGGCTTATTGTAAGAAGAAAATCGGGCAGAGGTTATTATGACAGGTTCAGGTCAAGGCTTATGTTTCCGATATACGATATTCGGGGAGATATTATAGCTTTTGGAGGACGAATTCTCGGTCAGGATAATCCAAAATATCTTAACTCTCCTGAAACACCTGTATACAGTAAAAGCAGATCGCTTTACGGATTAAAACAGGCTGTCGATTATTGCAGAAAAGAAAAACAGGTTTATATTGTAGAAGGGTACATGGATGTACTGGCTCTTTCTAAAAAAGGAATAAAAAACAGCATTGCTTCACTAGGGACTTCACTTACCTCAGGCCATGTAAAAATGCTTAAAGGGTATGCTGAAAAAATGACTCTTGTATATGACGGAGATGAAGCAGGTTTAAGAGCTGCTGCAAGAAGTGTGGATGTTTTTGCAAATGAGGAAGCAGATGTTTCAATTATGGTGCTTCCTGAAAATATGGACCCGGATGATTATATTAATAAATACGGAAGCAGTAACTTTCTTGAAAAAGCTAACAATGCTGAAAGTGCTGTGCAGTTTCTTACAAAGAATTATCTTAATAAATTCGGAAACTCCATAGAGGGTAAAATTAAGGCAATATCATCACTTGAGCCTTTGCTTAAAAAAATAAAAGATCCTGTGACTTTGTCCCTTTATGTGAAAGAAGCGGCAGGATTGCTTGATATACCTGAAAATGCAGTTTTTGAAAGGCTTAGATCAGGTTCAAACCCGAAATCTTTGAGGTATAACAGTTCAGAACCTGTAAAAAAAAGGGTTGAACTTTCTAAAATTGAGTTGTCAGTTCTTACAGCTCTTATTGATCTGCCGGAGCTTAAACAGGAATTCAGGTCAAGAAGGATTGCAGAGAAAATTGATAACAAAGTTTTGAAAAAAAGCATTGAAGATTTACTTGAATCAGATTCTGAAAGTACAGGGTTTGCTCTGCTTGATCCTGAAATTCAGCCTCTTGTTGCAAAAAGCAGAATAGAACAGGGAGAGTGGAACTTAAGACAGGCAAAAATTCTAATAAAGCAATTTGAGTATTCCAGCAGAAAAAAAATGCGTGCAGCAGGATTGTAACATGTATTAAGTTTTTTGTTCTTTAATTAATTATTGGTGGGAATTAGAATTTTTGTTCGACAGCTGATTATAAACATTTATTTATCGTTTGCTGAAATACAGATATTTAAATGATGAAAATATATATAAGGTTATAAGGTTGTTTACAAAACTGTGTCTTTTATTTATAAAGAATAGTTTTTGTATAAATCAGGGGGAGACTTAATGGTTATCAGGAGGACATAAATGGCCGGAAAAAAAGAAGATTCAACAATGTCAAAAACTGACAAAAAACAGGAATTAAAAATACTTATAGATAAAGGAAGGGAAAAAGGTTTTTTAACCTATGATGATATTTATGAGGTACTTCCTGAAGATCTGGTAACTCCTGATCAGATGGAATCTGTGTTAAAAAATTTTTCTGATCTTGGCATTACAATAACAGAGAATAAAGCTGAACCTCAGCTTGGTTCAAGTGATGAATCAGGTGATGAAAAGGATGCTGATATCAGCTCTTTGTCCTTTGACGGATCTGATGTATCTGACGGAGAATCAGAACAGATTTCCAAAACTTCCCAGGAAGCTCTTAAAATGGCCAAAGCCAGTTTTGAAGCTTCTGATACAGATTCAGATTTTGGGGCAGTAACTGACCCTGTAAAAATGTATTTAAAGGAAATGGGGCTTGTTACTCTTTTAAGTCGTGAGGGTGAAATAGATATTGCCAAAAAGATTGAAGAAGGTGAGTGCGAAGTTTTAAAAGCAATGCTTGCTACAACAATCGGTATTGATATGCTTTTATCCTATGCAAAAAGGATAAAAAACGGAGATTTAAGAGCAAAAAATATTTTAAGAGATATTGATGAAGGAGACATTGAAGGTGTTGATAATGAAAATGTCTCAAATTTTATTGCTGTTATTGATGAAGTGATTTCGATTTATGACGAAAATGAAACTCTTAAAAAATCTCTTTTTGAAGACGGTCTTGATAAAGACGAAAAAAAGAAAATCAGAAGAAATATCTCAAGGCGTAACGAAAAAATCTATGAGCTTGTAAAAGACTGGCGTCTTGAAAGTTCCATACTTGATAAAATCGAAAGCAGAATCAGGCACCAGATTTACTGGTATGAGACAATGAATTCCCTTTTAACAGAATGTGCTGTTTTATTCGGAGCAAATATTACAGATTACAGAGAAATTCTGCTGAAGGGTGAGGATGCTTTTGTTGAGTGGGGAATAAACAGAAGTAAATTCAATGAAGAAGAGCTGAGACTTTTTTATAAGGATTCTCTTCTTATTCAGCAAAATATTAATACCAGAGAATACGATATTAAGGCCAATTCAAGGCAGCTGAAAAAAGTTCTTACAGAAGTTGATGCAGGAAGAAATGTAGCAAGGGATGCAAAAAGTGAGCTTGTAAGGGCTAACTTAAGACTTGTTGTAAGTATAGCAAAAAAATATACAAACAGAGGTCTTCAGTTTCTTGATCTTATTCAGGAAGGTAACATCGGCCTTATGAAGGCGGTTGATAAGTTTGAATACAGAAGAGGTTATAAGTTCAGCACTTATGCAACATGGTGGATCAGGCAGGCTATAACAAGAGCAATTGCTGATCAGGCCAGAACCATAAGAATCCCTGTTCATATGATAGAGACCATTAATAAGCTGATAAGAACATCAAGATACCTTGTTCAGGAGCTTGGAAGAGAGCCTACTCCGGATGAAATTGCTGAAAAAATGGAGATTCCTGTTGATAAGGTAAGAAAAGTGCTCAAGATAGCAAGAGAGCCTATTTCCCTTGAAACTCCCATAGGTGAAGAAGAAGACAGTCATTTAGGCGATTTTATTGAAGATAAGAAGTTTGTTCTTCCTTCTGATGCTGCAGTGAATATGAATCTTTCCGATCAGACAAGAAAAGTGCTTGCCACACTTACTCCAAGGGAGGAAAAAGTTCTGAGGATGAGGTTTGGAATAGGTGAAAAAGCTGACCATACTCTTGAGGAAGTCGGCAAAGATTTTTCTGTCACAAGAGAGCGTATAAGGCAGATAGAAGCTAAGGCACTGAGAAAATTAAGACATCCTACAAGAAGTAAAAAGCTGAAAAGTTTTATTGAAATTAACATTTAATTTTTCTTGACATAAGGTGCCACAGCATATATTTAACTAGAGTTTTCTTTTTGGGGGCCCATAGCTCAGTTGGAAGAGCCATCGGCTCATAACCGATAGGTCCCTGGTTCGAACCCAGGTGGGCCCACCACTAAACTGAAAATAAAGGAGTTTTATTAAGTTTGATAAATATTGCTGAACACAGTATAAAACATACATCAAACAATAATAGCTGATTATAAAGCGTGGCATATAAATGCCGCGCTTTTTTTATTTTAGGGGGCAGTAATATGGCAGCGCTTAAGGAAATAATATCTCTTATTGAGGAAATAGCGCCTTTAAGACTTGCAGAGTCCTGGGATAATTCAGGTCTTCAGCTTGGTGATCCTGATAAAGAGATAAAAAAAATCAAAATTGCTCTTGACCCGGATGAAGATGCAATTCAAAAGGCTTCACAAGACAATACAGATTTACTTATAACACATCATCCCCTGTTTTTTTCAGATATAAAATCTCTTAATTATCAGAACAATTTCGGCAAAATTGTCAAAACAGCTGTATGCTCAGATCTTGCAGTATATTCTGCGCACACAAGTCTTGATTCAGCAAGCGGAGGTTTAAACGATTTTATAGCTGAAAAAGCCGGTATTGTTCCGCTTTTTCCTATACTTCCGGGTGATGACGGATTAGCAATGGAAGGTCCTGGAAGGATTTGTGAAAACTCTGAGAAATTGGATGGCGCCGGATTAATAAATAAGCTTAAAAAAATACTGAACATTGATTATATAACTGTTGCAGGTGATTTAAATGTTTATTCAGATAAAATAGGCGTATGTACAGGCAGCGGAGCATCATTAATAAGCAAGTCACGTTCAATGGGAGCTGAGATTTTTATAACAGGCGATGTAAAATATCATGAAGCCAAGGATGCAGCTGATCAGGGAATGTGCATTATAGATGCCGGGCATTACAATACAGAGATAATTGCTTGTGATCTTATAAAAAACAGGCTTGATCATAAAATTAAAAAAAGCGGTTTAGAAATAGAAACTGAGGTTTTTTTAAATAAGGAAGTATTTAAAATTATTTAGTTGCTGAACGAAAACTGTCTTTTTTGCCCGGTTCTTAAGTTAGAATTAAAATTTAATCCTCAAAATACTTTGGTATTCCTGAGGTTAAATTTTTCATCTGCCGCAACTGAACAAAAAATTCTGGTTTTCGGCCAAATACTATTTAAGCATTCAGGCTGAATTTGTTTAACCACTTTATAATATTTAAGGTATTTAATTATGAACAGCAGTATTTATGAACAAAGAGAGCTTATGATTAAGCTCCAGACCTATGATAAAAAAATAATTGAGCTTGACCAGGTTCTTGGTAAAGTTGATGAGCAGGTAGAAAAGCTTGATGAAAAAGTAAAGCAGGAATCAGAAAAAATTGAGCGGCTTCAGAAAGAATTAAAAGAAAAGAAAAAGCTCTACCAGATGTATGATGGCGATTTTGAAACAAACAACCAGAGAATAGAAAAGTACGAAGAGCACCTGAAAAAACTTGCCAGCCCAAAAGATTACAGAGCTTTGCAAAGAGAAGTTGATGAAACAAGAAAATTAAATGAAGAAATTCAGGATACCCTTATTAATCTTATGGGTGAAATCGAAGATCTTGAACAGGATATAAAAGATAAGCAGGATGCTTTTGTACAGTTTAAATCACAGGTTGAATCAGAAAAGGAAGATATAGTAAAGCAGGCCCAGGATGAAGCGCAGGAAAAAAAAGAGCTTGAAAAAGCAAGTGAAGAAATATCAAAAAAACTTGATCCTAAGATAAAAGCTACTTATTATAATATCCTTGAAAAAGCAGGTGGGATAGCAATAGTTCCTGTAACAAATCAGGTATGCACAGGATGCTTTTTAAGAATTCCTCCCCAGGCTCAAATAGAGATCAAAAAAGGGGTTGAACTTATTTTATGTCCGAGGTGTCACAGAATAGTTTATCTTGAAGAAGACAGGCCTGTGTAGTTTTGCCGGTCAATTGGATTTTTTGTTTACTATTCATATAAAGTTTTGCATAAATGGAGCGTTTTATTTTAAGTCTTCAGTTTTTTGATTTTGTTAATAATAAAGATGCTTGATAAATATTTATTTATGTATATTATAATCAAGGCTGAAGTATGCAGGATGATCGCTGGGCTTATGCCTCAGAGGAAAGTCCGAACACCGCAGGGCAGGATGCTCCGTAACGCGGAGTCATGGTGACATGGGGAAAGTGCAGCAGAAAATATACCGCCGTTTTATACGGTAAGGGTGAAAAGGTGCGGTAAGAGCGCACCAGTTCTCCGGGTGACCGGAGAAGCTTTGTAAACCCCATTCGGTGCAAGACCAAATAGGGGAGCGTTTGAGGGCTGCCCGCCTGATGCTTCCGGGTAGGTCGCTAGAGGCAGTCGGTAACGGCTGCTCCAGATGAATGATCATCACCTTAATTGATTTTAAGGTACAGAATTCGGCTTACTGCAGACTTCAGCCATTTTATAAAAGGAGTTTAAAACGGTTTTGGATCAGAAATACTGTAAAATTACATTTGAGGAAAAAGTTAGGATATATTCTGAAGATTTTCTTAGATGCTGTCTTTATATCAGCAAATATAAGGAACCGGATATATTTTTTACCAAAAGACTTTATTCCAAGCTTATTGCCACATCCCAGCTTCTTGAGGATCTTCTCGATTTCCACGGAGCAAAAAGCAACAGGCAGTGGTTTTTTTACAGAGAGCTTACTGCAACTGTAAGACATATGAGTCTTGCAGCCTATGTTCAGCAGCATATAATAAACCGGTTGAATTTTTATCAGCTCAATGAAATAGACGCTTTTCCTGCACAGGCCGGATATACGCTCGATTTTTTCAATACAATACTAAAAAGAATTGCTCCTGTAATTTTAGAAGAAGCAATGTATCTGGAAATCCCTGTACCTGAAAGTTATTTTGATCCGGCTGATTTCCCTGGTGTTGTAACATCAGAAATGCTTCCTGCTGATATAGATGAACATGAAGCAGATGATATTCAGTGTAAATATATTGCAAAAATTACATCTGAGTATCTCAATGTTTCAAACAAGTTTGATCAGCTTTTCGGTTTTTATGCTCCTTACTCTGTAACTGAAATTTATGATCTTATACCTGAAAAAGTAAGTGAGGCGGAAATAAGCCGGTATAATATTCTTATACACAATCTCCAGTCTTCCTTTGATTCTTATGTTGCCCACGGCGGATATCAGGGAAATACAGGAGAGCTTATTAAATTAAGAGCTCACATATCAGTATGTCTTCATCTTCTTCAGATAATGGAACGACTTCTTCATTATTACGAAAGACATCTTCAGGACAGAGGATATAAAGATACATACAAAAAAGTAATGGAACAGCTTTCAGTTCTTGTAGACAAAGAATTCCTTTTAGACAGAACTGTAAATTATGCTCTTTATTATTCAAACTATTTCCTTTCTGCAGGAGAAGAGATCGCTGAAAGGCTTCTTAATGAAAATATGGAAAGAAGCAAAATAGAGGTTGGAATACCTGAAAAACTCGGATTTCACAGTCGACCAAGTCTTATGGTTGCCAAGGTTGTTCAGCATTACGGAGGCGAAGTCGAAATGTATGTGGGAGATTCCAAATTCGATGCAAGCAGTGTTCTTGATATTCAGTGGGCGGGTGGAAAAATTCAGAAAGAAAATATTAAAACTGTTGTTTTTGAAGGCGATACAAGAGCGTTAAATGATCTTGAGATTCTTGCCAGAGTAAACTACGGCGAAGATTCAATGGGTAAAGGTATTCCTCTGCCAAAAGAACTTGAGTACTTAAGAGAGTAACTGACTATGACTTTTGTCAGTTCTGTTATTGTAGCAGGCGGAATGGGTAAAAGAATGAAAAGCTCTGTTCCAAAGCAGTTTTTGCCTGTGCACGGCCAGCCTGTTTTATTTTATACTTTGAAACTTTTTGATTCAGTTCCCGAAATTGATGAAATTGTAGTTGTCCTTCCCAAATCAGAAATCGATCATTTCTATACACAAATATCAGATAAGCTTAAGCCTGATAAAAAAATTAAAATAACTGAAGGCGGCGTTGAAAGACAGGATTCTGTAAGAAATGGCCTTGATAAGGTAAATGAATCAAGCAGTATTGTTCTTATACACGACGGTGTCAGGCCTTTTGTCAAAAAAGACAGGATTTCAGACCTTATAAAATGCTGCAGAGATGGTTGTTATGGAGCAGTTTTATGCCAGCCTGTTTTTGAAACAATAAAATATGCTGATGAAAACGGTTTTATTAAAAAAACTGTACCAAGAGATAATATCTATCTTGCCCAGACTCCACAGGCTTTTAAAACTAAAATAATTAAATCTCTTCATTTAAAAGCTTTGAATCAGGGGCTAAATGCAACAGATGATTCACAACTTCTGGAGCATTTCGGGTTTGATGTAAAAGTTGTTCAGGGTAACAGAGAAAATATTAAAATAACTGTTCCTGAGGATCTTGAGTTTGCAGCTAAATTTTTTGCAGAGTAAAAAATTTTGTAAGTATTCAGCTTAAAAATGAAGAAATCTCACAGAGGCACAGAGGCACAGAAAATCATGGATTAGTTCTAATACTTGTGTATATTTATATCGGTTCTTTAAAAGCAAAGAATTAAGCTTTTTTATTTATCCTCGTTAAAATATATTTATTGAACTAAAATATTTAGTATTTGGCCGAAAACTAGAATTTTTTGTTAATTGTAGGAAAAGAAAAAATTAAACTTCAGCCAGAGTTATAAACCTTACATTTTAAAGAGGTGAAAAGGCTGTTTTTTCAGCAGATAGTTAGAATTAAAC
Organism: Thermodesulfobacteriota bacterium; assembly: GCA_051744925.1. Classification (GTDB taxonomy): domain Bacteria; phylum Desulfobacterota; class Desulfobacteria; order Desulfobacterales; family JACKCP01; genus JACKCP01. Next base: position 8,580 of record JBNJDM010000038.1, on the reverse strand, counting down.
CACATGGAAGTTAAAAAAATCAGCTGAATAAATACAAATTTTTTTAGAAAAAGAAGTGTTTATGAGCAATAAGATTTGGATCCAATCCCTGATTCAGGCAGAACCTAAATCAGGGTTTTTATATTTTAGACTGCAGGTCCGTTTTTAAAAGCATTTTTTAATACTTCGGGAATTTTTTCAGCCTTAAATGAAAGACCTATGCAGACCATTACAAATTTAGCTTCATTGCAAAGGATCTGCATATTCTCTTTATAAATTTTCTGATCAAAAACAATGCTTTTTGTCCCAATCTTTTCGACTTTTGAAACAATTACGGTTTCTTCATCATAATGCAGAGGCTTTCTGAACTTTACATTCATTTCAATTACCGCAAAATTTTTTTTATCTTCATTTAAAAATTTTGAATACGGATAGCCTATGCTTCTCATGTATTCATCTCTTGCATAATTGTATATCTCTGCATATGTACCGTTGTATACTACTTTGCCAAGGTCTATTGCGCTCAGCGGCGGTCTGTAGTCCAGGTGGTGTTCCGGGTAATTTTCTTCAGTCATTTTAATCAGTTTCTGAACTTTCCTATTACTGTTCTCATGAATGCAGGAAGATCATCAGGAGTTCTGCTTGTAATCAGGTTGTCATCTTCTACAACTTCTTCATCTGTCCATTTTGCACCTGCGTTTATCATATCGTCCTGAATTCCGAAAAAAGAAGTTGCTTTTCTTCCTTTAAGGATTTTTGCTGATACAAGCATCCAGCCACCGTGGCATATTGATGCTATAATTTTCTTTTTTTTGTCCATTTCAGAAACAAAATTTACCATCTCTTTGTTTCTTCTCATAAAATCGGGAGCAAATCCACCCGGGATTATTAATATATCATAATCGTCAGCATTTAAAGAAGAAGCATCAGTATCTGCTTTAGCCTGAGTTCCTGCTTTGCCTGTAAAAACTGAAGTTCTGCCGCTGCCGCAAACCACTGTTTCGGCTCCTGCTTCAATAAGCCTGAAATACGGATACCAGAATTCCTGGTCATTAAATTGTTCCTCAACAAAAACTGCAGCTTTTTTTCCTTTAAGTTCCATTAATCCTCCTTACCAATTGTAGATATTTGATTGACTTCAAATTTATATAAGGATATTTTCAGTTTTATGAAAATTAACAAATATAATAAAAAAAAGAAAGATATTAAGTTTTGAAAAACAGGGAAGCAAAAATAAAAATTGGAAGAAATGATCCGTGTCCATGCGGCAGCGGTCTTAAATATAAGAAGTGCTGTATGAAAAAAATAAACACTAAAAAAGATGTAGATTCATATTATCTGAAAAAATACGGAATCAGAATCAAAACTCCTGAGGAGATTGAGGGTATAAGAAAAGCAGGAGTTCTTGTAATGGATACCCATAAAGAGGTTGAAAAGATTTTAAGACCGGGAATTACAACGGATGATATAAATACGCTTGTACATGAGTTTACTCTTGATAACAAAGCAACCCCTGCTCCGTTAAACTACCGCGGTTTTCCAAAAAGTGTGTGTGTTTCTTTAAATGAGGTTGTATGTCATGGAATTCCCGGCAATACTGTTATAAAAGACGGTGATATTGTAAATGTTGATATAACCTCGGTTTTAAACGGATTTTATGCTGATGCTAATTATACTTATTTTGCAGGAGAACCTTCAAAAGAAGCAAGAATCCTTGTGGAAAACTGTAAAAAGTCTCTTAAAAAAGGTATGGAAGCAGTCAAACCAGGCGCTACAACCGGAGATATAGGCTTTTCAATACAGCGTTTCGCTGAAAGTCTTGGATGTTCTGTTGTACGTGAGTTTGTAGGTCACGGGGTTGGTCTTGATTTTCATGAACCCCCTCAAATTCTCCATTTCGGTAAACGAGGGACCGGAGTCCCTTTGATAGAAAATATGACTTTTACAATTGAACCTATGCTTAATTTTGGGAAAAAAGAGGTTGATATACTTGATGACGGCTGGACTGCAATAACAAGGGACGGGTCATTATCAGCCCAGTTTGAACAGACTGTTGTTGTTACAAAAGACGGTTGTGAAAGTCTTACACCGTTTGAATTGTAATCCTTTTTATCGGGTGCCTGGCTTTAAAAGCCTTTAACTGAAAAGCAAAAAAAATTATTATTATAAAAATTTTAAATGTATTTAAAGGAGTTTTGAAATGTCTTTATGTCCATGCGGAAGCGGTGAAAATTATGAAAAATGCTGCGAGCCTTTTATTAAGGGAGATCAAACTCCTCCAACTGCAGAAGCTCTTTTAAGGTCGAGATATACAGCATATAATTTAAAAGAAATAGACTATATTTATGAAACAACTCATCCTGATAAGAAAAACCAACATGATCAGAAGGCAGCAGCTAAATGGGCTGAAGAAGCACAGTGGCATGGTCTTAATATAATAAGTGTGAAAAAAGGCCTTGAAACAGATGATGAGGGCTTTATAGAATTTCAGGTCAGATTCAGAGAGAATCTGGAAACACAGACTCACCATGAAATGGCTGTTTTTAAAAAAGTTGACGAAAAATGGTATTTTTATGACGGTGAACCTGTTAAGCCTGAAACAGTTGTAAGGGAAATGCCTAAAACGGGAAGAAATGAACCCTGTCCGTGCGGAAGCGGAAAAAAATTTAAGAAATGCTGTCTTCAGTAAAAATTATAAAATTTATAAAAAAAGCCGGGAATTAAAAAAATTCCGGCTTTTTTTATGTTTTTAAAGTATAATTCAGTTTTATTTTTCCAGTTTAATATATTCTGATATATGAATCCTGTTATCTTTTTTTCCAATTGTGCAAGCATAAGTATAAGGATCATGTTCAAAAAAAATATCCAGTTTTCATGAGCTGCTTTTTCAAGAAGCTGCTTTTTTTCATTCATGGATGGTTCAGGAAAATTGTTAAAAGCCATAACCCATCTCGGCATAATGTGGGCTGAGGTAGGAAAAATATCTCCACAGTAAAAAAGAGCAGTATTTTCGTCGTATATAAGAGGGTGCTGATGTAGTATAAAGTTTAAACCACAATATTAAAGTTTTATTGAAAGAAAAGAGTTTTATTCCAAAAAAAATGGAGAAATATCTTTTCGAAAAGATTAATCTCCATTCATATTAAAAAATATTTATTAAACTACATACAGATTAATTTAGAAATTAGGAAGCTTTTGTTTTTGAGGAATTTCCCTGACTATTGGTAGTTTTGTTAATTTTTTCTGCAGCAAGTTCATTTTCGAGATCTTTTATTTTTTTATCCGAGGCCTCAACCTTTTTTTCAAGGGTTGTTATCTTTTTTTCATGGTCTTTGATTTTGTTATCTTTTTGTGTGACCTGTCTTTTTTTATTTGTAATCTCTTTTTGAAGCTCATTATATTTTTCAATAAGCTGGTCATATTCATCTTTTGAAATAAAACCAAACATTTCGATATAGTCTGAATAAGATGTCATTATACCGGCTGAGTTTTCAAAAAAAGTAAAAAATTCAGAAGGATTAAGGCTTTTTGCCATAAACTCCTGGGAAATTTTTGTTGCATCTTCCATCATTTTCATACTCGAAGACATCATTTCATTCAGATCAGCTGAAGGAAAAAAACTTGAAAAGTCTGTATTAAAAAAATTAAATCCTGTAAATAAATCAGTTTTTTTTGAATTCTGAGCCATAATAACCTCTTTTATTATTTTAATTGAATCATGAACATAAGCTAAAACTTTAATCAGAACTCCGGAGTAAATTAATTGACATTTTTTAAACTTACCGGATTTTTAAATTCTAACTGTCTTTGCTTATAGTTTATCACTGAAATTAGTACTTTTCAGTTTTTACCGCAAAAAAAGGAAAAATTTAACCGTAATACTTTATGTATTATAGATTAAATTCTCTTTTTAAAAAATGCAGCCAATCTGAATCTTTCCAAAAAATTAGTCTTTTGGAGCAAGAGATACAAGATAAGTTTCAAGCTGATTAAGTCCGGTTTCCATGGATTCTTTAAAATCAACCTGGCTTTGCTGCATGTAAGCAAACCATTCTTCTATAGTATTTTTAGCTTCATCAGGCATGTTAGAATTTTCTACAAAAGCTTTAGTGAGGTTTTGTGCCTGATCCTGATACATTTCAATAACATTGATTGAGTTTTCAAGAGAGCTTTTATACCATCCGAGAATATTTTTCAGCATTTCTGATTGGTTCATATGATTTACCTGTAGTATTGAAATATTGATAAGTTAAAAAAGCCCGGGAGTACCGGGCTTTAACTAAAAATTACTTAGAGTCTGTTTTACCTGTTGCAGATTTTGCATTCTTTGCTGCAGAAGTGAACAATTCTTCCATTTTTGAGAAATTGTCATCAATTGATTTTTTGAACTCTTCTCTGCCTTTTTTTGCAGCAAGCATCCACTCGTTAATCATTTTCTGACTTTCTTCAGGTAACATAGAGTTTTTAGAAAGCATTGACTCTGCCATTTTTTCAGTTTGAGACTGAAACATTGTCATTGCATTATAGCTGTTTTCAAAAGCTGTTTTCTGGAAATCGAACATCTGCTGTACCATTTTTGTAGGTTCCATTGTCTTCATAAAAATACCTCCTTAGGTAGGGTTTGATATGTTAAAAATTTATTCATCGTATGAAAAACTTTAACTTAATTGTAATCGAAAAAATAAACATGTCAAGAATTTTTTTGCAATGCACAAAAAAAATTAAGATGTAATATCGTATAATTATAGTTGATCTGTTTTGCGTAAATCATCTTTAAATTTGGTTGCTAAAAAAATCAGCGCCGTTACAGCGGGCTTTACAGATATAACTACTTTGAATTATCATTTGGTTATTTGTTAGCTGATGCAGCATAGTATCTTATATGTAAATATCGGAGCAGATAATTTAAAAATTTTTAGGGAAATATGAAATATTTATTGCACATCAGGCTATAAGCTAAAAATTAGCAGGATAAAATATTTTAATAGTCTAGTCTGGAATCAGGAAAAACATATTTTTAAAGATAAAATAATCTGATATAGAAAAAATCTGATTTATATAGATTTTAACTTAAAATAGAGATAATTAAAACTTAAAAAATGTAAAATTTAGTGATTAGCTGAAAACCATAATTTTTAAATTTTGGCTCATAAGCTTATCATCCATAAAGAGCTTATTAATTTTAGGGAGCAGAGCAGATATGATAAGGGCAGGCATAATAGGAGCAACAGGGTATACAGGAGCTGAACTTGTAAGGTTTTTAACTTTTCATACAAATGCAGAAATAACTCTTTTAACTTCAAGGCAATATAACGGCCAGATTTATTCTGATATATATCCAGCTTTCAGAAATATTGCAGACACTGTTATTGAAGAGTTTGATCCACATGAAGCAGGCGAAAAATGCGATGTTGTATTTACAGCTCTTCCTCATAAAATACCTATGGAAATTATACCTGATCTTCTGGAAAAGAATGTAAAGGTAGTAGATCTTTCAGCAGATTTCAGATTTAATTCAGTAAAGGAATATGAAGATTATTATTGTGAACATAAATCAAAAAAATTTATAGAAAAATCGGTTTACGGACTTTCTGAATTATACCGTGAAAAAATAAAAAGCAGTGTTCTTGTAGGAAATCCGGGATGTTATCCAACCTGCAGTCTTCTTGGAATACTTCCCTTTTTAAAGTCAGGTTTTGTTGTACCTGATGATATAATAATAGATGCAAAATCCGGAGCAAGCGGAGCAGGGCGCGGATTGTCGAGAATAACCCATTTCTGCGAATTAAATGAAAGTTTTAAAGCCTACAAAGTAGCTTCTCACAGGCACAGACCGGAGATAGAAGAAAAAATAAGCGAAATTACAGGCAGTGACTCCTTTGTTACCTTTACTCCGCATCTTATTCCTGTTGTAAGAGGAATGCTTGCTACAATATATATGAAAACTGATAAAAAAGCAGATGAAAACAGCTTAAGAAATTTTCTTAAAACATTTTATAAAGATTCTCAATTTGTAAGGATTCTGCCCGGAGATGAAATGCCTGACATAAAAAATGTTGCAGGAACAAACTATTGCGATATAAACTTAAAATATGATGAAAATTCCAAAAGACTTATTGTTGTTTCTGCAATAGACAACCTTGTAAAGGGTGCATCGGGTCAGGCTGTTCAGAATATGAATATAATGTTTGGACTTGACGAAGCTGAAGGACTTAGAAACGTAGCTTATCCTGTTTAAAAGCTGAAAAGCGAATTTTAATAAAGCCTGAATAGATTTTGAATTTTTTTGTAATGTAAAAAGGAACATAATTATGGAAGCACAGATTATAAGCGGTACACAATTAAGAGAATCAATACTTGAAGAGGTAAAAGAGGAGTCGCGGGGTTTGAAAGAAAAGTACAACAGACCCCCCGGACTTGTAACTATACTTGCAGGTGAAAATCCTGCATCGGTTTCTTATGTAACTCTTAAAATGAAAACAGCAGAAAGAATGGGGTTTAAAGAGATTCAGGAAAATCTTAATCAGGATGTAACTGAAAAAGAGCTGCTTGATCTTATTGAAAAATATAATAATGATGATTCTGTAGACGGGATACTTGTGCAATTGCCTTTGCCAAAGCATATAAACGAAGAAAAGGTACTTTATGCAATCGATCCTGATAAGGATGTTGACGGTTTTCATCCTATTAATGTAGGAAAGCTTATAATCGGAAAAAATGTAAAATTTCTTCCCTGCACACCTGCAGGTATTATTGAAATGATAAAAAGAGCAGGCGTTGAAACCAAAGGCGCTGAAGTTGTTGTTGTGGGACGTTCTAATATTGTAGGAAAACCTGTTGCCAATATGATGCTGCAGAAAGGTGAAGGTGCAAATGCTACTGTTACTGTTGTGCATACAGCAACAAAAGACTTAAAGTCGCATTGCTTAAGAGCCGATATTTTAATTGTTGCTGCAGGTGTGCCCGGTCTTGTAAAACCGGAGTGGATTAAAAAAGGTGCTTGTGTAATAGATGTAGGAGTAAACAGGGTAGGAGAAAAAATAAGCGAAAAGACAGGGCGTACAATTCCTGTACTTAAAGGGGATGTAGATTTTGATGAGATAAAAAAAATTGCAGGATGGATTACTCCTGTTCCGGGCGGAGTTGGTCCTATGACTATTGCAATGCTAATGAAAAACACCCTTGAATCTATGAAACACAGAAAGTCATAGAAGTTTGATCCGTGTTTAAATTGACTTTTACGAGTGAAATATGGTAATTACTTTTAAGCATAAGCAGTTATAAACATTAACAAAAATTCAGAGAAAAAATATGGCGGAAAAATATATAATAAATTTTATAAACGGCGGAAAAATCAAAACTTTATCTGTTCCTAAGAAACTTGTTTATACAGTTTTTTTTCTATGTTTTGTTTCTGTTTCTGTTTCATTGTTTTTTGTTTATGACTACGTGTCTGTTAAAAGTTCTGATTCCCATCTTAAACATGCAAAAAATGAACTTGAACGTAAAAATAAGCTTATACAGGCTCAGAGATCAAGACTCCACTCCTTTGCAGAAGAACTGAATTCAATCAGAGATCATCTTGTACAGATTGATAAGCTTGAAGATAAAATAAGAATTATTGCAGATCTTGACCAGAAAAAAGGCAGTTCTGGTGAAAAAAGTGTGTTCGGAATCGGGGGCGTTATGCCTGAGCCTCTTGATTCAAGAATCGGTCTTGACGAATCACACAGTTCTCTTGTCCGGGGAATAAACGACCGGGTTGATACTTTTAAAAACGCATCAGATGAGAAAGCACAAAGCCTTTCAGATCTTCTTACTTCACTTGAGGCAAAAAGGAATCTTCTTGCATCGACTCCTTCAATACGTCCTGTTAAGGGTTGGCTTACTTCAGGATTTGGATACAGAGACTCTCCTTTTACAGGTAAAAAAGAGTTTCATGAAGGTTATGATATTGCAAACAGGCACGGAACAGCTATTATTGCACCGGCAGACGGTACAGTATCCGATGTCAGCAGGCGAGGTCTTCTTGGGAAAGCTGTGATGATCGATCACGGACACGGAACTATAACCAAGTACGGTCATCTGAGTAAATATAATGTAAAAAAGGGTCAAAAAGTCAAAAGAGGCGATAAAATTGCTGAAATGGGGAATACAGGAAGAAGTACAGGACCGCATCTTCATTATGCAATTTTTGTAAACGGCAGGCCTGTAAATCCTCAGAAATATATACTGGATTAAATTAATAAAATAACAAGATATAAACCCTCCTTAAAATTATTTAAGGGGGGTTTTTTACCTGGGTTGATTTTTTTATTTATGAAATAATTATCAAATATTTTAAAAGAATAAATCTTCCCGGTTTATACACCTGCTTAATCTGAATTTCTTCTAAGAAGTCCTGAATGAATTTTTTTTTTTTAACTGATCCAAAAATTAAGAAAATATGATATGCAAACCCCTGATGTTGAAAAAATTTAAATTAGTTTTATAATTTTAAAATCATAAAATTTAACAAGGAATAAAAATGATTACCAGTTTATTCAAATCTATATTCGGAACCAGAAACGACAGAGAGCTGAAAAGAATACAAAAGGTTGT
>JBNJDM010000037.1:0-24149 GCA_051744925.1 Thermodesulfobacteriota bacterium | reverse complement strand
AAAAAACTTGGAATTTCAGAACAGGAAAGGCCTGAAGACTTCCTTTTTTAGCGTCATATTTTTGACTCTTTTTTTGACACATCTTTAATAAACCTCCTTGATAAAAAAAATCCAGCTTTAGGAAACTTATAAAGTAGTCTGAAACATACAAACTTCTTCAGTTTTTTTGCCTGAACTCAGATCAAACAGAATGTATAATATTCAAAAATCCCCAATTTCTCTTTAGTTATGAAAAAACCCGTCGATAAATTTTATGTAAGTATTATTTGACTGAAAACCAGAGTCTTTTGTTCAGTTACGGCAGATGAAAAATTTAACCGCAGGAATACCAGGGTATTTTGAGGATTAAAATTTTGATTTTAACTTAAGAACCGGGCAAAAAAGGGAGTTTTTGTTCAGCAACTAAGTAGGTAATTGGTTGATAAGTTCAATCCATAAGAAAATAAAATGTAGTTTTTAAAAATTGTTTATTTAAGACTTAATGCCCATCAAGCGGAGAGCTTCTTCTTGGGATGCAGGCAATTTTGTACTTATAAAATATGTAAAAAAAATCTATTCTTGTCCGGATGGCATTTTTTGTGCATTTACTTATTTCAGATTGATTTATGTTACAAAACCGGTGAACCTGAAAAAGGATGCCATGAAAAAGACTTTTATATTTAAATTTTTTTTATTTGCAGTTTTATTCTTTAATGCACAAGCAGATGCTTCTGTAATTGAAAGAATATCACTTCTTGATAACGGCGGACAGGTAGCTGTAAGTCTTGATTCATATGCAGATTTCAGGGTTTATCAATCCGGTGAATATGAATTTGTTGTGATTTTTAAAGATACTGATCTGTTAGAAGATGCAGTCACAGGCGGTTCTGGCGGAAATCTTATTTCAAAAATTGTATATGAAAATTTTTCTGATAATAATTCAATGCTTACAATAGAAACCAAAAATCAAGTAGAATCAATTGATTATTATTGGGACAGCGGCAGGAATACTCTTCGCGTAAATATAAGTACAGATAAAATTTATTATTCTGATAAATCTCCGGCTTACAAAAACAAAAAAAGACTTCCTGAAAAAACTTCAGCTGAAAAAGAAACAAAACAGCAGTCTGAACAAAAATCAGGGACCGATGAAAAAGAAACTGAAATAAAAACAGTAGAAATCGATGATGATTTACAGCAGGAAGATATTTCAGAAGAAGATGATATTTTTCAGTTGCCGGGTGCCGGAAGAGAAGAAAGAGTTTACAAAAAAGGCGGCATAAATACTATAACAGACGCACTAAAAAATAGTAATTGTGCAGATATGACAAAATTTAAAGTCGCTTTGAGACTTTGCGATGAAAAAAACTGGGCAAAAGCTCTTGATACAGCAGAAGCTGTAGCTGAAGATGATCCCCCGGATGAATGTGTACATGATCTTGCTTTTTTAAATGCTTATATTCGCTACAGGATTGCTGAAGAAGAAGGTGTTTTCCCAATTGAATTGAAAAAACATCTGGAATCATTAGTTAATAAAGAATATACCCCTTTGCTGCCTTACGGTTATGCAATGTCTGCCCTGATTAACAAAAATATGGGGAATTATCCTTATGCAGTAGGATATTTTGAAATTATTGAAAGAAATTATCCTGATTATGACGGTCTTGCCGAGGTTTATTACCATCTTGGTGATATATATAATGAAAAAGAAGAACTCAGGCCTGCTGAAAATTATCTTGCAAGACTTGTCAATAATTATCCGGATACAAAATATGCCCAGGATGCAAAATTGATTCAGGGGGAGATAATGTATTCCAAAAAAAGGTATTTTGATACAATAAGAACTCTTGAACCGATTACAAAGGAAAGTCCCAGACTCTTATATGAAAACCCTGATATACTAGATTATGTAGCAAACTCCTATTTTAAAACAGGCAGCAATGAAAAGGCAAGAACCCTTTTTTCCAGAATTATAAATATTTTTCCTGAAGTTGAAGACAAAGATATTATTTTGACAAATATAGGTAATACATTTGAAAATCAGGGAGAAAAGGATAAGGCTCTTAAAATGTACAGGCTTGTTACTGATCGTTATCCCGGAACCAGGGGGTTTGTGCGGAGTTCTCTTAAAATAGCGGAGAATATGGATAATGATGAACAAAGAAAGATTGTTTATCAGATGATAATTAATGATTTTCCTGATACTGCTGAAGCAAGGATTGCCCTTATAAGACTTGCTGAAATACAGTATGAAGAAAGTGAGTATGATAAAAGCATAGACTCAATTAAAGCCCTTCTTGCGGAAAATCCGAGAGCTTTGAGAACAGAAGCCCTTAATATAATGTCAAAATCTCTTTACGAGAAACTGGAAAATGTTTTAAAAGAGGATAATTATCCGACTGCATTAAGGATAGTAGAAAAAGAACGCTTTTATATAGCCGATATGAAAAATTACAATATTAATTATATAAGCGGTAAAATCTATTTTAAAACTCACATGTATATAGAGGCTGAAGAGCGGCTGGAAAAGGCTTATGATCTCTGGCATGAAGGAAAGCTTCCTGTGGAGGTACTTAGATACAGAGCTTTTGCCAACAAGGAGCTTAATGAAATTAAAAAAGCATCAGAGTTTGCAGATGAAATCCTTGAAAAATACAAATCGTCTGATGATCAGGGCTGGGCATTTGAGTTAAAAGGGGATATTGAGAAGAAAAAAGAAAATTATGAAAAGTCCATGGAGCTTTACGACAAGGCTGTATCTGAGTATGAGAAGAAGGAGTCAAAAGCCGGTGTTTCGTCAAAAAAAGGAGATTTATCCCTGGAGCATGACAGGTACGAAAATGCTGAAAAAGCTTATGAAAGCAGTCTTGATATTTATAAGTCACTCAATCAGGAGAACTTTGTTTCAGAAATTGCATATGCCGCAGGCAAGCTTGCTGAATCAAGGCTTCATCTGAAAGATTTTGAAGGTGCGGTAAAAGCTTGTGAAACAGCTCTTGATGCTGAAGAAGGTGTGGAAAACATGGCTGAACTCAGGTTTAACTACGCAGAAGCTTTAAGTGGTCTTGGAAATAAAAATGATGCACTTGTTCAGTATAATAATGTTTTAAATATTGATACAGATGATGAACTCTGGAGAAATATGGCTGAACAAAGAATAAGGGAAATTGAGCTTGAACAGGAAATTAACGGAACATAGTATTTATTATTGCGTGTTTTAATTTTCAGGTTCAATTGCCGGATAAAACCGGGAACGTTTACTCTTGAGTTAAAAAGGTCTGAAATTTCATTCAAAAGTTTTGCAGAGTATAACCTCATCTTGCTACAACAAAAAATGATTATTTATCCATAAAAACAGCATCTTTTTTGATTTGAAGAAGCTTTGAGTTTCATTTTTTTTGTTTTTAATTTATGATTGGCATAAATTAATAAAAATTCCGGAGAAGATTTAATGGGTTTTGAGTTTGATCAGGTTATTATATGGAGTAAAAACAATATTTTCAGAGATTTGGCAGCATCATATTTTCAGGAGAAAGGTTTTGAGTCCAAACCTGTACTTAATGGAAGTGAAGCTCTGACTTTATGTTCAAAAAAAAATATGAATCTTGTACTTGCAGGAATCGATAAAACTGTTTCAGATATAGATCTTGTTATCAAAAAAATAAAAAGCCTTGATCAAAAAAATAAAGTCATTGTTTTTGCAGGTGATTCAAGTGTGGAAACTGCTGTTAAATGTATCAAAAACGGGGCTCATGATTTTCTTATAATGCCTGATACCAAAGAGGATATAAGGCTGGCCTGTGAAAAAATATTAACAATGGAAAGCAGTTTTGATTCAGGTGAAAAAGAAGAAAACAGCGACCTTGTAATCGGTGATCAAAGAATGAAAAAGGTTTTTGCTCTTGCTGATCAGGTGGCTTTAAGCAGGGCACCTGTTTTTCTTTCCGGAGAGAGCGGAACAGGTAAAGAGGTTATTGCAAAATATATACATCAAAAAAGTCAGAGAACAGGCCCTTTTATAGGGGTTAACTGCGCGGCTCTTCCTGAGACCCTTCTTGAAAGTTCGCTTTTCGGCCATGAAAAAGGAGCTTTTACCGGAGCTGTTTCAAGAAAACCTGGTAAATTCGAACTTGCAGATAAAGGAACTCTTCTTCTTGATGAAATAACAGAAATGCCTGTTTACCTTCAGGCAAAACTTCTTCGTGTTCTTCAGGAGGGTGAGGTAGATCGTCTTGGGGGAACAGAAACTGTTAAAATAGATGTAAGAGTTCTTGCTGCTACAAACAAAGATCCGGGAGAAGCTGTTGCAAAAGGTGATTTCAGAACAGACCTTTACCACAGAATAAATACCATACCTGTTAAAATTCCGCCTTTAAGGCAAAGACCGGATGATATAGAAAAATTTTCTGACTTTTTTATCAAAAAGTACAATCAGATTGACGCAAGAAATGTCAAAGGTTTGACAGATAAAGCTTTGCAAAAGCTTAAAACATTAAAATTCCCCGGAAATGTAAGGGAGCTGGAAAATATAATCAGAAGAGCAGTTTTAATATGTTCTTCCGATTTGATAGAAGATCACGACATAGTAACCGCAGAAGAATTTGCCGGAGACGGCATAACCTCAGAAACCACTGCAACTGAAGCCATTGACTTTTCTCCCAGACCTCTGAAAGAGATGGAAAAAGAAGTGATTTTTCAAACACTTAACGAGACAGAAGGTAACAGAACCCAGGCTGCAGATCTTCTTGGAATAAGTGTAAGAACCCTTAGGAATAAACTTAATCTTTATAAATCCAATATGGATCTTCCTTAAAGGCATACCTTTTGCATATTGTATTCTAAACAGATATGCGGAGGTAAAAATGCAGAATTCTCGTCTATTCGATAATACATACAAATTTATGGGTAAAGCTTTGGATGTAGCTTCATTTCGGCACAGTCTGATAAGCGGAAATGTAGCTAATATGGATACCATCGGATATAAGCCAAGAGATATAGATTTTCAGGAAACACTTGAAAAGCAGGTCAGCGGACTTCCGCCCAGAGAAGTTGATGTTACACACAAAGATCATTTTTCAAACTTTGATGTAAACAAAGATATGAATCCTTCTGTATATGATAATTCTGATACATTTCACCTTGATACAGTTGATATAGATGAACAGATGTCAAATCTTTCTGAAAACAATATTAAATACAGAGGTGCAGTAGAACTTATGACAAGGAAAATGAAAATACTTAAATATTCCATAGATGAGGGAGGAAGATAATGAGTGATCTTTTAAGCTCCTTTAAAATCAGTTCAACCGCTTTGTCTGCACACAGGATGAAGATGAATATTGTTTCTCAGAATATTGCCAATGCAGAAACAACAAGAACTCCTGAAGGAGGCCCATACAGAAGGCAGATGGCTGTATTCAGAAGCAATGATGTTGATAATATAAAAGACGGTCTGCAAAAGTACAGAGAGGAAGGGGGAGAAGATAATCAGGAAAATTTTTCCTCATTTGAATCAATGTTTAATAAAGAAAAATCAAAGTATAAAGGTGTAGAGGTTTCTGAAGTAACAAAATCCCAGGAGGATTTCAGGCTTGTTCATAATCCGAGCCATCCTGATGCAGATCCTGTAACAGGTTATGTAGCAATGCCCAATGTAGATACACTTACTGAAGTAGCTGATATGGTTGTTGCAAAAAGATCTTATGAAGCAAGTGTTACCGCAATGAAAAATACCAAGGAAATGATAATGAAGGCCCTTGAAATAGGACGGGCATAGGAGGTTTAGATGAGTACAATAAATCCGCTTAATAATGTTGGTGTTAATCCCACGGAAATAAAAAAAAATGGAAACAATGATCTTTTCTCAGGAGTATCTTTTGAAGAGAGATTAAAAAATGCTGTGGGACAGGTTAATAATCTTCAGCACACAGCAGATGATGCATCTGAAGCAGTAGTCAAGGGAGAGCTGGGAGTACATGAAGGTATGATGGCACTCCAGGAAGCTGATTTGTCTCTTAGGTTTTTAAATCAGGTTAGAAGTAAAGCTATGACAGCTTATCAGGAAATAATGAGAATGCAGTTGTGATGTTTTTTAATTTTTAAAATTGAATACTGATATAAATTTTACTCAAGAAGATATAAAGGAATTCTTTAAATGAATCCTGTAATAGAGCAGATAATAAATATATACAAAAATATGCCTCTTACCAGAAAATTAATTGCAGGTTCTGTAATTGTTCTTATTATTACAGGATTTGCAGTTATGCTTTACTGGGCAAACAAAACTGAATTTACTCCTTTGTATACAGGGCTTTCAGGCGAAGATGCTTCTGCAATAGTTGAAAAGCTTAAAGAAAGCAATGTTACTTATAAGCTTCGTGATGACGGAAGCACAATTGTTGTATCTTCTGATGATGTATATGATACAAGATTGAATCTTGCAGGAGAAGGGCTTCCCAAAGGAGGCGGAGTAGGTTTTGAAATTTTTGACAAGACTGAATTCGGGACAACTGAGTTTGTACAGCAGGTAAACTATAAAAGAGCGCTTCAGGGAGAACTTTCAAGAACCATAGAAAAGTTTGAAGAGGTTGAAGAAGCAAGGGTAATGATAGTTATGCCAAAAGATTCTGTTTTTGTTGAAGATACCCAGCCTGCTTCAGCATCTGTTCTTTTAAGACTAACAAATGATATAAAAAGCTCCAAGGTTGATGCTGTTGTAAATCTTGTTGCAGGAGCTGTTAAAGATCTTCCCCAGAAAAGAGTTACTGTAACTGATACAAGCGGACGAATTCTGTTTAAAGGAAAAACAGAGGCTGAAAAAGCTGCTGAGCTTGCTGATAAAAGGGTTCAGACCCAGATGCAGTATAAAGAATTTTATGAAGAAAATCTTGCTACAAGAATTGAATCAATGCTTG
The DNA here is from genome assembly GCA_051744925.1 of Thermodesulfobacteriota bacterium. Taxonomy (GTDB): domain Bacteria; phylum Desulfobacterota; class Desulfobacteria; order Desulfobacterales; family JACKCP01; genus JACKCP01. Next base: position 17,256 of record JBNJDM010000037.1, on the reverse strand, counting down.
AGCGTATAGTAGGTAAAGATAAGGCTATTGTCCGTATTTCAACAGAAATGGACTTTACCAAAGAAAATATGAATGAAGAGATTTATGATCCCAAAGAACTTAATACACCTCATGTAAGAAGCCGGAAAAATATTTCAGAAAGCCAGGAAGAACTCCTTTCTCCTGATGAAAATGTTTCAAGTGTCAATCCAATAGTTCCCCCCGGAGAAGAAGGTGATCCTGAAAATCGTCTCTCAAGAGGGGATAAAAAAGAAGATGTTGTAAATTATGAAATAAGCAAAAGGGTAAGAAATACTGAAAAGCCTTTTGCGGAGCTTAACAGGCTTTCGGTTGCAGCTGTTATAGACGGTATTTATGAATATGAAACCGATGAAAACGGTAACAGGACAAGGGAATATGTTCCAAGAGATCAGGAGGATATTCAGCGTTTTGAAGAGGTTGTAAGAAATGCTATGGGTTATAATGAAGCAAGGGGAGATCAGGTTACTGTTCAGTCTTTTCAGTTTTCATCCATACCTGAAAAAAGTCCGGACTCGCAAAAGCTTTCTTCTTTTGATAAACTGAAACAGGATTACGGTAAAGTTGCTGCAAATATTGTGCTTGTTTTATTGTTTTTCCTTTTTGTTTTGCGTCCTGTAATAAAAACCGTTAAAGAGATAAAAGAAGCAGGCGAGGAAGAAGATGCCCAGAAAGGCGGCAGACTTGACATTACTGATGAAGATGAAGGATCAAAGGAATGGGATAATCTGCCGTCAGTAAAAAAGGCTGAAGAGCTTGCAAGAAATGATATGGAAAAAACTGCAAATATATTAAAATCCTGGATTCGGGAAGGGGCATAATGGCTGATTCCAAAAAAATATCAGGCGGAGCCAGAAAAGCTGCAATTTTTCTTTTGGTTATGGGAGAGGAATTTACAACAGAGCTTTTCACAAGAATGAATGATAAAGATATACGAAAATCTGCAATGGCAATGGCTGATATAGATGAAATAACTCCCGAAGAAATGGAATCGGTTTTAAATGAATTTGTTGAAACTTTCGGTGAAGAGACAAGTATTTATATAGAGGGGAATTCGTTTCTTAAAAAAGTACTTGAAAAAACAACCGGCCCTGAACAGGCTGAAGTTCTTATAAAAGAGCTTGAAGAGGAAAAAAGGGGTAAGCCTTTTGACTGGAGCAAACATGTTAACCTTGCGACCCTTATTTCTTATGTCCGCGGAGAGCATCCACAGACTATAGCAATGATTCTTGCGCATCTTCCTTCTGATATTTCTTCAGATGTTCTGGCAAGTCTTGAAGATGGGAAAAAAGGTGATATTGCATTAAGAATTGCACAGCTTGGTCAGGTTTCAGACGATGTAGTAAGAAATGTAGACGAAACTTTAAGAAGCGAAATGAGTACTGCAGGAGCAAGAGGCGGTAAAACAGGAGGAGTTCAGGTTCTTGTCGATATTCTCAATGGTGTGGACAGAGCTACTGAAGATGCGATTATGGACCTTATTGATGAAGAAGATGCTGATATGGCAGAAGAGATAAGGGATCTTATGTTTGTATTTGAAGATCTTGTAAATGTTGATGACAGAGGAATGCGTGAGATTCTCAAGAAGGTTGAAGGTCAGCAGCTGACACTGTCTCTTAAAACAGCAAGTGAGGAGATGAAAGATAAAATTTTAGGAAACCTCTCATCAAGAGCTGCTGAAATGCTTCTTGACGACCTTGAAACAATGGGGCCTGCCAAACTTTCTGATGTTGAGGCAGCACAGCAGGAAATAGTTGCAGCAGCCAAAGAGCTTGAATCAGAAGGTACCATAACTCTTGGAAAAGGTAAGGGTGAAGAACTTGTCTGATGATAAGAAAAACAGCAAAGACTGGAATTCTTTAAGTGCTGAAACTCTGGAATCATATGAAACAAAAGAATTTGAAGAAGCAAGAACAATTTCAGGTGAAGACGATTTTACAGAGTTTGATGTATCTTCTTCTGATGAATCTTTTCAGCCTCTTGTGGAAAATCAGGATTTTGACGGCTTTGAAGACAAACAGCCTGAACCTCCTTCTGAAGAAAAAAAATCATCCATGGATGAAAAAAGTTCTTTAAAAGGAGATAAAGCTAAAAAAAAGGGAAAAGATTCTAAAATAGATGCCCTGTCTGCAGTTGTTGATCAGGAAAAAGAAGATGCTTATAATAAAGGTTTGGAAGATGGAAAACTTCAGGGCAAAGAAGATGCCAGGGCTGATATTGAAAAAGCAAACGAAGAGTTAAGAGAGGAAAAAAAGGCTGAGGGTTTTGAAGAGGGTAAAATAAACGGTTATGAAGCAGGGAAACAGGAAGCTTATGATGAGGTAAGAAAAGAGTTTGGTCAAAAAGCTAAATCTGTTCTTAAGATCCTTGAATCTATTGAATCTTCCTGGGATAAGGTTCTGGAAAAATATGAAGATGAAATTGTAGAATTATCTTTAAATATAGCAAGAAGAGTTTTGTATTCCAATCTTACTCTTGATCCCGACTTTGTTAAGCTTTCAATAAAAGAAGCCTTGAATGAGATTCCCGATCCTGTTGATGTAACCATAGGAGTTAATCCCGAAGATTATAATATTATTGAAATGATCAAAGAAGATTTTTTCCAGAGATTTGAAAATCTTAAAAATATTACCATTGTATCAGACCCTGCAATCGGACGCGGAGGATGCACCATAGATTCGGAGTCCGGCGGGATAACTCAGACTGTGGAAAACCGGCTTAATATTTTAGAAGAACAGCTTTTAAAAAACGGCCTGAAAAAGACAGGCAGGTAAAAGGTTGAAAATATGGATTTAAACCTTGATATAGATCTTTCTCCTTATTTTGATACTGTAAAGAGCTCAGTCTTTGCAAAGATAGAAGGAAGGATTGAAGTTGTAAAAGGACTTGCAGTTGAAGCTTCAGGCATAGGGGTAGGTATAGGAACCTTATGCGAAATTTCAACAGAGGGGAAAAACACTATAATGGCCGAAGTTGTCGGTTTTTCTCATGGCAGGTCTGTATTAATGCCTTATGGTGACACAAGGGGAATAAAACCGGGCAGCAAAGTTGTTAAAAAAGACGACCAGCCACTTGCCCGTGTAGGAGACGGCCTTCTTGGAAGGGTGATTGACGGCCTTGGAAATCCTATAGACGGAAAAGGGGATCTTGATGCAGATCAGTATTATCAGCTTTACGGCAACCCTATAAATCCTCTTGAAAGAAAACCTATAAGAGAACCGATGGACGTAGGCATAGCAGCCATTAATACAATGGTTCCCCTTGGAAGAGGACAAAGGGTTGCTATTATGGCCGGATCAGGTGTTGGTAAGTCTGTTCTTATGGGTATGATGACCCGTCACACAACTGCAGATGTAGTTGTGATAGGGCTTATAGGAGAACGTGGAAGAGAGGTAAAAGAGTTTATAGAAGAGATTCTCGGAGAAGATGGAATGAAAAGAGCCGTTGTTGTGGCGGCAACTTCTGATTCTCCTCCCCTTGTAAGGATGAGAGGTGCTTACCTTGCAACTGCTGTTGCTGAATATTTCCGTGATCAGGGTAAAGATGTTCTCCTTTTTCTTGATTCTCTTACAAGATACGCAATGTCTTCAAGAGATGTCGGCCTTGCTTCGGGAGAGCCTCCCACAAGCAGGGGATATACCCCTTCATTTTTTGTTAAGATACCTGTGCTTCTTGAAAGAGCGGGAACTTTAAAGGACAGCGGCAGTATTACAGGTATTTATACAGTACTTGTTGAAGGTGATGATATGAATGATCCTGTAGGTGATACAGTCAGGTCTATTGTTGACGGGCATATAGTTTTATCAAGAGATCTTGCAAATAAAGGTCATTATCCTGCAATAGATGTTCTCTCCAGTGTAAGCAGGGTGGCAAGGGATGTAACACCTACGGAATATCTTAATATAAGGGATCAGGCTGTAAGGTTTTTATCGACATACAGAGAGGCCGAAGATATGATATCCATAGGAGCATACAGAGACGGTTCTGATCCGGAAATAGACAAGGCCAAAAATATTGCTCCTAAAATAAATGAGTTTTTAAAGCAGGATATGAATAAAAAAATGAGGATTGAACAATCCTTTCCTTTGTTAAAAAAGATTGTCGGTCTTGGTAAGTAGTTACAGAACAAAAAAGGCAGTTTTGATTCTGCAACTAATTACTAAGTAAAGGGATTTAAGCCCATGAAAAAATTTAAATTCAGTCTTGAATCTGTTCTTAAATATAAAACTTTTCTTGAAAAAGAGGCAAAGCAGGCTTTGATGTCTGTAAATCTTGATATTAAGGAATGTGAAGGTAATATTGAACAGATAAAATTTAGAAGAGAAAATATTTTTAAAGAGCTTGAAAAAGCTTCTGTAAAAAGCATCACAATAGAAAATTTTCAGCTCTATCAGAATTATATTGCCGGAATTGAACAAAGACTTGAAGATGAAAAAAAAAGACTTGAAAATCTGTTCAGGGAAAAGGATCTTAAAACAAAAAAGCTTATCAAAGCAAAAACTGAAAAAGAAGCACTTGAAAAACTCAAGAGTAAAAAAAAGGAAAAATATATCGAAGATATGCTTTATGAAGAACAAAAGGAAATTGATGAAATTTCTTCATTAAAAAAAGCAAGGGAAATTTCCAATGAAATATAAAAAAGTCTTATTATTAATTTTTTCAGCTATACTTTTCAGTCTTTTTCCTTCAGGATTTTCTGCACAGGAAGAAGATTCTGCACAAAATCAGACTGATGAAGTAGAGGAAAAAGACAAAATTCAGGATGAAGAATTAAGAAGAACAATATCTTTTTATGAAAGAAAAAAAGAAGAACTAAATAAAAGAGAAAAAGAGCTTGATGAACGTGCAAAAAAATTAAATGCATTTGAAGAAGAGCTCAATGAAAAACTTGCAAATTTAAAAGCTCTTGATGAAAAAGTAAAAAAAGCTCTGGATAATCTTCAGAAAGAGAAAAAAGAGACAGAAGAAGAGGTTGTTCTGCAGGAAGAGGAAAAATACGAAAGTCTTGCAAAAGTATACGAGAATATGAGACCCAGAAATGCAGCTAAAATTGTAAACAGCATGAACATAGAGGTTGCAAAAAAAATGTTTTCATATATGAGACCTCAGGTTGCAGGAGAAATTCTTGCAAATGCAGATCCTGAAAAAGCTGCTGAAATAAGCAGGGCTCTGACTGAAAAAGAGGAACTAATTAAAAATTAGCTTTTAGCAGGTTTAAAATAAAAGTTTACATTAAAAAAAATATTAAATAATAATTAAGCTGTAATTGAAATTGAATTTTATGTTCAATAATTAAACAGCTGAAAAATGTTGCTGGGGGTGCCTTGAATAAAGGCTGAGAGGAAGATATCTTCCAACTCTTGGAACCTGATGCAGTTAGAACTGCCGAAGGGAAGCTTGAATTAGAATGACAAAGGCTTGCCTTCATAAAAGGCAGGCCTTTTTTTGTTATAAATTTTTCATGAAATATAAGAGGGTGCCTTATGGAAATTTTTTTAAACGGAGAAAAACAAACAGTGCCGGATAATATTACTCTGGCAGATTTGCTCAGATTGAAAAAAAAAGATTTTGAAAAGGTTGTTGCAGAGCTTAACTCAGAAATTATTGAAACAAAGGACTATGAAAAAACTGTTTTAAATTCAGACGACAGCCTTGAGATTTTAAATTTTGTAGGAGGAGGATAATGGATTTGCAGACAAAAGAAGATGTTTTCAGCATAGGCGGAAAAAATTTAAAAAGCAGGTTGTTTACAGGAACAGGAAAATATTCTGATGACAGTCTTATACCTGAAGTTATTAAAAAGTCAGGATCTGAAGTTATAACAATTGCTCTTAGAAGAGTCGATTTTAATTCAGGCACAGAAAATGTAACAGATTATATCCCTGATCATATGACCCTTCTGCCCAATACTTCAGGTGCAAGAAATGCAGAGGAAGCTGTAAGGATTGCAAGGCTTGCAAAAGCTTCAGGATGTGGCAACTGGATTAAGATTGAGGTTATTTCAGACAATAAATATCTTTTTCCGGATAACCACGAAACAGTAAAAGCTTCGGAAATACTTGCAAAAGAAGGTTTTGTTGTGTTGCCCTATATTAATCCTGATCTTGTTACAGCAAAACAACTTGAAAATGCAGGTGCTTCTGCTGTTATGCCACTTGGTGCTCCCATAGGTTCAAATATGGGGCTTCAGACAAGGGATATGATACGGATTCTTATTGCAGAATCAGCTCTTCCTGTAATTGTTGATGCAGGTATAGGAAAACCTTCACATGCATGCGATGCAATGGAGATGGGAGCAGCCGCATGTCTTGTAAATACGGCTATAGCTTCTTCCAAAAATCCTGTTTTAATGGCTGAGGCTTTTAAACAGGCTGTGGAATCGGGAAGAAAGGCTTTTCTTGCAAAAGCAGGTGCGCAGAGACTCGAAGCTTCGGCATCTTCACCTTTAACAGGTTTTTTAAGGTAAAATGGGGAATATATGAGTTTTTACAAAATAATTGAAGATTATAAAAATTTCAGTTTTGATCAGGAGTTTGAAAAAATAAGTGAAAATGACGTTATAAATGCTTTGTCCAAAGATTATCTGAATGAACACGATTTTTTTGCACTTTTATCTCCTGCAGCAGAAAACTATCTTGAAGCAATGGCTCAAAAGGCACATGAAATAACCCAAAGACAGTTTGGCAATGTAATTATTCTTTTTACTCCTTTGTATATTTCCAATTTTTGCGTAAATCAATGTGTTTACTGCGGATATAACTGCTCAAATAAAATTTTCAGAAAACATCTTACATACGATGAAATCGACAAAGAGGCTGAAAAAATTTCTGAAACAGGTCTTAAACATATACTTCTGCTTACAGGAGAGGCAAAGGATAAGGCTGATCCGGAATATATATACAAAAGCTGTGAAATTTTAAAAAAATATTTTACATCAATTGCTCTTGAAATTTATCCAATGACAGAAGATGAATACAGAGGAGCTTGTAATGCAGGAGCTGATCAGCTTACAGTTTATCAGGAGACTTACAATGAAGAACTTTATAAAAAGCTTCACCTAAAAGGACCTAAAAAAGATTACAGGTTCAGGCTTGATACTCCTGAAAGAGGGGCTTCTGCAGGGCTAAGGGGAGTTAATGTAGGAGCTCTTTTAGGTCTGGATGAGTGGAAGCGGGAATTGTTTTTTACAGGTCTTCATGCTGATTATCTTTTCAAAAGGTTTCCTGACGTTGAAGTAAGTGTATCTCTTCCAAGGATAAGACCCCATGAAGGTGAATTTCAGCCTGACTTTGATGTATCAGATAAAAATATGGTTCAGATTATGACAGCTTTAAGAATATTTATGCCCAGATGCGGGATTACAATATCTACAAGAGAAAATAAAGAGTTCAGGGACAATATTCTTCCACTCGGAGTTACAAAGATGTCTGCAGGTGTTTCAACAAAAGTCGGAGGCCACACCCAGGAAGAAAAGGAGACAGGGCAATTTGAAATTTCAGATGAAAGAAGTGTTTCAAAAATGGCTTCTGATCTTAAGGAATACGGATATCAGCCTGTTTATAAAGACTGGCAGTATATATAGTCAGGGCCTGGAAAATTATATCCGGAAACTGCAGTAATATTTTTAAAGTTTAAAGGTATTTTATGAATGATTTTGAAAAAGGAATAATAAAAATCCTCGGCAAAAAAAAATACAGCCTGATTAAAGAAAAAAAAATTGCTGTGCTTGGTGCGGGCGGTCTTGGTTCAAATGCTGCATTTAATCTTGTAAGATGCGGATTTACAAATTTTGTTCTTGCTGATTTTGATGTTGTTGAACCTTCAAACTTAAACAGGCAGTTTTATTTTTTTGATCAGGTTGGAGAGAAAAAGACAAAAGCCTTAAAAAAAAATCTTTTAATGATTAATCCGGATATAAAAGCAGAACTTTATGAAAAAAAGATTGAAACAAAAGACGACCTTAAATTTTTTAAAGACTGCGATGCAGTTGTAGAAGCTTTTGATAAAAGTATTTACAAAAAAATAACAGCTGAATATTTCATGAAAAGAAAAAATCTTCTTGTCTCAGGATCAGGAATATCTCAGTCAGGCAGAAGTGATGATATAAGAATAAGAAAAATTAATCCGTGTTTTTATATAGCAGGTGATTTTGTTTCTGAAACAGATACAGGAAATCCTCCTTTTTCACCTTGCGTAAATATTACAGCTGCAAAACAGGCTGATATTGTATTTCATTATTTTGCAAATTTCTTAACCAAAGACTGATATTTATAAACTAAACAGAATAATTGTAAGAGGATAAAATGAAAAATTTTTCTATGGAAGGTCTTTACTGTATAACTGATGAACCTCATTCTGCAGGAAGAAGCAATATTGAAACAGCAGAAAAAATGATTAAAGCCGGTATAAAAATTATTCAGTACCGGGAAAAAGATAAATCAATGAAGGAAAAATATATTGAGTGTAAAAAATTAAGAGAAATGACTAAAAAAGCTGATGTATGCTTTATTGTAAATGATCATGCTGATATTGCAAAAGCTGTTGATGCAGACGGCGTTCATATAGGTCAGGATGATCTGCCTGTTCATGAGGTAAGAAAATTAATTGGTGATGATAAAATCATTGGAGTTTCAACACATTCTCCTGAGCAGGGTATAGAAGCCGTGAAATCAGGAGCAGATTATATAGGTGCAGGCCCTGTTTTTAAAACTTATACAAAAAAAGATGTATGTGATCCTGTTGGTTTTGAATATCTTGATTTTGTTGTTTCAAACCTTGATATACCTTTTGTTGCAATAGGAGGTATAAAAAAACATAATCTCAAAGAAGTATTAAGCCGGGGAGCAAAATGTGCTGCCCTTGTTACAGAAATAACCAGGGCAGAAGATATTGAAGCTGAAATAAAAATACTGCAAAATTTTTTTTAAGTTTATTATGCATAGAGTAAAAATATTTTTAATCTTTAAGAGCCTCTTTTATTCTGGATACAGCAGTTTTAATATCTTCATCGTCAAGTTTACCTTCTTTGAAAAACAAGACCTTGTTTGACTTGTCTATTACTATAACTGCTGTGTTTTTTTTCTCAAGATTCCAGGTTTCAGCTGCTGTGCCGTTATTATCGGCAACATAATATGCATAAGGAAATTCTTCCTGGCTTTTGGTAAATTTTGATGAGGCAAGACCTGAAGTTCCCCAGGCAGCATCGTCAAGGTTTAGTATAGTTGTTGTTTTGTAATCTGAATCAGGGAGTTTGTCAGGTAAATCAGCTTTAATAAGTGCATCAATATATGGCTGATTTATATCTTCAATACCCATTCGTGCAGCAAGATGATATATTGTTGAAACTTTTCCTTCAAGCTCTGATGTAGACCATGGTCTGTAGTTTATTTCTATGTCTTCGGGGTAGATCATTTTATTGTTTTTTATTTCATAATCAAAAGTCATGATTCCTTTTTCTTTTATTGTTATTTCAGGCAGTTTTTCTCCTGTTTTTATTTCTTCAGCATAAGCATTTGAAAAAAAAGAGATTAATAATAACACCTGGACAACAAAAATAAAATTTTTCATTTATTCACCTTTTATAAGTTTTTGAATATGTTTTAGGAAAACAACGAATTTATAATAAAACAAAGTTTATCTAAATGGAATATAAAATTTAAGTTCAGGAATTAAAACAAAAAAATCGAATAATAAGTAATCTTGCTTTTCTTTAAATTGTTTTTTAAAGTTTAAAATGAAAGTTACTGTTATGCGCAACTCTGATATATTGGAATCAATCATATACCGCAAAAAAATATAATAAAATTATCAGTGATTATAAAAATCAGGAGAAAACAATGAGAAAATCAGTTTTATGTTTTTCTGTTTTAATTTGCTTTATTTTTACAGGCTGTTCAGCTCTTATAACAAACCAGTTTAAAAAATCTGTGTTTGAAAATGAAGATCAGGGTAATTTCAGAGATCTTGAAAACAGGGTTACAATAAAGCGTAACAGTTACGGCGTTCCGCTTATTCAGGCTCAGAATATTAATGATCTGGCATTTGCATGTGGTTATATTGATGCTGCTGACAGGCTTTCGCAGATGATTTCGCTTAAACTTACATCACAGGGCAGACTTGCTGAAATGGGAGGTAAGGCTTTTATTGATCTTGATCTTTTTATGCGTAGCCTGAATTTCAGAAAAAAAGCAGAATCTATTCTTGAAGGGAGCGGAGAAGAGCTTTTAAATGCCCTTGAATTGTACAGCAGGGGAGTAAATGAATATATAAAAAGAAATAAAAATAACTTTGGGCCCAATTTAAAACTTTCAGGATATACACCAGAAAAATGGACTCCCTATGATTCTGCTTGTGTATTTGTTCTTCTTAATTTTGCCTTATCTCTTAATTTTCATGAAGAAATAACAGCACTTCATTTTATGGAAAAAGTTAAAACAGATAAAATTCCATATCTTTTTCCTGTTTATCCTGATGAAAAATTACCTTTTAAAGAGGTTGAAAAGCTTTACGAAATAGAAAAAAGTCTGGATGAAAATATATTCTACAATCTTAAAAAAGTTTCAACACTTATGAAAGATATGGGAATAAAACAGATTGCAGCATCCAATAACTGGGCTGTTTCCGGCAAAGCCTCGCAAAATAAAAAATCCTTGCTTGCCAATGATACCCATCTTCCGATTTCACTTCCTGGTATGTGGAATATGAAACATTTAAGAGCCCCCGGATTTGATGCAGCAGGTGTTGCAGGTGTTGGTCTTCCTGCAATAGTTGCAGGGTTTAATAACAATGTCGCCTGGGGCATGACAATGGTTATGGCAGATAATCAGGATATTTTTGTGGAAAAAATCAAAAAAATAAACGGAAAACTTCATTATTTATACAAAGACGAATGGATTAGAACAAAGGAAAGAAAGGAAAAATTCCTGACAAAAGGAGGTGATGTTTATGAAATGACGGTTCATGAAACAATTCACGGCCCTTTGATAAATCATACTTTTAAAAACAAGAGAGTTTATGAGCTCCAGCCTGTGTCAGGTGATATGTCGTATGCCCTGTCTCTTTCAACTCCTTTTATTGAAAAAGATGATACATTAAAACAGTTTTACATGCTAAATCGCTCAAAAACAGCAGAAGAAGCACAAAAATATATAAAAGAGATAAAAACAATTTCTCTTAATCTTGTTTTTGCAGACAAAGATAATATCGGATGGCAGGTAACAGGGGTTTATCCTTTAAGAAAAAAAGGCAGAGGTCTTTTTCCCTCTCCTGGCTGGACAGGTGAATACGGGTGGAAAGGTTATCTTTCCAATGAAGAATTTCCTTCATCCTTTAACCCTGAAAAAGGGTATCTTATAACAGCAAACCACAGAACTGTACCAAAAGATTTTGAACATGTTCTTTCATCTTCCTGGTATTATCCTGACAGGTTTTTAAGAATAAAAGAGATGCTTGAATACGGAGGAAATGATTTTGATAAAATGAAAAAAATGCATATGGATGTTAAAACATCTCTTCCTTCAAGACTCAGAAGTTCTGGCATATTTTCTCCTTTTAATTCAAAACTTGAACTTGTTATTTTCAATATGTCTGAACCTGAAAAATCGCATTCAAAAAAGATACTTAATATTCTTTCTTCCTTTGACGGACAAATGGATAAAGATTCAATGGAGGCGGCAGTATACGGTGCTTTTCTTCACTGTGCTTCAAAAAAGATATTTTTTGATGAACTCGGGCCTGCAGACAGTCCCCAGTGGAAGTCTATGGCTGAAAATGAATATTATAATTATTCACCTATTCATGACCATCTTCTCCAAAGAGATTCAAGCCCTTTTTTTGATGATATTAAAACTCAAAAAAAAGAATCAAAGTATCAGATTATTGCCGAAGCCATGGCAGATACATACACATTTCTTGAAGAAAAACTCGGAGAAGACATGAACTCCTGGAAATGGGGGGATCTGCATAAATATTACTTTGAAACAGAGACTTCAAAAATGTCAGAGCATCTCAGTTTTTTCAAAAAAACAGGGATGAACTTTCTTTCTGATTATTTTAACAGAGGACCTTATCCTGCCTCTGGTGATACCGGTACTGTAAATGTCTCAGCAAATGCACCTTCAAAAGGGTTTGATGTATGGATGATTCCTTCAATGAGAATTATCGCAGATTTTTCAAAGGATGAACCTTTTTACGGGGTTAATTCAACAGGACAGTCAGGTCATCCTTCAAGCCCTCATTATGATGACGGAATAAAACTCTGGCGTAAAGGAGAGTATATGAATTTTCCTTTTAAAGAAGAAAATATAGAAAAAGTTTATGAAAAAAGTTTTGTATTAACTCCCTGATTTTTTCAGATGCTTTTTGACTTTGAGAATGTATGAATATATAGTTGGAGGTTTTAAAGTCAGAATTTTTTATGAACCATTTTTAGGAATATTAAATGAAACATACAATTATCATAAGTTTTTTTACTCTTTTTTTTCTGAATTTGCAGATATGCTCTGTATCTGCCTCAGAAGAAGTAACCTTTAATTTCAGGCCTGAAAACAAAACAGTAATGATTGAAAATACTGAAGCTGTTAAAAAAGAGATTGTAAACAAAGAAACAATCAAGTCAGAAAAATCGGTTGTAGAAACAAGGGTTATTTATAATAAAACTCAAAACGGATTTAACCTTGTTGTCCAGCCGCTTGATATAAAATTTAAACTCGATAATGAACCTGTGGAAAACCCTGTTTTTGATATTTTAAAAGAATCACCTGTTATTTATAAAATTGATGAAAAAGGTAAATTCCAGGGCTTGTCAGGTTATGATGAAATAAAAAAGCTTTTTTATGAAAACTTTACTGAAGAATTTGCATCTCAGATATCCAGGATTTTTAATAAAGAGAAAATGGAGCAGAAAGCAGAGTTTGAGTGGGCCCAAAAAACCGGCAGTTATGCAGGCAAAACAGTAACTCACAAAGAAAAGTGGGAGAGAAAGGAAAAGCTTAACTTTGAACAAACAGATCCTGTAAGTTTTAATGTTGTAACCCGGTTTTTTTTAAATGAAAAATTTAATAAAAAAGACTGTGTAAAAATAGTTATAAATTATGAAAATGAAGATGATAAAAGGCCTTTTATAAAGGGGAATGCAGTTGTTTACACAGACCCTGATACAATGAATATTTATTCACAGACAATGGAGCGGACACTCTATTTCAATAAAAAAACTGATAAAGGCGAAGATATACCCGCAAAAATTTATGAGAAAAGAGAATACGATTATGAGTACCGTTTTAGCGGCGCTGAGTAAGTATAAAATCTGTTTGTTTGTTTTTTTATTAATTGTTTCAGGCCTGTCAGGATGCCGTTCAAAAAATATATGCAGCAATATTGATATGGACTGGCTCAGACATCATGCAGAGTTTCCCGAAGAGGCCAGAATAATAAATAAGCAGGAGACAGGAAATCTTTGCGAAACCCTTCTTGTGGTAAGCGGGCAGCCTGTTTTCCTTTACTGCGGTAATGATTACTTCATATCAGGAGATATGTATAAAAATAATACAATTGTTACAAAAGAGAGTTTTTCCGATTTGTCCAAAAAGATTGAAAAAGAGACCAAAGCTTACCATGAAAAGGAAAAAGCTTTAATGAAAGAAAGACACTCTTTTCTTACAGAAAATATTTCAAAACTTAATGATTTTGTATCCTTTGAATTCGGTGCAAAAGATTATGAAGATTCAGTTTTTTTTATAACAGACCCTTTGTGCGGATACTGTGAATCTTTGTTACAATATCTTAAAAAAGTTTCCAAAGAAAAAAAACTGAATGTAAAAGCAATCATCTATCCTGTTCTCGGCGATAAAAGTAAAGATATGGCTTTTAAAGCTGTATGTAAAAATTTCGGAATTAATGAATATCTTGAAATGGAATATGATTCAGAACCTTACATATGTGTAAATGCAGAAGAACTTTTTGAAAAACAGGAAAAATTTTTTGAAAAAGCTGACCTTAATTTTGTCCCGTTTATAATTGAAGGAAACGGAGACTGGATTGTTGAAGGTGCAGACCAGGAACTTTTAAAAGAATATCTTAAATAAAGGCTGAACGTATTTACTCAGCTGATTTTTTTTAAACTCTCACGGAGGCACGGAGGCACAGAGAAATGCGCCTACGGCGCCATAATTTTAAAAATCTGCACAAATAATTTTTTTAAAGTTGCATGTTGAATTAAATTAAACTCTCTACGGAAGAAAACGCCCTTTTTGTCCAGTATTGCTTTAGAATCAAAATTTAATCCTCAAAATACTCCAGTATTCCTGCGGTTAAATTTTTCATCTGCCTTGAACTGAACAAAAAAATCTGGTTTTTAGCCAAATACTAAATATATTTTAACCAGGATAAATAAAAAAACTTAATTCTTTGCTTTTTAAGAACCAGTATAAATATAAACAAGTATTAGAACTAATCCATGATTTTCTGTGCCCCTGTGCCTCTGTGAGATTTCTTCATTTTTAAGCTGAAGAGTTACGGCTGAATAAAAAATTATTTCATTGATAAGCCGATTCGTTTTCTGTCTTCATCAACTGAAAGAACTTTTACATTTACTTTCTGCTTGACTTTTACCACTTCAGAAGGATCTTTGATATACCTGTCAGCCATTTCGCTTATATGAACAAGTCCGTCCTGATGAACTCCTATATCAACAAATGCGCCGAATTTTGTAACATTGGTCACTATGCCCGGAAGATTCATTCCCTCATAAAGATCTGATATGGAGTTTATTCCCTCTTTAAAAGAAAAGGCTTCAAATTCATCCCTTGGATCGCGGCCCGGTTTTGCAAGCTCTGCAATAATATCTTTTAATGTAGGAAGCCCTGTTTTTTCTGTGATATACGACTCAGGCACTATTTTATCTCTTAAAGCCTTCTCGTTCATAAGATCTGATACACTGCATTTAAGATCTTTTGCCATTTTTTCCACAATTTTGTAGGATTCAGGGTGTACTGCACTTGCATCAAGAGGGTTGTCACCATTGTTAATTCTTAAAAAACCTGCGCATTGTTCAAATGTTTTAGGTCCGAGTTTTGGAACTTTTTTAAGATCTTCTCTTTTTTTAAAGCCCTTGTTTTCAGTTCTAAAGTCTATTACTGCTTTTGCCATTTTAGGACCAAGTCCTGATACATAAGAGATAAGCTCTTTGCTTGCAAGGTTAAGATCTGCGCCGACCTGATTCACGCAGGAAATAACTACATTATCAAGTTTTGATTTAAGAAGTTTCTGATCTACATCGTGCTGATACTGGCCTACTCCTATAGATTTCGGATCAATCTTTACAAGCTCTGCAAGCGGATCCATAAGCCTTCTTCCTATTGAAACAGCTCCCCTGACTGTAAGATCATGGTCAGGAAATTCCTCTCTTGCAGTTTCGGATGCTGAATATACAGAAGCCCCGCTTTCATCTGTTAAAATTACAGGTATGTTAAGTCCGAGTTCTTTTATAAAAGCTTCGGTCTCTCTTCCTGCAGTTCCGTTACCTACTGCAACAGCTTCTGTTTTATATTTTTTAATCTTTTCCTTTATAATATCTTCTGAAGCTTTTTTTCTGTTTTTTTCAAATGGAAATACAACAAAATTATCAAGAAGATCTCCTTTATTATCGAGTATAACTCCCTTGCACCCGGTTCTTAAGCCCGGATCTATTGCCATAATTTTTTTTCTTCCAAGGGGAGGAGACATTAATAATTCTTTAAGATTTGATGCAAAAACTTCTATTGCTTCAATATCTGCTGCCTCTTTTAATCTTTTTTTCTGTTCGGTTTCCATTGAAGGAAGAATAAGTCTTTTCCAGGCATCTTCAGCAGCTTCTTTAACAAGGTATGAAGATGGTGAATTTTTAAGATAATAATTTTTTAGAATTGAAAGCGGTTTTGATTTGTCAGGTCTTGCAGATATACTTAAAAATCCGAGAGAATCTCCTCTGAAAACTGCAAGGATTCTGTGCCCCGGAGATTTTGAAACAGGCTCTTCAAAATCGAAGTAGTCTTTGAATTTTAAAGCCTCTTTTTCCTTTGATTTTATAACTTTGGACTTAAGAACAGAGTCATTAATAAAAATATTTCTTATTTTTCCTCTTAAATCAGCGTTTTCAGAAATAATCTCAGCAATTATAAATTTAGCTCCTTCAATAGCTTCATCTGCTGAATTTACGCCTTTTTCAACATTTATAAATTTTTGAGCTTCTTTTAAAGGCTCAAAATCTTTTGACTGAAAAAGTATTTTTTCTGCCAGAGGAGAAAGCCCTTTTTCCTTTGCAACAGATGCTTTAGTTCTTTTTTTCGGTTTATACGGAAGGTATATATCTTCAAGTTCAGCAAGATCTTTTGAATTATTAACTTTATTTTCAAGTTCTTCTGATAAAAAATCCTGATCTTTTAAAGATTTTAAAACAGTTTCTTTTCTTTTTTCAAGAGCTTCAACCTCTTCCAGAGTCTCTTTTATCCTTGTTATATCTACTTCATCAAGGAGACCTGTTTTTTCTTTTCTGTATCTTGCTATAAAAGCTATTGTAGACCCTTGAGAAAGAAGTTCTTCAACTGCTGTTATTTTGGTTTTATCTATATTTAAAATTTCAGCGGTTTTGTTTGTAATATTATTTTTCATTTAAAATATCTCTTATTTTTTCAAGCCTTTTTCTGTTTACTCCGAAATCGTAATACCCACTTCTTGCAGCTGATTTAATCCTGATAATTTTTTTGTCTTCATCAGCTTCAAAAAACAGATCATCCTTAAATCTGAACAAAAAAGATGTGAATACAGCATGAAGTTTTTTGTCGGTTTTTAACACAATTTTACTTCTTTTCATATTTTTGATTATTTGTTCTATTTTTTCTATTTCTTTTTCTGTGTTTCCTTCAAGTTTTAAAGGCTCAATTTTGTGGGTTTCGTCTTTGGCAACAGAAGAAACACAGTTTGGAGAGTCCGGGCATTTGAAATTAAAATTTTTTGATATATCATTTTCCATTTTCTGAGAACATCCTGTTGTAATAATTATTAAAATAAAAAAAGTAAAAGTTCGCATATAATTTCCTTTCTATTTATGGTTTTTAACCGATTGTCTGATATATAAGAAGTAAAAGATATAAGAAATATACAGTAAGTAAAAAAAATCCTTCAAATCTGTTTATTCTGCCCTGGTCGCGGAATCCGAAACCTACCACAAAGACCATGATTGTTAAAAAAAACATTACAGGAAAA
>JBNJDM010000036.1:0-24271 GCA_051744925.1 Thermodesulfobacteriota bacterium | reverse complement strand
TTGATCTTACATATTCGGCTGCTTCTTCTGTTTCCATATCTTTTATTGTTTCGTATTCCACAGGTTCCATTATCTTCAATTCCATGTGGTGAACACCGTTGTATTTTATGCTGTATTTTGGAAGAGCATTAATAGTTCCGTTTATAACAATGGGAAGGATAGGCAGTTGTAAATCTTTTGCAAGTTTAAAAGCACCCGGCTTAAAAGGTCTTAAAACACCGGTTTCTGATCGTGTACCTTCGGGAAAAATAAAAACAGAGCTACCTTTTTTTAAAGTTTCTTCAGCATCAGCCATCATTTGGGCAATGCTTTTTTTATCTCCTCTTACCAGCTTAATATATTTGTTAAGTCTCATATTCCATCCAATAAGGGGAATATTAAATATTTCAATTTTGGAAACCCATTTAAAATGAAAAAAACAGGTAAAGGCAACAAGTATATCAAGCTGTGACTGATGATTGGACACTACAACATAGGTTCTGTTATTTTCTACATTTTCCTTGCCTTTAACTTTATATTTCCAGCATTTCATAAGCCATATATATGAAGATGCCCAAAAACATGTATACAAATGAAGGATTCTTAGTTTTGGATCAAAAATCTGGGTTATTAACCTGAGAATCAATGCTCCTGTAAAAAAAAATATTGAACTGTATGCTATTAAGGAACAAAATAAGACTGCTACAATTTTTCCACCCATTTACAAAAACTCCTTTAATATTTAAATCTCATAAAAAAATCTGTTAATTATATTTTTGATATAAATTAACAGATTTTTTTTCAATACAAATTTTTATTCAAACCGGGCAGATATGATTAGAACAGGCTCATAAGTATTGGGGGCTAAAGCTTAAACAAGAATGCAACTATCTGGTAAATCAGCCAATCTGCTAAATTTATGCTTTTAAAAAATAAAATTTAACAAAAATAAAAAATTGTAATTTTTTATAAAAAAAAGTTGCATAAACAAAAAAGACTGAGAAAGTTAAACATAATTAAAAAAGCGGTTCATCATGCATCTTTTTAAGTTCATTTATTATATCTTCATCTGTATACAAAAACTGAACACCGCATCTTCTTGATTCAAACTTTTGCTTTAAATCAATTTCCCTTGTTTTGAAGTCATAAACAATTTTGCATGGAATGTTACCAAGCGAGATGTTGTTTCCTGTTGTCCATATACTCATTGAAGAATTTTTATACAGATCAGCTCTGTCAAACTCATCTGTACTGATGTATTCAAAGGAAAAGCCTCCTTCACTTACATCCCTGACCTTGCCTAAGGAGTAATTTTCATTAAAAGTTACAAATGCATTCTCCTTAACACTGAACCTTTTGTGAACTCTTTGTTCCTGAAGCATAATGCACCAGTTTTTTTAGATTATTAAATTTTACTTATTATACAAAAAAAATAATTTTTTATAAATGTTTAATTAATATTTAATAAATTAATTTTAATTTTATAATACTAATATTTTGTAATTACATCAAAACCGGGTATAAAACATTTTTCGTTAAATGATTATTTTATGATAAATATTTAAAATAAGTTATATTATTAAATCCGGGTGTTAATAATCCGGTTTGCATTATATATCTAAAATCGGTTATTCAATTATTATGACAAATGATAAATTCAAAAATACTCAACTTATTCTTTTGGCAGGACTTATCATTAACCTGCTTCTTGCCGCAGTTAAATTTGCAGCAGGATATTTTGCCGGAAGCAGAGCTTTGATGGCAGATTCTGTACACAGCTTAAGCGATTCTTTAACTGATGTTATAATCATGGCTGGCGCATGTTTCTGGTCAAAGCCGCCTGACAGTAATCATCCCTACGGGCACCGCAGAGTAGAGACAATATCGACTCTTTTTCTTGGATTCATGCTTTTGGGCGCTTCTGTTTTTATCGGTTACGAAGCCTTAACAAATCTCGATAATAAAAAAGTAGCCATACCCGGACCAGTGGCTCTTTACACTGTAATCTTCTCCATAATCATTAAAGAAGTTTTGTACCATGTAACAAAAAAAACAGGCGAAAAATTAAACAGCCCTGCTGTTATTGCCAATGCATGGCATCACAGACTTGATGCACTCAGTTCTGTTCCTGTTCTTGTTGCAGTAGGAGGAGCCCTATTATATCCTGATCTTTATTTTTTAGACCTTGCAGGTGCTTTAATTGTTTCTGTATTTATTTTTCAGGCATCTGTGAGAATTATATGGCCCGGCTTTGAAGAAATTCTTGAAAAAGGAGCTCCCGATGAAATATGCACACAAATAATTCGGAGTGCAGAAAAACACTCATGCATATTAAGGGCTGAAAATTTAAGAACAAGATACAATGGAACAAAAATATTTGCTGATTTAAACATTATTGTTGATAAAGATTTAAGTGTTAAAAAAGGACATGATATTGCAGAAGAGGTTAAAAAAAATATTACTGAAAAAATACCTGAAATAGAAGATATAATCATACATGTTGAACCAGATGAATAATGAGATCTCAAATAAATTAAATATTCAAAATCAAGAAAATACAAAGATTATAAGGTTCAAAAATAATCCTCCTCAGGCTGAAATAAAAGAAATTATAAAAGATCCTGATAAAATTTATTATTATTTTTATAACTCCCCTATAGGAAAAACATTAATCGGATCTACTGATAATTATCTGGTTTACTACGGTTTTATAGATGATTTGATCTTGAAGGAAAACTACATTAACGAGATAAAAACAATATTTCCTAAATCTCATCTGGAAAAATCTGAAAATAAAACTCTGTTTTATTATAAAAAAATTTTTAATCCAAAAATTAATGAAAAAATTCCAACAGGGATTAAAGGAAGCGATTTTTTTATAAAAGTATTAAAAGAACTTTGTAAAACAAAAAACTTTGAGCTTTTATCCTACAAAGAACTTGCTGAAAATGCAGGCTTTAAAAACGCTTCCAGAGCAGTTGGAACAGCTATGAAAAATAACCCGGTCGCATATGTAATTCCATGTCACAGAGTAATAAAATCTTCAGGCGAGCCAGGATTTTACTCTTCAGGACCTGATCGAAAAAAAGCATTAATTCTAAGAGAAAAAAATATCAGCTTTTTCAAAAAAAACATCTAAAATTTCAGGGTTTTCCATCATTATTTCATGTCTTGCATTTTTTATTTTTGTAAGACCGTGAGTTGTATAATCAGCAATAATATTTGCAGGTTTTTCTGTAACAACACCATCATCAGTTCCAAATATAATTTTGGTATCTGTATTTTTATTTAATTTATCTTTATTTTTTAAAATAAAATTCATTGATAAAAATGCATTGTAAAGCCATGAATAAGTAGGACCTCCAACTGCCAGTTCTCTGTATTTTCTCAAATATGAATTATTAGCCTGAAATTTTTCATAATCAGAAGTAAGGGGATTATTTTTAAATTCCGGTTCGTTATACTTTCCTGTGCCTGGAACATAAAAATTTTTAAATCCTGACTTACATGCAATTTTAGATATTATTTCCGCTGTTTTCCTGGGTAAAGGAGATGTTTTTATCCCAAACATTGGAGAGACAAGAAATACTTTTGAAAAAAAAGATTCTTTATTTTCAATCAGATATCTTGCTGCATTATGCGCGCCCATAGAGTGCGCAAGACAATAAACTTTTTTATCGCTTAAATATTTAGAAACAATTTTATTTAAAAAAATATGGAGATCTTTTTGATAGTCTCTAAAATCATTAACATAACCTTTATCTTTATCTGGAAGTTCTCTTACTGAACCGCCCTGGCCTCTCCAGTCAAGCATAAGTACGAGAAAACCGCGGTTAATAAAATGTTTTACAATATGATGATATTTTTCCATATATTCTGCCCTGCCCTGAAGCAAAACAAGAATTTTTGAGTAATCTTTATTTCCAAAGCAGCCGTATCTTATGCTTTTAGAGTCAAATCCGGGGAAATAGTCTTTTATGGATATTTCATGGTTTTCCATTATTTGTCCTGATTAAAATTTTTATTGCCTTAAAATAATATTTTGATAATTTAAATTTTTATTACACAAAAATTAAGGAAATTACAATTGACAGAAGAACATTCACACGAATTTGTTAAAAATTACGGGGAACCTGCTTTCGGCTTAAGCAGAAAAAATAATGAAGAAGCTGTTCAGTATTATCTGCAAAAACTTTCAGAAGACAGTTTTATGGATCTTATCCTTCCAAGACTTAAGGATGACGATCTTGAATATCTCCATAATATTATTTTTACTCTTTTAAAAAATTATATTTCAGAAGATGAATATCATAAACACTTCTTAAAAGACGGTACACATGGATAAATCTGTTTTTAAAGAATCCGAACTTGAAAATTATGCAGATGTAATGATCTGGGGAATAAAAAAGGCAAGAAAGAATGAACTTTTAAAAAATTCATTCATAGAGATTAAATACGACTATGATGCTGTTTATCTTGCTGAAAAAATATACGAAAAACTGATTTTGCTTGGATATAATCCTTTACTTAAAAGTCTTAAAACTCCTATTGCGGAAAAAGCATTTTTTGAAAAAGGAGACACTGCTCAACTTGAGGCTGTTGAGCCGGGATATGAAAAATATTTATCTGAAATCAGTGCATCAATAACCCTTTTAGCTCCCTCATCGCTTGAACATTTAAAATCTGTTGATTCTTCTAAAATATCTCATTTTTCAAAATCGAGAAAAAATTTAAGACAGATTCTTACAAAGCGCGAAGAATCAGGAGATTATTCCTGGTCGCTTTGCATTTATCCTACTTCTGCCCTTGCTCAGGCTGCAGGGATGAGTACTGAAAGTTATGCAGATAAAATTTCAAAAGCATGCTTTTTAAATAAAGAAAACCCTGTTGAAATCTGGAAAGAACTTTCAAATAAAATTGAAGTTTTAAAAAAGAAACTTTTAAACCTTGATATAGATTTTTTTCATATAGAATCCAAAAATACTGATCTGATAATAAAAAACGGAGAAAACAGAAAATGGCTTGGAATTTCAGGAAGAAATATTCCAAGTTATGAGCTTTTTATTTCTCCTGACTGGAGATTTACCTCAGGAAAATATTTTGCAGATCAGCCATCTTACAGAAGCGGAAATATAATTAAAAATATAAGTCTTGAATTTAAAGATGGTGAAGTTATTTATGCTGATGCAGATCAGGGCAAGGATTATTTAATTAAAACACTTGAGACTGATCCGGGTGCCAAAAGACTTGGAGAATTTTCCATGACTGACAAAAATTTTTCTTCTATCGATTCTTTTATGGCCAATACTCTTTACGATGAAAATTTCGGGGGAGATAACGGCAATGTTCATATTGCACTTGGAAATTCATATTCAAACAGTTACAGCGAAGATATAAAAAATTTTAATTCAGAAATGAAAAAAAACTTGGGTTTTAATGATTCTGCCATTCACTGGGATATTGTAAATACTGAAGAAAAAACTGTTACTGCAGTTCTAAAATCAGGAAAAGAAAAAACAATATATTCAAATGGGAGCTTTCAGGTTTAAATACAATTTTCTGAACAAAAACAGTGTATTTTTGTGCTTAGCAACTAAATAAACTCGTTTAAAACACTATTTGCTAAGCTCTTTTTTACGCTGCTGATAAAGCCTGTGAATGGTCTGGGCATGCCAGTGACCTTTATTTGAAAATGTCGGAATATTTTCTTCTCCAAGATGTTCTGCAATCTGATCGTATGTAGAACCTTTATCTCTCATTGATATTATCAAGTCCATTATGCGGTTTTTTTCTTCTTTTGGAATTTTTTTAGTCTTTTGCTCTCTGACGTCATTTTCATTATTATTTTCTGAAGCTGTGTTTTGAACGCCCATATTTTGAATCGATTTTTCCATAGACTCAAAAATATCATTTCGCTTTTCCTCAACCGCTACATAACGCTCCATAATATCAGCCATTCTGTCTGCAGTATCAGTAATTCCCTGCATAAGATTTTTTAATTCAGGCACAAGTTCTGTTACTTTTTTTGTGAGTTGATCCAGATTTATATTTCCCTTTGAAGAAGAGTGCCCTCTTCTGTCGCCGCCTGCTCTTCTTTCAGGATGAGGATAATTAGACTTGTCAGTATGCGACCTGTATGAACCTGCAAATTTATCCTGCTGCTGGCTTCTCAGATTTTTTAAAAACTCGTTCATTGCTACCTCTTTGAATTAAAATAAATCAAAACATACCTTAAGTTCAGGCTTGTACAAAATTTAACGGATTTAAGAATTAATTATTGAATATATTTTAGTTGCTGAACGAAAAATTCAAGTTTTCGGTCAATTACAATAATAGCATATAAGGCTAATTCAGATATACTATAAAATTATGCAAATTAAAATTTTAAAGGCATACACAATGGTTTTGAAGCATAAAGAATTGCATAATATTTTATGTATTTAAATTTATTTCAGATAACACAACTTAAAAAGAATAAACACTATTTAGTATTTGGCCGAAAACTAGAATTTTTTGTTCGGTTACGGCAGATGAAAAATTTAACCGCAGGAATACTGAAGTATTTTGAGGATTAAATTTTGATTCTAACGCAGAGCCGGGCAAAAAAGGCAGTTTTCGTTCAGCAACTATTTAATCAAATTTATTAATTTCACTTCAATTAAAACTTATATTAAAAAAAATAAGAAAAATTTTTTATGGATTCTAAAACTTAATTAAATTATTATATCACTGCATAATTAAGTGTCAAATAAATTTATTTTTGTTTGTTTTCTGTTACTTAAACATTAATTGTGTTTTTCATAATGTTAAATAAAAAATCAAACTCTTAATTATTTAATTTTAATAGATTATCAGATATTTTAATTTCAGAATATCCGATAATACAGTAATTATTCAATAATAACTGTATTAATACAGACTAAAAAACACTTATTAAACCTGAAAAACGATTAAATTCAATATTATTTACACTTGCATTTTTAGTCTATTTATTAGAAAAGATCCTTTGCAAGCAATAATAATGAAAGGTAAAAACATGATTTTAATAATAGATTTTGGCTCACAGTTTAACCAGCTTATAGCAAGAAGAGTTAGAGAACACAATGTATACTGTATAATAGAACCGCCTGATTTTAATATAGAAGATATAAAAAAAGCCGCTCCTGAAGGAATTATACTTTCAGGAAGTCCTGCAAGCATTTATGATGAAAATGCTCCAAAGGCAGATCCTGAAATATTTAATCTTGGAATTCCAATACTTGGAATATGTTATGGAATGCATTTCATGACTGAACATCTTGGTGGCAAAGTTGAATGCACTGAAAAAAGGGAATACGGCTTTGCAGAACTTCAGATTAAAAACAGCAGCGGTATTTTTAAAAATATTACAGATAAAACTGTATGGATGAGTCATGGAGATTCAGTTGTAAAACTGCCTCAAGGTTTTGAAGTAACTGCTTCAACTAATAACACAGAAATAGCTGCCATTGCAGACCTTGACAAAAAATTTCACGCAGTTCAGTTCCATCCTGAAGTTGTTCATTCAGTAGACGGCACTAAAATGATAGATAATTTTATTTCACAATGCGGATGTTCCAGAGACTGGACAATGGAATCATTTGCAGAAACATCAATTAAAGAAATTAAAGAAGCTGTAGGCGACCAAAAAGTTATACTCGGACTAAGCGGAGGAGTCGATTCATCTGTTGCTGCAGTATTAATTCATAAAGCAATTGGAAGCAGTCTTCAGTGTATTTTTGTTGACAACGGTCTTCTTCGTAAAGATGAAAGATATCTTCTTGAAAAGATTCTTTACAAGCATTTACAGGTAAATATTAATTTTATAGATTCATCCCAAAGATTTTTATCAGCACTTGACGGAGTAACTGATCCGGAACTAAAAAGAAAAATAATCGGAAATCTTTTTATAGATGTATTTGAAGAGAGCGCCAGCGAAATTGAAGGCGCATCTTTTCTTGCCCAGGGAACTTTATATCCTGATGTTATAGAATCAAAATCTGCTTTTGGAGGACCTTCTGCTGTAATTAAGTCACACCATAATGTAGGCGGCCTGCCTGAAAAAATGAAACTTGATCTTGTTGAACCTCTTCAGTACCTGTTTAAAGATGAAGTAAGAGAACTTGGATCAACACTTGGACTTCCCGACGATATTGTATGGAGACAGCCATTTCCGGGCCCTGGACTTTCGATCAGAATACTTGGGGAAATAACAAAAAAACGTCTTGATATTCTTCGCGAAGCAGACTTTATTTTACGAGAAGAAATAAGAAATGCAGGGTTTTATAAATCTTTGTGGCAGGCTTTTGTAGTTCTTCTTCCCATAAAAACAGTAGGTGTTATGGGTGATAAAAGAACATATGAAAATACAGCAGTTATAAGAGCTGTTGAAAGTAAGGATGCAATGACTGCAGACTGGGCAAAACTTCCGTATGAACTTCTTGGTAAAATTTCAAACAGAATAATAAATGAAGTTCAGGGAATAAACAGAGTTGCCTATGATATAAGTTCAAAACCGCCTGCAACTATTGAATGGGAGTAATTGATACGATATGACTATGGACAGTTCATTTGAAACAAAGGTTCTTAAAGAAAAAACAGAAAAACTCGGCTTTGCCCTAGTTATTGTTTCTGTTCTTATACCTGTAGTTATTATTGCAATCGGTTTTTACGGGTATGCAGAATTAAAAAGCTCTATAACCTCTCTTGAACAGGCTAGAGAATCGAATATAAAAAAGGCTGCGTCTGAACTTGAAGATAAAATTTTTAAAACTTCAGCCAAGACAGAAGAACTTCAAAGCAAATTATCTGATTTTAAAGACAATATCGACTCAAACACTTCTCTTATAAAGGAAATAAATGACGGAATTAAAGCAGACAGACAAAAATTGTCTGCTGACCTGAAAAAAAGTATAAAAAATATTTCGGATAAAGCCGCAAACAATAATAATCAAATTAAGTCTTTAATAACCGAAAATAATAAACTTAAAAATCAGGTAGATAAATCATTAAACAGTTTCTCCGGGCTGGAAAAAAAGTATTCTGAAATAGAAAAACGTCAACAAGAGATATTAAACAGTATTGATGAAAATAAATCAGTAATACCTGTGCTTCAAACCAGAATTTCTGATATTGAGCAAAAGTTAGCATCTTTGCCGGATCAGAAAAATATGGTTGATGAAGTAAAAAAATCTCTTGAAAATCTAAATAAAACCATTGAAAAAAATATAAAAAGAACTGATAATCTGGAAGATAAAATACTTCTTATTGAAAAAGAAATAAATCAAAAATCAGAAAAATCAGACGCTTCACCTGATCTGAACAATTCAATAATAGAGCAGGATATAACAGACTAAAATGACACCTTTAACAAAATTTGATACCCCGGAAATAAATACATATGTATTTCACCCGAGAAAAGCTTTTTCAGATGAAGCAAGCAGTGAAACTCTGTTTATAGATGTTGAAAAAGATATAAAAATCGGGGCATCATTTTTTGAAGCAGGTAAAAATGACCCGTTTATTCTTTATTTCCATGGAAACGGAGAAATAGTTCCGGAATACATTGAACTTGGAAGAATTTTTACAAAAAACAATATAAATTTTATGCCTGTTGATTACAGAGGATACGGGTTTTCCAATGGTAATCCGGGTCTTGTTAATATGCTTGAAGATGCTGAAAAAATTGCTGAATTTTGTTTTAAGTTCAGATCAGAAAATAATTTCACAGGAAAATTTGCAGTTATGGGAAGGTCTCTTGGTTCAGCATCTGCATGTCATCTTTGCAGTAAATACGATTATTTTGACTGCGTAATTATAGAATCAGGCTTTTCTGACTTTAAAGATCTGCTCCAAAGACTCGGATATAATAATAATGATATTTTTAAATTTGATGATCCTTTTTCAAACCCGGAAAAATTAAAAAAATTTTCCGGCCCAGGCCTTGTTATACATGGTGAGTATGATGAAATCATCCCCTTTAATCAGGGTAAAACTCTGTATAACTCACTTAACCCTGAATTGAGAAGGTTTTTAGAAATTAAAAATGCAGGTCATAATACTATTTTTATGTACGGTCTAGAAGAATATTTTAATGCAGTAAAAAATATTTTAGATTTATAAACCAATAAAAATTCAAAAAAACTTATTAGATATCACCGCTTTTTTTTAATTGTTCAACACTTTTGCTGATTTTTTCAAAGATTTCTTCAGCATTTTCAGCTTTTTTCGAAACAAAAATATATATTCCAATAGTTTTTATATCATCCCATTTAAGATCAGGAATATCCATATCTTTTAAAACAGCATCTGATGGGTATTTATAGTCAAGAAGATAGTCTGCTCTTCCGGCTTTAAGCTTTTTAAAAGCCAGTTCATGGGTTGAACTTTGATCTGTCCTGATATTATTTTCCGGATTATCAAGATACTTTACAAACCCGCCGTAATTATAACCGAGAATAGTTATAATTCTTTTATTGTTAAGATCCTGAACCTTTTTTATTCCTTGAGTCTTTCCTGTTGTAAAAACCCTTAAAAATATATCAGTAATTTTTTCCTCAACAACAAAAGTCTTTCCCTCATAAACCTCTACACCTTTTGTACCCATCCATACATCAACTTTTCCTTTTGCAAGGTTAACATAAAGCCTTTTTGGAGGATATCCGCTTATACTGTATTCTAAACCTGCATTATCAAAAATTTTTTTTAAAAGATCTATATAATGTCCTGAAACTTCGGATTGAGAATCGACTTCATAAAATGGAGGAAAGTGCAAAGCTCCTATTTTAACCTTTTGAGCAAAAGCCTCAGGTGCAATAAAAATCAAACATAGCAACCCAGTAAAAAACAACTTTTTCAACATAATGAATACCCCCATTAATTTTCCTATTACATTTCAATTATTTTAACAGAATACTAACATAAGTTTAAAATTTCAATTGATTTATATACAAAAAACTTATATAGAATTTTTGGTGATTTTTATGAAAACAAGCAGATTTAATAAAATAAAAAACATTCTAACCCAGAGACAGCCTGATCTTACAGTTCTTATGGACAACGTAAATAAGGCTCACAATGCTGCTGCCATTGCAAGAACCTGTGATGCTTCCGGTATCCTTGATATTCATGCATTTGCTGCATCTGAAAAAATTAAAATTACCCAGAAAACATCCGGCGGAGTTAAAAAATGGACAAGAATTCATCATCATGAATCTGCTCAGTCAGCAATAAATTTTTTAAAACAAGAAAATTTCCAGATTATAACTGCTCATCTTACTGAAAATTCTGTTGATTACCGGGAAATTGATTTTACAAAGAAAACTGCTCTTGTTGTAGGTGCGGAACTAAGCGGTATAAGCTGTGATGCTGTACAGCTAAGTGACCAGTGCATACATATTCCCATGCACGGAATGACTCAATCACTTAATGTTTCTGTTGCCTGTGCATTAATCCTTTTTGAAGCTGAGCGACAGAGAAATAATAATAAAATGTATAGTAAATCCAGGCTGGAATATAAAGAATATAAAAAAATTCTTTTTGAATGGGCTTATCCGGATATTGCTGATTTTTGCAAAAAAAAAGATATAAGATATCCTGACTTTGACATAGAAAACGGCAGACTTTTAAAGCCTTTCAAGACATCTGAATTTATTTGAATAATTACAAATTTGATTATATTTTTATAGATTTAGTTTTTTTGAAAAAATAAATCTGTAGTCAAGACATCTTTCTATATTAACCAACGGCTGAAAATTACAAATCAGGTCTTTTTTTTAAATAATTGATGTGTTATCTTAACTGCTGAAATTTTATGTTTCATTTATTTGATAAACTAAATAAATTTTGAATAAATATCTGTTTATCAATTTAAACTAAATTATAATTAAAAATCAAAAACTATGAGGATTTATGTTTACCAAGGCTATTAAAACAAAAACAATAACTATTTTATTAATTTCCATCTTTTGTTTTTCTTTTTCAGGATTTGCACAGGATAATAACAAAATGCAGGACAATAAAATGTCCGGAGCAAAATCAGAAGCCATGCAATTATATTCTGAATACAAGTCTTTAAATGAAAAAATTAATAAGATTCAAACTCCTGTAATAGAAAACAATGAAAAGCTCCAAAAGGAACTTAATGATGTTCAGAACCTTTTTTCTGAAATATGGGAAAAAAATGCTTCAGATGAAAATGTTGACATGGAAAAGCTTAAAACCCTAAAAGGCAAGCTTCAGGATAATGACTTATCTGAAGACAAAAAACAGTCTGTAATGGAGGATTACAGAAATGAAGCCCAAAAGTTTCAAAAAGCAAAAGACAAAACTATGAATAACCAGAAAATTCAAAAAAAGCAGAATGTTTTATCAGAAAAGATTAAGACTGCTACTATTGAAGAAAATCCTGATGCAGAAAAAATATATTCAAAGCTGGAAAAAATTGAAGAGAAGTTAAAAAATATTCAAAATTCCCAAAACAAATAGTCATTAAATACGAACAGGGATTTTTCAATAAAATCCCTGTTTTTTTATGTTTAAATTTTTTAATAATAATTTATATAATTATTCCATATCTTTTAAAATCGTTAATAATCTTTTCTCTGTGTGAACCTTTCCAGTATATTTTTTTGCAGCGCGGACATAAAAAAAATTCATCATAATATAATTTTGTTTTTGGAAGAAGCCTTTCAGCAATTTGTTCTTTACTAACCTGATTAAGCTTTGTATTGCACCTTGTACACCTTGAAAAAAGATCAAAAGGACCTTTCAAACCGAACCTGTCAATAACAAGCTTAGCCTGTTCAAAAGGATCGCTTGCATTGACATACATACCGTGATTAACAATTTTTCTTTTTAAAAGGTCAATATCTCTGGTAAGAACTATTCTTTCTTCATTATATGCTATTTGTGCAAGCTCGGAATCATCAATATCGTTTTCCCATAAAGTATCATATCCCAGAGCTCTTATCAAAACAGCAGCTTTCCCTATATTTGCATCAGCAATAAATTTTACTTCATCAAAAGCAAAAGGTCTTAATTTTGTTTCTTTTTTTACATTAACAGGCTTATAAATTCCGTAGACATATATTTCATCACCCTGCTTTGGATAATAATTAAAGCCTAGTTCTTTGTTTCTGCATAAAATTCTGCCGACTTCCGTATGTGGGATATTATAGGATTCAACTAAATCTTTTAAAGATGATTTTCGGTTAAATTCAAATTCTGCATAACCGAAAACCTTTCTTTTTTTTGTAAATTTTTGGAGATCATCAGAAAAATAAAATCTAATTTTATTCATTAATAATAATCTTTTTTAGTATTCAATACTGAACTTATGAAACTTGTTTGAATATTTTTTCTCTATAATCTCAGTATCTTCAACATGGGCTGAAGGAGGTCCTGTTTTACACCATTCAAGCATTAAAAAAACATTTTTTCTGTCTCCTTCAAATTCAGCTTCCACTTCACCACCAGGCATGTTCCTGACATAACCGTATAAATCGAGATCAACAGCTTTTTTCATTGTATACCATCTGAATGCAACTCCCTGAACTCTTCCCTTGATTAATACATAATATGCTGCTTTTTCGTTATCCATATATATTTTAATCCGTTTTTTGTTAATTTAGTTGTTGAATAAAAGGTTGCTGATTTCCGGCCAATCATTACTTATATTAAATTTCAAATTTTTCTTAGAAAAAAAGTTTGAAACCGGGTTATATTTTATTATTTTTTACAAGATCTGCAAAATGCTCAAATGATCTGTCATATGTTTTTTCCGCATAGTCAGGAAAAGCGCATCCCGGCAGCTGTCTCGATTTAAGATGATATTGAATACATTCACAGCATAAACCTTTTCTGTTGCACGGCTCATAAGTACAATTGCAGTTTGAAAGATTTTTTTCTTTTTGACACTCCATATATAAATACCTTTTTATATCAAATTTGCAGCAATTTAAATATTAAACCATATAAAACAGCAATGACGGACAATAAAACAAACAGCCCGTCATTCTGTTTTTAAAATATAACAAATATATTTTAAAATTCATATAAAAATTCATTGTTTTTAAGAATATACATCATAAAAAAATGTGTCAGGTTTTTCAATTCTTATCTGACACATTCATATAACAAGAGCAACAATCAAAAGTATTTATTCATAAACCTTTTCTTCTTTGGCATCTGCCTCAAGACAGTCGTTTTCACAATCTCTTGTAACTTTTTTGTCCATTTGCTCAAATATTTCCTTATACCATTCATGTGAAGTTATCATAGACATTACTTCATTTGAACCTGTCCAGATAGTTGCAAGTCTTATGTCTCTGTAGATTTTTTCAACAGGATAAATATTGGTATACCCAATACCGCCCATAACCTGCATAGACTTATGAACAACATCCTGGCATGTTTCAGTAACAAATTTTTTAGCTTCAGATACATATCTTCTTGCCCTGTTATTATCAACTTTAGCATCTATTGCAGAAGCAGCTGTATAAATAAACGATCTTGCAGCATCCATTTTCATAGATGCATCAGCTATCTGAAAACTTACGCCCTGGAATTCTGCAATTCTTTTTCCAAAAGCTTTTCTTCTGGTTGTGTATCTTGAAGCGATTTCAAGAGCAGGTCTTGCTGCACCGATTGTCATAGCTGCAGTTCCAAGTCTTTCAGGTACCATCATAGTATTAAAAACCGGAAGAACTTGATTTTGTTCTCCTACAATATTTTCTCTTGGCACTTTTACATCTCTGAAAACAATTCTAGCGGTTCCTCCGCCGCGGCATCCCATTAGTCCGTACAGATATTCAACTTCTACACCTTCAGTTCTGTCAACTATAAAACATGTCAGAGATTTGTGAGGTTTTGCATCAGGATCGGTTTTGGCATACACTAAAAAATAATCTGCACCTTCACCACCGACTATAAACCTTTTCTGGCCGTTAAGTACAAAATGATCACCTTTATCTTCTGCTGTTGTTGTTGTACCGAAAAAATCAGAACCGCCCCTTGGCTCAGTAAGACATTCTGCTGCAAAAAGTTCACCTTTTAACAGAGGCTTTACATATTTTTCTTTTTGTTCATCTGTTCCGTGCTGAATGATAGCATCACAAACAAGTTCAGCTCCAACACCGAAAGTGCACGCCATTATATAACCCAATACACCGATCTCTTCCATTACAGCTGCTGTAGCTACCCAGCTAAGGTCTCTGCCGCCCCATTCAACAGGATATCTGCAGCCGAAAAGATTTCGCCGTCCTGCTTCTTTTAAAAATTCTTTTGGAAACTTGATTTTATCCTGATCCATATCATTGAGCATTTCACGGGGAATTGTTTTTGCAAAATCCCTGGCTTCATCCCTTATTTTTAAAGCTTCTGGTGATAAAAGGTGTTCAAACATTTTTGTTTCTCCTTTTGTCCTGCAGTTATAAGCCGGAATTGCAAATTTAAAAATGATATATCAGGAAGTAAATTACTTTAAATTTTTTCTCCCCAAAATTTTTATTCCGGCGTTATTTTTTGTTAAGCGATTTAAGTCTTTTTATAAACTTTTCACGCATTTCAAGTATATCTTTCTCAATTAAATCGAGTTCTTCCTTGCGCTGGGCTATTTCTTGAAGTTTTTTTTCAGAATATTTAAGTGTTCTTTCTATCTGTTCTCTTTCTTCTGGTTCAGAATTAGCAAAACCTATCATTTCAGATATTTCAGACAGGGAAAAACCAAAGCGCTTTCCCCTGAGAATCAGCTTAAGCCTTGCCCTGTCTTTCAGAGAATAGATCCTCTGGTTGCCTTTGGTTCGTTCAGGATTAATAAGACCTTTTTCTTCATAAAAACGTATTGATGAAGGACTTATCTCAAGATCTGTTGCAAGTTCTGAAATAGAATAGTTGTCAGTATTTTCCATTTTCTCCCCAAACTTAAAGTTAAGTTTAACTTAAACATATGTAAAAAAATTTTTCAAATATTTTTTTTTCAATTTGTAAATATTTAAACTGCTGTTTAGTTTAAATTTAAAATATTTTTATATTTTAAATAGAAATTTTATTATATATTCATTATATAATTTACTTTAATAGTAAAAAAATTAAGTAATATATTATTTATTATATTATTTACTTGAAATTAAGTAATATATCTAATATTCTAATATAATAAATTTTCGTAAAAAATCAAAAAAATAAGGAGGAAGTATGAAAAAAACACTATCTATTATGTTTGTTGCTTTTTTTCTGACAGTTTCTGTATCTGCAGTTCACGCAAATACTGTTAGAGAAGACTGCGGATGTGGTCTTGGAGCTGTAGCAATCGGGCAGAAAGAAGGTCTTTTGTGGAATCTTCTTGGTACTTGTCTTAACGGAATTAGCGGAAACCAGACATTTGGTATGTCAAGCGGTACTCTTGACTGCGGTGAAACAACTAAACTTGCCAAACTTGATAAAATGGACAAGTATATTTCAGAAAACATGGATAATCTTGCAGTAGATATAGCTCAGGGCAACGGCGAATCTCTTGATGCTCTTGCAGAAATAGCTGAGATTTCAACTTCTGAAAAAGCAACATTTTACTCAGCTCTTCAGAAAAATTTCCAGAAAATTTATCCTGATGCTGAAGTAACACATGCATCTGTAACAAAAAAAATCACACAAATTATTGAAACAATCTAAATTTAATGCTTAGAAGTTTTATTGTTTTTTTTTTAAAGAAATACGGAATCTTAACAGGTTTCGTATTTCTTTTATTATCACAGTCAGTATATTCATCGGATCTTTATAAAGGCCCTGAAAACTATTTCCTTTTAAAAGCAAAAAGTTTAAAACTCCACGAAAAAAGATACTGGCATATACTCCTCCACTATTACAAAACCCCTCTTGGGTTTAAAAGCAGGATTGATGATCCTGATTTTTTTATTTCAGAGTCTGGTAAATCTGATCCCGAAGCTGAATTACGGGAAACAATAAGTCACCTGCTCGGTTCCGGATATGACAAAAAAAATGTCTGCAGATTCTATGCACGTTATAAATGGTTAAAATCTGAACTTGACCCTGACAATAAGCTCACAAAAGATATTCAATGTGAAGATATTGAAAATATAAAACCTGAAACTGCAGCTGTAATTTTTCCTACTTATTATATGAACAATCCTGCTTCAATGTTTGGCCATACTTTCCTTACAATCAGCTCAGAATATACAAATATGCGTCTGGCAGACTCTGTTAACTATGCTGCAGAAGCAAACACAAACAATGGAATTAATTTTGCAATAAGAGGTATTTTCGGTTTTTTTAAAGGTTATTACGCTGTGATGCCGTATTATAAAAAAATTCAGGAATATTCTGACATTAACCAAAGAGACATCTGGGAATACAAACTGAATTTAACTCCGGATGAACTAAAAAAAATGGTCTGGCATATAAAAGAACTTAACCAGATTTATACTGATTATTATTTTTTCAAGGAAAACTGCTCTTTTAATCTTTTATATCTTATTGAAGCGGCAAGACCTGAGATAAATCTTACAAAAAGATTTAAAATGGTTGTTATTCCCATTGATACAATTAAAGCAATGAAACAGGAAAATCTTATCGATTCTGTGAAATTCAGACCTTCGAAAACAACCGTAATTAAAACAAGACTTGAAAATTTATCAAAATCTGAACAAAAAACTGCAAAAGATCTTGTCTACAGTAAAAATCCCCGGCAACTTTTAAATCAGTCGGGATTAAACAAAAACCAAAGTATAATGCTGGCAGATTTTGCACTTGATCTTATTCAGTACCTTTATATAGAAGAAAAAATTGAAAAAAAACATTACAAAAAACAATTTTTAAAACTTTTGAAATTGAGAAGCTTGCTTGGTAAATATGATGAAAAAACTGAAATAGATATTCCTGAAAAACCTGATAAGGGCCATGATTCTGCCAGAATATCAGCAGCTTTTGGTGTATCAGATAATGATATATTTCAGGAAATAAGATTCAGGCCTGCATTTACAGACATGACCGACACAGACTATATTCATGATAAAGGCGCAAAAATAGAATTTCTTGATACAAGACTTAGATATTATTCTGAAAAAAATAATCTCATGGTTGAGCATCTCGATTTTATAGATATAATGTCTGTTTCTCCAAGAGATGAAATATTTAAACCTGTTTCCTGGAAAGTAAACACAGGCTTAATACGAAAAAAAAATCATAATCTTAAAAACGGACTGATTTATCAGTTAAATACAGGCGGAGGCTTTGGCTACAAACTTTTTGACAGCAATTATATAGGTTATTCAATGTTTGAACAAAGAGCTGAGTTTGGTGGGAACATAAAAAACAGTTTTAATATTGGAGCAGGTCTTTCAGCCGGGGTTTTTGGAATGCTTACAGATAATATAAAATTAAATGTTAGCACAAGGTATTTGAGATTTATTGGAGATGATAAGCATTCGTTGTTTGAGTCTGATATTTCAGCAAATTATAAACTAAGTACAAACAACCATCTTACATTTGAACTAGGCTATGAAAACATCAGGAAAACAGACGAACTGGAATACTCTGCGGTATGGAACTACTTTTTCTAGTCAGGTTCTTAAAAAAATAAAGCCCGGCATATTAAAATGACAGGCTTTTTAAAAAATTAGTTTCTTTTACTTTTGGACATAGAAACTGAAACTTTTTTCCCGTCAAAATTAACATTTTTCATTGAAGAAATAACTACATCTGCATAGTTTGCTTCAACTTCGAAAAAAGAAAATTCTCTTAATATATCGATTTTTTTAATGTGATTCGATTTAATACCAGCTTTGTCACATACAAGTCGGATTATAGCACCTTTGTTAAGGTTGTCCATTTTACCGGCACCTATAAAAAGTCTCGAAGTACGTCCATTCTCAAACTTTCCTCTTCCTGCAAAAGCTTTTCCGGATTTTCCAGGTTTTCCTGACTTTGCTGAAGAAGCATCAACATTAATATCATCAGCATTTTTGTAGTAAGTAAGAAAACGGTTAAATTCTAGAGATATAAATCTCTGGATAAGCTCATCTTTAGTAAGAGCTTTCAGCTTTTTATATGCTGGTTCAATAAATTTGGAAATCTCTTCATCATTTATATCCACAGACTTAAAACGGTCTACCAGAGAATAAAGCTGTTTTTCACAAACCTGAGTACCTGAAGGAACTTTTTCACTTTTAAATTTTACACCTGATCTGTTTTCCACAGCAGCAACTTTTCTTCTTTCAGCAGGAGTTGTAATAACAAGTGAAATCCCGGATTTTCCTGCTCTTGCAGTTCTTCCGCTTCTGTGAGTATATGCTTCAGCATCATCAGGCAGATTGTAATTTATAACATGAGTTACATCATCAATATCTATCCCCCTGGCAGCAACATCTGTTGCAACAAGAAAATCGAGATCTTTTTTCTTAAAACGCCTCATAACTGCATCACGCTGTGACTGGGAGAGATCGCCATGAAGAGCTTCAGCGTTATAACCGTCTTTTATAAGCTTTTCAGCAACTTCTCCAGTTTCGTTCCTCGTTCTGCAAAAAACAAGACCGTATATATCAGGATAAAAATCGATTATTCTTTTTAAAGCATCATATCTGTTTCTTTCTTTTACACAATAACATAGATGCTCAATATTTTGTGCAAGTGCATTTTTCTTACCTGCTACTATTTCAACAGGATTGTCCATATAATTATCTGTAATTTTGGCCACTTCCTTTGGCATTGTAGCAGAAAAAAGCCAGGTTCTTTTCTCAGGAGGAGTCTTGCTAAGAATAACATCAAGATCTTCCTTAAAACCCATGGTCATCATTTCGTCTGCTTCATCAAGAACAACATATTTTACGTATGATAAATCAATGCTTTTTCTTCTTATGAGATCGTGAAGACGACCCGGAGTTGCAACAACAATGTTGGCCCCTTTTTTAAGGGATGAAATCTGAGTACCAATGCTTGCGCCACCGTATACTGAAACAATGGATGATCCTTTAACAAATTTTGTAAAATCAGTCAGATCATTTGCTATCTGAACACAAAGTTCCCTTGTTGGACAGATAATAAGCCCCTGGACTTTTTTTATGTTAAAATCTATAAGTTCAATCATTGGCAGACCAAAGGAAGCAGTTTTTCCTGTTCCTGTCTGAGCTAAACCTATAAGATCTTTGTTACCGTTTAAAATTTCGGGGATTGTTTTTTGCTGAATTGGAGTCGGTTCAGTAAAACCGATTAATTTAACCGCTTTTAATACATTTTCGCTTAAACCTAAATTTTCAAAGCTCATTAATACTTTTCTCTTTATTAAATAGTTTTTAAAATGCCTTTATTGGCAAACTATTTATTTTATATGCTGATTTTATAAATTGCAAGCTTAAAATATGTGAGCGTGACGAGTTGGTAATTTATTTAGCCGAAAATCTGAATTTTTCGTTTAGAAACCAAATATAATTAAAAGATTCACCAATTATAAATAAAAAAAATCCAGGCATTTAAAAAACCTTTATCTGAGTTAAAGACTGTCTTTATAATCAGATCCTATTGAATGATTAAAGAAATAAATCTTGATCTGAAGTAAAAAAAAGGGGAACTAAATCTTATAAATTAATAAAAAATATTTATAAATATAAGATAATTATGTTGTATAATATATATTATTTACATATTTAAACAGTATTTACAAGTATAACCTGCAATCATTTACTTTAAATTTTAATGCTTGACACTACTTTACTATCTGTTAATTTAAAAATAGCTGTTTATGTAAACGGCTCTTTTTTTTTAAACACCCAACTGGTCAACCAGTTGCATGCTTTAAAA
The DNA here is from genome assembly GCA_051744925.1 of Thermodesulfobacteriota bacterium. GTDB lineage: Bacteria > Desulfobacterota > Desulfobacteria > Desulfobacterales > JACKCP01 > JACKCP01. The sequence goes on along the minus strand of JBNJDM010000036.1, from coordinate 3,466 downwards.
AAATAGATCTTATTTTTAAGCCAAGAAGAAAAGGAATATTAAAATGGAAAAAAAAAATTTGAAAAAAATTTCAAAAAATTTTTTCTACCTGCCTGACAATTCATCACAAACCTTTTACAGAATACCATTTTCATTTTTAAAAACTGGTGAGCAAAGAATAAATAATGCCTGGGACTCAGTTTCTGAGTTGATATCTTTTTTCAGAAACCGTAATTTTACTGAATCAAAAGATCAGAATGAGTTAAATTTTTACAATAAAAAAGGTGAATTAACTGAATTTGTAACTGATTACTCTAATTTATGGATTAAAACCGATTTTTCTGATCCTGAAAGCGGTGAAGATCTAAGCTATTTAGATAATTTCATTAAAAATTTGAATCAACCTGTTTATAAATATTTTTACAAAAACAAAAAAGTTTATGCATATCCTCTGGATTCAGGTAAATGGGAAGATTCCATAAAAGGTTATATAGGTCTTGATGCAGGTTCAATTTCTATAAATATTGCTTTTGTTGATTTAAACGGAATAATTTTTGAAACCGAATATACACTTACAGAAGGCGATGTTATAAATAATATCAAAAAAGCTTTTCTTAAACTGTCTGAAAAACTTCCTGCAAATACAGAAATACTCGGCTCCGGTGTAACAGGAAGCGGTCATGAAATATCAGCATCTCTTCTTAATGCTGATGTATATGAAACCGAACTTGACGCTCATGCCGAAGCTACTCTTCACCTGCTTCCTGATACTCAGGTTATTTTTGATATAGGAGGCCAGGACTCCAAAGTAATGTATATAGAAGATGGTGAGCTTGACGAAGCAGGGATGAATAAAAAATGCGGGGCAGGTACAGGAGCTTTTCTTGATGCTCAGGCTGACCGACTAGGGATCCCTGTTGAGAAATTCGGCGAAAGAGGCTTGAAAGCAAAAAAACCTTACGCTTTTTCAAGTATGTGTACAGTTTTTGCCGGTCGCGATTTAATCGCTGAACAGGCAAAAGGAAATACAAAGGAAAACATAATAGCAGGCCTTCACAGATCCCTTGCAATGAACTTTTATTCAACCCTTGGAATAAATAAGAAAAAACTTAAAACTCCTATAGCTTTCCAGGGAGGAGTTGCCTCTAATATTGGTGTAAAAAAAGAACTTGAAACGCTTCTTTATGAAGCAAGAGGGGAAAATATTGAGCTTTATATTCCTATGTACCATAAAGTTATGGGTGCAATCGGAATGGCTCTTTTTGCCAGGGAAGAATCCGTGGAAAATGTTAAATTCAGAGGCATAGATACAATATGCAGGATTAACTCCGAGTTTACTGAGTGTACAAGAGCTGAAGAATTAAATTGCGGAAGAAAGATAATTTGCGACCTTGTTCATCTGCATAAAGACAGTGAAATAATTGAAACATTATACGCATGTGAAAAATACTATACTACTCCGTTATCTAACGGAAATCAGGAATTAAAAGTAAATTTCGGGGGTTAATTTGGAAAAAACAGGATGGTTCTGCAGTTATACACCTGTTGAAATTATAGATGCAGCAGGAACTTTGCCCGCTGGTATTAAATATGATTCAGGAGCTGAACATGAAGATGTACTTCTGGGTGATTCTATGTGTTCATATGTGAGATCATGCATGGGCGGTGCATTAACAAACAAGTATGATGATTTAAGCGGTGTTGTTATAGCACACTCATGTGAATGTATGAGGAGATTAAGTGACGGGTGGGAGTTTAGACAGCATGAAATAAAACCTGAACTCATTCATATCCTTGATATACCAAAAGTTGTTTCAGATTCGAGCATTAAATTTTTTGCAGGCGGCATTAAAAGAATGAAAGAAGATTTGGAAAACAAATACGGTGAAATTTCAGAAGATGCTATAAGAAAGTCTATTGAAAAGTACAACAAAATCAGAGAAACTTTTAAAAAAATTGACGATCTGAGAAAAAAAGAAGACACAGCAGTAACGGGTACAGAAATTGAACAGCTCATGTCTGAGTATTTTTCAACTGATCCTGAAAATTTCAGCAAAAAAGCTTATGAGTTTTATGAATCAAAAAAAGATGCTTCTCAACCAAATAATCTTCCAAGAGTTATGATAATTGGTGGTCCGGGCAATAGTTCTCTTATAAAAACAATAGAAAATTCAGGCGGACTATCAGTTGTTGAAAACATGTGTACAGGTATAAGAGCTTTTGCTGATGAATCTGACCCGGATAGTGATCCGTATAAAGAACTTGCAAAAATGTATCTTGAAAAAACGCCCTGCCCCAGAATGCTTGGAGATAAGGCAAGAGAAGGTATAGATGAGATTTCGGGTCTTGCTGAAGAATATAATGTTGACGGTATTTTATATTTCTCAATGAAATTTTGCGCAAATATGCAGATGCAGTGGGCTCTTTTAAAAAACAACAATTCATCTAAAATACCGATTAAAGTAATTGAAGGTGATATAAGCTCTGAAATAAATGAACGGGAAATACATTCTTTTATTAAAAGACTTAAAAAAAGAAGAAAGAAAAACCAATGAATACTGCAGATCAGATAAAACAGGAAAACACAGATCACAGAAAAGAGCAGCTTGTAAATTTTCTTAAGGTCAACGGACTGGAAGACATACCTCCTTCTGATGCTGTTAAAATGGCTTTTGCTTCAGATTTTAACGAGTTAAGCCCTTCTGCAAAAAGGGGTTATGTAAATGCTGAACAGTTTTTTAATGCTTACAATATGAATACTTCAGGTGACTATGAATATCATCATGTTGCCTGGAGATCTTTGTTTGTGCCTACAGAAATAATGTATGCAATGAATCTTATTCCATATACGACCGAAATGGTAGCATCCCAGCTTGCTATGTCGGGAGCTGCGGTTGAAAGAATAGAAACTGCTGAAGCTAATAATTTTTCAGGAGACTTATGCTCTTTTATGAAAACAGTTGCAGGCGGTGTAATTGAAGATATTTTCCCTACTCCTGATATTTTGCTCACATCTACGCATTTATGTGATCCGTCTGCAAAATATGCAGAACTTGCTTCAGAAATTTATAAAAGACCTGAATTTATTCTTGATATACCTTATGGAATATATGATCTGGAACTTAACAAAAAAGATGAAAAAGACCAGAAAAGAATAGATGAAGCCATAGATTATGTAACTGAACAATTTTATGAAATGATACAATTTGTAACAAAGCATACAGGGCTTGAGCTTGATCAGGAAAAACTCTTAAGTGCATGTAAATGGAGCAATGAAGCCAGAAAATGGATGCATGAAGGCAATAATATAACATTATATGATAGAACTTCTGCAGAAAAAGGAATCAAAGAGCTAGATTATGCTGCTAATTTAATGCAGACATGGGGTACAGAAAAAATAGCAGAGGTCTATAAATCAAGATATGAAGAATACAAAGCCAATCAAAGATCAAAATCAGAAGATAAAGTCCCAAGAATCGCATGGTTT